>JAKAFA010000139.1 GCA_021818185.1 Pseudomonadota bacterium | reverse complement strand
CGCGCCTCAACTTCTCCAGCCCCTATGTCGATCTGCCCCATCGCCTGACGGTGCGCCAGAATCTCAAGGTCTATGCCCACCTGTACGGTGTTGCCGATCCGGCCGGCCGTCTGGCCGAACTGGCGGCCGAGCTGGATTTCGCCCCGCTGCTCGACCGGCCGGTGGGCGGGCTGTCGGCCGGACAGAAGACGCGGGTGGCGCTGGCCAAGTCGCTGCTCAACCACCCCGAATTGCTGCTGCTGGACGAACCCACCGCCTCGCTCGACCCCGATACCGCCGACTGGGTGCGCAACTATCTTACCGCCTATCGGCGGCGCAGCGGCGCCACCATCCTGCTGGCCTCGCACAACATGACCGAGGTGGAACGCATCTGCGACCATGTGGTGATGATGAAGCGGGGGCGGATCGTCGACGAAGGCGGGCCGGCGGAACTGATCGGCCGCTTCGGTCGCGCCAACCTAGAAGAGGTGTTCCTGGACATCGCCCGCGACCGGGCGCGCCCGCTGGCCGAGAGGGTGCCGCCGGACGGAGCGGAGGCCGGCGGCGCGCCGCGCGACGAGGAGGCGGCGCAATGACCGGCTTTTCTGGGACCGGCTTTTCTGGGACCGGCTTCTCTGGCCGCCGGGTCGGCGCCATGGTGCTGCGCCACCTATACATCCTCAAGGGATCGTGGCCGCGCCTGATCGAGATGGCCTATTGGCCGATCGTCAACATGGTGGTGTGGGGCTTCACCAGCCGGTTCTTCCAGGGGCACAGCGACTGGGTGGCCCGTGCCTCCGGGGTGCTGATCGGCGCGGTGATTCTGTGGGACGTGATGTTCCGCGGCAATCTGGGCGTGTCGCTGTCCTTCATCGAGGAGATGTGGTCGCGCAACCTGGGCCACCTGTCGGTCAGCCCGTTGCGGCCGCACGAATTGGTTGCCTCGATGGTGGCGATGAGCGTCATCCGTACGGTGATCGGCGTGCTGCCGGCCGCCCTGCTGGCCATTCCCCTCTACCATTTTTCCATCTTCAGCCTCGGCCTGCCGCTGCTGACCTTCTGGCTCAACCTGATGGTGACCGGCTGGGCGATCGGGCTGGGGGTATCGGCGCTGGTGCTGCGCTTCGGCCTTGGGGCGGAAAGCCTGGCCTGGGTGCTGGTCTTCGCCGTGGCGCCGGTGGCCGGGATCTATTACCCGGTGGCGGTGCTGCCCCATTGGCTGCAAGCGGTGGCTTGGGCCTTGCCGCCGGCCTACGTGTTCGAGGGTATGCGAGCCGTGATGTTCGGCCAGGGCCTGCGCCTCGACCTGCTGCTGGGGGCGGCCGGCCTCAATCTGGCCTATCTGCTGGCCACCATCCTGGTGTTCCTGCGCACCCTGCATGTCGCCCGGCAGCGCGGCCTGCTGCTGAACGTCGGCGAGTGATCATCCGCCCGCGGCGGCGGCCTTGCGGTGCGCCGCGGCGGCACGGCGCAGGCAGGCGTCGCGCGGGGTGTCGCCATCGGCCGTGTAGTCCAGGGCGTAATAGCCGCCGGCATCCATGTCCGGGAACAGATGCACCGCCAGCGCGCAACCGCTCATCCGGTAGGTGAACACCTTGCCCGGCGCCTGTTCCGCCTGGTCGCTGGGCGGACCCAGCAGCGCCACGGTCTCGGCTTCCGACAGGCCCACCAGCTTGGGCGTCGCCGCCGGCCGGTCGGCGGGGGAATGCTCGGGCGCGGCCTTGGCGGCGGTATGGGGGGCGGCTGGCCGCGGTCGCGGTGCGGGCCGGGCGCGGTCGGGCTGGGGGGCCGGCTCGGCCCGGGCTTGCCGGACGGGCGCGGCCGGCGGCGAGTCGCCGTCCGGCCAGGGCAGGCGGCCGGCCGGCAACGAGCAGGCGGCAAGCAGGGCGGAAAACGCGGCGGCGCAGGCGGCGGAGCGGAGCGGGCGGCGGGTCATGCGGTCACGCGGGTCAGGGGATGGGGCGGCCGGGCTGGCGCAGTATGCCGCGTGTCGTGCCAAAGGCGCAACGCGCTCGCCAGATCTGTGACATCGTCGCGGCAAATTCCGGCCAAATCTTGGCAGCGAGGAAGCAAAGTTACGGCTGGACCGTTGAGCGGTTGATCTTACCACCAAAGAAGTCGTCAAATCCGCCAATCGCTTTCACCCCTTCCAAGCTGAGTCGATCATGCGTATCGCACCCATTGCTTCCGCCCTGATTGTTTGCTTTTCCCTTACCGCCTGCGAAAATATGACGCGGGTGCAGCAGCGCGCCCTGTCGGGAGGCGCCATCGGCATGGCCGGCGGCGTCGCTCTGACCGCCCTGACCGGCGGCTCGCTGGCGGCGGGCGCGCTGATCGGCGGCCTGGGCGGCGCGGCGATCGGCGCCGTTACCGCTCCGGGCCGGAAGTAGCCGTCATGCGGCGCGCGTTCGGTCCGGCGCCAGCGGTCGCGGCGGTTCTGCTCGCCGTCCTGGGAAGCGGGCCGGCGGCGCGGGCCGACACGCCGTTCTGGGCGGGGTTGTGGCTGGGCGAACCCCATCCGGCCGACGCCGCCCTGCCGCGGCTGGAATACGCCTCCGAGGCGGCCGGCGTGCTGCCGGTGGCGCACGGCGCACCCTTCGGCCTCAACCGCGGCACCTGTGACCGGGCGCGGGTCGGCACCGAAGCGGCGCTGGTCGGCGACGGCAGCCTCGTCGCCGGCCTGGACGAACGCGACCAGGATTGCGTGGGGGCCGCCCTGGCCTATCTGCCCGACGCGCAACTGGTCGCCTGGGCCGACGAGGATGGCGTGCTCCATCGGCTGATGATCCTGCGCTCATGGATGAGCGGCGGCCGGCCTTGCCGCGAGGTCGAGGCCGTAACCCTGGCCGGCGGCCGATTCCGCCGGGTTCACGGCATCGTCTGCCGCCGAACCGATGGCCGCTGGGCGCTGGAGGGCTAACCCCTCTTTAAGGCGCGGCGACCTAGGAGTCCGGCAGTGAGCGTGGCAAATCCCGGAGGTATCCCAATGGCGACGGCGGTGGTCCTGGTCGATGATGACGACCTGTTCCGGGAATCGCTGGGCCGCAACCTGTCGGATGCCGGCTACAATGTCCGCGATTTCGCCCGCGGCGGCGCGGCGCTCGATCACCTGCTGGCCGGCGCCGCCGCCAATCTGGTGATCCTCGACTGGAAGATGCCGGAAATGAACGGGATCGAGGTGCTGAAGCGCATCCGCGCCGCCAGCCTGGACGTGCCGGCCATCTTCCTGACCGCGCTGACCGACCAGATCTATGAAGAGGCCGCCCTGGCCACCGGCGCCGTCGATTTCGTCGAGAAGAGCCGCAGCTTCACCATCCTGGAAAAGCGGATCGGCCTGATCCTCGACGGGGCCAAGGCGCGCGGCGGCACGGTCGCCGATACCGAGACCCTGTCGCTGGGGGCGCTGTTGCTGAAGCTGAAGACCAGCCGCGCCACCTGGGCCGACCGGCCGGTGGAACTGACCCTGACGGAATTCAAGATCGTCCATCTGCTGGCCACCAAGGTCGGCGAGGACGTGCCCTACCGTACCATCTACGATCTGGTGCACGGGTCGGGCTTCCTGGCCGGGGCCGGTCCCGAAGGGTATCGCGCCAACGTGCGGACCTTCGTCAAACGCATCCGCCAGAAATTCCGCGACGTGGATGCCGAGTTCGACCAGATCGGCAATTACGCCGGCTTCGGCTACCGCTGGAAATCCGATGGCTGAGGGCGTATCGCGCGCCGCCCGGTCGCTGGCGGCGCGCCTGGCGTTGGTGGCGGTGGCCTTCGCCGCGGTCCCGGCGATCCTCTACGGCGAGTTTTCCGCCGCCGAGGGCGTCAAACAAAACCTGTTGCTGTCGCGCCTGCAGGTCGAGGGCCAGATGCTGGCGCGCGGCCTGTCGCTAGGCTTGAGCCGCCTGCCCAAGGCTTCGGTCATCGCAGCGCGGCAGGTGCTGGCCGACCTGGAACCCCAGGGCGTCAATGTGCGGCTGCTGCTGCGTCCCGCTCGCCGCGGCGGCGAGGGCCCCCTGTATCTGGTCGGCGCGGTGCCGCCGCTTCCGCCCGAGGCGGTCGAGGCCGAGCGTGAGCGCCTGGGGATGGCCGGCGTGCTGAAGGCGGTACCGGATTCGTGCCAGGGTGGCCGCGCCCTCAACCTGCATTACACCACCGCCTCGGGTGCCGACGAGGTGCTGACCGCCATCGTCCCCTTCACCACGCCGGTGGGGTGCTGGGCGGTGGTCACCTCGCAATCCGCCGCCGAGCTGGCCGGATCGTTCGTCGATCGCCCCTATTGGAAAAGCCCTGAGGTTCACATCGCCGCCGCGGTCTATGCCCTGCTGGTGGTGCTGGTGCTGACGGTATTCGGCGGCTTGTGGCTTAACCTGCGCCGGCTGGGGCGCCAGGCCCGGCGGGTGGCCGAGGGCCATGGCGGCGCCGTGCCCTTCGCCAAGGTCAACCGGGTGCCGGAACTGGACGGGGTGGTGCGCGAGCTGGACGAAATGGTGGGCAACCTGCGGGCCACAGCCGACGCCTTCCGCTTCGCCGCGGAGGAGAACGCCCACGCCTTCAAGACTCCCATCGCCACCATCGCCCAGGCGGTGGAGCCGCTACGCCGCACGGTCGAGGGGGTGGCCGGCCAGGGACGCGAGGGGGCGTCGCGCTCCTTGCAGCTGATCGAGGCGGCGGTCGAGCGCCTGGATGCCCTGGTGGCGGCGTCTCGCCGCCTGGATCAGGTCAATGCCGACCTGGTCAGGCCGCCGCGCCAGCCGGTGGACCTGTCGCAGCTGGTGGCCGCCCTGCTGGCGTCCTATACCGAGGCGGTGGCCGACCGCGGCATCGCCATCGAACATCATGTGACGCCCGGCTGCGTGGTGCGGGCCGGCGTCGAACTGCTGGAAACGGTGATCGAGAACATCCTTGAGAACGCCATTTCCTTTTCGCCGGCCGGCGGAACGGTGACGGTCACCGTGGCGCGCGGCGACGGCCGGGTGGTGATGGCCATCGACGATCGCGGCCCCGGCGCCCCGGAGGACGTGCTGGAACGCATGTTCGAGCGTTATGTCAGCCACCGCCCGGCGGCCGACCCCTCGGGGGCTCCCCATTTCGGCATCGGGCTGTGGATCGTGCGCCGCAATGTCGCCGCCATCGGCGGCACGGTCGAGGCGCGCAACCGCGACCACGGCGGCCTGCGGGTCACGGTGACCCTGCCGGCCGCCCATCTGGGATAGGCGGGGGCGAATCCAACGGGGAGGTGCGGCGGCCGGCGGTCCTTTCCCATATCGGCAGGGCGAACCCATCGTCGGAGGTCTCCATGCCCACATCCCGGCCGACGCCCGCCATCCCATCCGCTCAGCCCCATTCGGCCGCCGCCACCGAGGTGGTCGGGCTGTTTCCCGCCGCGCGCGCCATGGAAGAAGGAGTTCAGGATCTGCTGACCTCGGGCTTCGACCACGGCGACGTCGCCATCCTGGCCGACCGGCGCACCGTCGAATCCCATCTGGGCCACCGGCTGGTGGACACCCGGGAGGCGGCTGATGATCCAGCCGTGCCGCGCCGTGCCTGGATCGAGCCGGAAAGCCGCATCGAGGGCCGCTCTGCCCTGGCGGCGGCGCTGGGCTATGTCGGGGCGGTCACTGCCATCGCTCTGAGCGTCGCCAGCGGTGAGGCGCCGGTGGCGGTCATCGGCGGTGCGGTCTTCGGTGGCGGGGCGGGGGCCGGTCTGGGGGCGGTACTGGGCCGCCTGTTCGACCGCCGGCTGGCCCGTCAGTTCGAAAACCAGATCGCCTTGGGCGGCATTCTGGTCTGGGTGCGGTGCGCCAATTCCGACGCCGAGCGGCGGGCGGCCGACGTGCTCGCCCGCCATGGGGCGGCCGATGTCCATGTCCATCGGCCGCCGGATTGAGTCCCCGCCAATACGGGCGCAAGGCCCTCGGCGAAACGCGGCTTTATTTTTCAAGAATCTGTGTGGTACTTTTGAATCGAACACTCTTTACATCGACAGCAGCGCGGCCCACATCATGACCATGGTCACCATACGCCCCTATAGCCAGGCCCTCGACCGCCTCCGTGCCGCCGGCCTGCGTCCCACCCGCCAGCGTCTGGCCCTGGCCCGCCTGTTGTTCGACGGTTGCGACCGCCATATCTCGGCGGAGCAACTTCATAACGAAGCGGTGGCCAACAATATCCGGGTCTCGCTGGCCACCGTCTACAACACGCTGCACCAGTTCACCGATGCCGGTCTGCTGCGCGAGATCGTGGTCGATGCCGGACGGTCGTATTTCGACACCAACGTGTCCGACCATCATCATTTCTTCTATGAGCGGTCGGGCAAGCTGTGCGACATCCCGGCCGAGATGATCGGGGTCACAAAGGTCCCCGATGCCCCGGCCGGCCTCAAGATCAGCCGGGTCGAGGTCATCGTCCGCGTCGACGGCTGACCGCCCCGTCTTAAGATTCGCCCTCGCTGGGCGCCATGCCGCCCGCCCTTCTAGACACCGCGGGGCGTTAAGGCCGGTGGGCGGCTCAGCGCTTCGCTTCCGCCGCCAGGGCGGCGACCGTCGTCTGCACCGCCGCGGTGTTCCAAGGCCGGCCACCCAGCCCGTCCCATGCTACCCGTCCCTGGGGATCGATCAGCAGGGAGTGGGGCAGCATGGCGTCGGTGTACTTGGCGGGGTCGGCGGAATAGGCCGGCAGGTGGGTCAGACCGTTCTTGGCCAGCCAGGACCGGGCGGTCTCGCTGCCCCCGCGGTCCAGCGAGACCGTCACCACCTGGAAGTCCGGCCCGTCCAGCTTGGCGGCCAGCGCGTCGAGCGCCGGCATCTCGGCGACGCAGGGGGCGCACCACGTGGCCCACAGATTGACCAGCACGGCCCGGCCGTGGAACGCCGCCAAGTCGGTCGCCGTGCCGTCGGGGCCGGCGAAGGCCAGGGTGGGTCCGGCGGCGCGCTGGGCCGCCGGACCCAGGCGCACCGCACCGCCGAGGCTTGGGCTGGCGACGCTTGGGTTGGCGGCGGAACCGGTGTAACCTCTGCTCCGGCCGGGGCCGAGCCACAGGACGGCTGCCGCCATCGTAACCACCAGGGCCAGCGCCGCGGCTGCCAGCCACCGTCCTGTCCGTTCCGTCTTCATCATTCTTTTCCGATCGGGTTCCATGAGCGATAACGACAAGAATTCCGCAGCGTCCAGCATGTGGGGCGGCCGCTTCGCCGCCGGCCCGGCGGCGATCATGCAGAGGATCAACGCCTCGATCGATTTCGACCGCCGCCTCTACCGCCAGGATATCCGGGGGTCGCAGGCCCATTGCCGCATGCTGGTGGCCCAGGGCATCCTGTCGCCGTCCGACGGCGACGCCATTCTGACCGGTCTTGCCCAGGTCCTGCAAGAGATCGAGCGCGGCGACTTTCCCTTCAAGGCCGAGCTTGAGGATATCCACATGAACGTGGAGGCCCGGCTGGCCGAACTCATCGGCGATGCGGCCGGGCGGCTGCACACCGCCCGCTCGCGCAACGATCAGGTGGCCACCGATTTCAAGCTGTGGGTGCGCGACGCCCTCGACGGCATGCAAGCCGCCCTGGCCGGCTTGCAGGCGGCACTGATCGACCGCGCCGGGGAGCATGCCGCCACGGTGATGCCGGGCTTCACCCATCTCCAGGCCGCCCAGCCGGTGACTTTCGGCCACCATCTGCTGGCTTATGTCGAAATGATCGGCCGCGACCGCGGCCGGCTGGCCGATGCCCGGCGCCGGCTCAACGAATGCCCGCTGGGCTCGGCGGCATTGGCCGGCACCTCGTTCCCCATCGACCGCGAGGCCACGGCCCGCGACCTGGGCTTCGACCGGCCCACCGCCAATTCGCTGGATGCGGTGTCCGACCGCGATTTCGCCCTGGAATTCCTGGCCGCCGCTGCCATCTGCGCCGTGCATCTGTCCCGCCTGGCCGAGGAACTGGTGGTGTGGACCAGCGCGCAGTTCCGTTTCGTGCGGCTGTCGGACGCCTTCACCACCGGCTCGTCGATCATGCCGCAGAAGCGCAACCCGGATGCCGCCGAACTGGTGCGGGCCAAGACCGGCCGGGTGATCGGCGATCTGGCGTCGCTGCTGGTGGCGATGAAGGGCCTGCCGCTGGCCTATTCCAAGGACATGCAGGAAGACAAGGAACCGGTGTTCGAAGCCGCCGACACCATGGAACTGGCCATCGCCGCCATGACCGGCATGGTGCGGGACATGGTGGTCGAGGCCGCCACCCTGCGCGCCGCGGCGGGGGCCGGCTTCACCACCGCCACCGATATCGCCGACTGGTGCGTCCGCGCGCTGGGCATGCCGTTCCGCCGTGCCCACCACGTCGCCGGCCGGCTGGTCAAGCTGGCGGAGGACAAGGGGTGCGGGCTGGAAGACCTGTCCCTCGACGAGATGCGGACGGTCGAGGCCGGCCTGACCGAGGAGGCGCGCGCCGTCCTGTCGGTGGATTCGTCGGTGGCCAGCCGTACCAGCTTCGGCGGTACGGCGCCGGCCCGCGTGCGGGACGCGGTGGCCGCCGCCCGCCGCCGTTGGCTGGAGGGAGGCCGGCCGTGAGGCGGGTCGCCGCCTGGCTGCTGGCCGCCGCCGCGGCGCTGGCTCCGGCGGCGTGCGGTCGCATGGCCCCACCCCGCGCCCCCGAGGACGCGTTCTATCCCCAGCAATATCCGGCGGTGATCACGCCCACGTCGCCGTCCAGCTCCGCGCCGGTCGGCGAGGAGGCTTATCAGCAGCTCAAGAGGCGCGAACAGTTGGAGCGGGAGAGGGGGGCGCCGCAACTCCTGCCCCCGCCCGCTCAGCCGCCAGCCGCCACCACTCCGGGATCTGCCACTCCATGAACCATTTCACCTACAAGGATGGCCGTCTGCATGCCGAAGGCGTGCCGCTGGCCGAAATTGCCGCCCGCGTCGGTACGCCGTTTTACTGCTATTCGACCGCCACCCTGGTGCGCCACTACGGGGTGTTCGCCGATGCGCTCCGCGCCGCCGGCCTGGATGCGACCATCTGCTTCGCCCTCAAGGCCAATTCCAACGTCGCGGTGGTGCGCACCCTGGCCCGCCTGGGGGCCGGCGCCGACGTGGTCAGCGAGGGCGAAATGCGTCTGGCCCTGGCGGCCGGGGTGCCGGCCGGCCGCATCGTGTTCTCCGGGGTCGGCAAGACCCGGCGCGAACTGGAGTTCGCGGTGGCCCAGGGGATCATGCAGATCAACGTCGAATCCGAGCCTGAGCTGCTGGCCCTGTCCGAGATCGCGGCACGGCGCGGCGTGCGCATGCCCATCGCCCTCAGGGTCAATCCCGACGTCGATGCCGGCACCCATGCCAAGATCACCACCGGGCGCAAGGAGAACAAGTTCGGCATCGAATGGACCCGCGCCCACGAGGTATTCCGCCTGGCCCGCGCTCTGCCAGGGATCGAGGTGATGGCGGTCGCCTGCCACATCGGGTCGCAGCTGACCGAGGTGGCGCCGTTCCGCGCCGCCTTCCACCGTATCCGCGACCTGGTGGCCATCCTGCGGGCGGACGGATTCGACATCCGGCGGCTTGACCTCGGCGGCGGCCTGGGTGTGCCGTATGAGGACGACGAGGCGCCGCCCAGCCCGGCCGAATATGCCGACGCCATCGCCACCACTCTGGGCGATCTGGGCTGCCGCATTGTGCTGGAGCCCGGCCGCCTGCTGGTCGGCAATGCCGGCATCCTGGTCTCACAGGTGATTTACGTGAAGGAAGGGGCAACCCGGACCTTCGTGGTGGTGGACGCCGCCATGAACGACCTGATGCGGCCCGCCCTCTACGAGGCTCACCATGACATCCAGCCGGTGACCGAGCCGCCGGCCGAAGCTCCGGTCGCGCCGGTGGACGTGGTTGGGCCGGTCTGCGAGACCGGCGACACCTTCGCCCGCCAGCGGCCGCTGCCGCCGCTGGCGGCGGGCGATCTGGTGGTGTTCCGCACCGCCGGCGCTTATGGCGCCTCGATGGCCTCCACCTACAATTCGCGCCCGCTGGTGCCCGAGGTGCTGGTGGACGGCGGGCGCTTTGCCGTGGTAAGGGCGCGCCCCACATACGAGGACATGCTGGCACTGGAAAACCTGCCCGACTGGTTGTCCTAGCGTGAAATAGCCCTCCGCCTAAGCGCTCGCTTGGCCGAAACCGGCGGCCGGTTCCCGGGAGTCCGATGCAAGACACGCCGCCCTCAGCCCCTGCCGCCGCCGCAACCGATGGCCGCCTGGCCCGCCGGATGCGGCTGGCCTGCTGGGTGCTGGGATGGGAGCGGCTGTGGCCGCTTCTGGTGCCGCCCCTGGGGCTGGCCGGCCTGTTCCTCGCCCTCGCCCTGTTGGATGTCCTGCCGCTGCTGCCCGGCTGGCTGCATCTCGGCGTGCTGGCCGCCTTCGCCGCCGCTCTGGCCGCCCTGGGCCGGCGGGCCGCCGCTCGCTTCGCCTGGCCGCGCCCCGATGAGGCGGCCCGCCGGCTGGAGCGGGATTCCGGCCTGAGCCACCGGCCGCTCGCCGCCCTGGCCGACAGCCTGGCTGGCGGCGTCGTCGATCCGGTGGCTGCCGCTCTCTGGCAGGCCCATCGCGGCCGCATGGCGCTCCTCGCCGAAAGCCTGCGCCTGAACTGGCCGTCTCCCGGTATGGCAGGTCGCGATCCCCTGGGGTTGCGTGCCGCGGTAGATCGG
>JAKAFA010000138.1 GCA_021818185.1 Pseudomonadota bacterium | reverse complement strand
GCCGGCCGAGGACATCGAGGCGATGCTGGGGGCCAAACGGCCGGAAATCTGGAAGATCCTGTGCGAGCGGCTGGGCAAGCTGGCCGGCCATCATCGCGCCGCCGAGGGCAAGCTGGCCGCCGCCCAGGATGGGGACGGGGCGGAGACCGCCTGGAAGATGGTCGAGGTGCCGGTGACGCGGCCACGCGTCTTCAAGGTGCTGGGTGTCTCGTTCTCGTTGGGCCAGACCACCGCCATGCGCAAGGTGCGGGTGAAGGACACCTCGGGCGAACTGGACCGGGACGAAATGCAGGCGTTGACCCTCATCACCCGCCTGCGCGACATGGCGGCCGAAGAGGGGCTGGAACTGCCTGATTCCTGCGATTTTCAGTTCCTGCGTACCCTGCTGGAGTTCGATGCCCGCAAATACGGCCAGGCCATCAAAGAATATGCCGCGCTGGCTGGCCACAAGGAAACGTCGCGCGCCTACCTGTTCGAACGGCTGCAATACCTGGACAAGACGTTCCCCAACACGCTGTGCGATGCCCTGGTGCTGATGCTGTTCCACCAGTTGTCCGAACGCGGCTTCGGCTTCCGCGAACTGTACGACGTCTGCATCGGCACGGCGCGCGATGCGACGGCGCGCGAGGCCAAGCGCCCCTTCGTCCAGACCGAGGTGGCGCGGCGGCCGCGGGAGTTGGCCTTCCAGCTGCGCGAGGCCCTGCGCCGCCGGTGCGAGCCGCAGATGGTCTATGCGGCGGCGGAGATGCTGCTGGATTGCTGGCGGATCATGGGCCGCGCCCGCTTCGCCGACGAACTGGAGGCGGCGGTGACGGTGTTGTCCGCCTTCCCGGTCGCCTTTGCCGGCGACCCGCAGGAGGTTCTGTTCGGCGAAATCAGCCAGATCCTCTGTCGCACCCTGAACGCGGCCGCTCCCGATTACTCCGCCTGCATGCAATCCCTCGGCACTTGTTATCGCACCGTCCTCGCCCGCTCGCGCGCCGGCAATCCCAACAATTCGCTATAATTTGCATCCTATACATGTTGCGCATGGCTCGGCTTCCTTATCCGAAAGGATAGGGGCAGGGGGGATGGTCTATCCTGGAGAAGTCGCGGAGGGCTGGGCCCCGCGGCGCCCTGGGAAGGAGGGTGCCATGTTCGTCGTCGACCTGTGCCGCAAGCGCCAATCCAGCAGCGCCGATATGCCGACGGAACCCGAAACCGCGTGGCGGCTGGCAACCGATCTGGCCCGCGCCAAGCCGGATCTGGCCTTCCGCATCCCCCTCGGTCCCGACCGCCGCGACCGCGCCGAACTGGATGGCCGCCTGCTGGCCGAATCCGGCCTGCGACTGTTCTGAGGATTTAGGCCCCCAGGCGGCGCAGTACGGCGAAGGGGCTTTCGCTTCCGCGCTCCGCCGGCCGCCGCCGGCCGGCCGGGGATGTCCGCCGGGCGGGATGGAAGCGGACCCCGTTTTCGTGATCGCGGCGCTCGAATCCCAGGGCGGCCAGCACGCCGCCGGCTTCGTCGGGCGACAGGCCCAGCAGCGTCGTCAGGCTGGGGCTCAGGGCGAATCCCTCCTCTCCCGCCGCACGGGACTCCCGCGCCAGCCGACGGGCCTCGGCGGCGAACCGCTCCAGCATGTCCACCCGCACCGCGCTGGTCCCCAGCACCCGGTAGCCCACCGCCTCGTAGAAGGCGGCCGGTTCGGCCGGATCGACGGCGATTGCCACCCGTCCGCCGGGCGGTGCGGCCGGGGGGCGGCCGGCATGGGCCGCCCACAGCAGGGCGCGCAGGCGCTGGGCCCCCGGCTTGAGCAGCGCCGGCAGGAACACGCTTTCCACCCCGAAACGGATGCCCAGCCGGGAGAGCTGGCGGCGGTCGTCATCGGTCAGCGCGGCCAGTTGGGGCTCGCTGCCGCGTCGGGGCAGCGAGCCCAGGGCTTCCGCCAACTGGTGCACCAGGCCGCGCGCCGCGCCGGCCAGAGGGGCGGATCGCGCCCGCACCAGCGGCCGCAGCCCTTCGGCCACCGCGGCGGCCAGCCAGTCGGCCAACCGCCGCCGCACCCGGTCGCGCCAGGCGGGGTCCAGCAGGTCGCTGGGCAACAGCTCCAATTGCGGCTTCAACACCTCGGCGCCGGGAGCCAGGCGGCCCACCGCCTCGCCCCGCCACAGCACCGAGCCATCCTCGCCAAGGACGAAGGCCGTGTCGTCGTCGGCCGCCAGCCGGTCGACCCGTCCGGCGATCTCGGATTTCAGCGCCCGGCCGGCGGCGGTCAGGACGGCGCGGGCGGCATTGACGCCTTCGGCGGCGTCAGGAGTGAAGCGGAAGCCCGACAGGCGTCCGATATGCTGGCCCTCGACCACCACCTCGCCCGAATGGGCCACGGCGCTGACCAACTGGCCGGCATCGCGCATGCGCCGCACCAGCACGGCGGTGCGGCGATCGACGAAGCGCTGGGTCAGGCGGTCGTGCAAGGCGTCCGACAGCCGGTCTTCGATGGCGCGGGTCACCCCCTGCCAGTGGGCGGGATCGGCGACCCAGTCGCCCCGGTGCGACACATAGGTCCAGGTGCGGATGTTGGCGATGCGGCCCACCAGGGTATCGAGGTCGCCGTCGGTGCGGTCCAGCCGCTGCACATGGTTGGCCAGCCAGTCGGCCGGCAGGCGGCGGCCCGGCCCGGTCAGGTGGTGGAAGATCTGGCCCAGCAGCCGGGTGTGGGCCTCGGCCATCACCTTGCGGAAATCGGGGATCTGACAGACGTCCCACAGCAGCCGCACCCGCTCGGGATGGTTGGCGCGGGCGCGGACCGCCTCGTCCTTGACCAGGGTGGCCAGGGCCAGTTGGTCGTCGGCGTCGCGGGCCCGCATCAGCCCGGCAATGGTCGGCGGACGGTCCAGGCTGGCCAGCAGGGCGTCGGCCGAGGTGAAGCGCAGGTCGGAATTGCGCCAGGACAGGGTCTTCAGCGGTGAGAACCGGTGCTGCTCCACCGCCTCGACGGCCTCGGGGGCGATGGCGCCACAATCACCGGTGGTCCCGAAGGTGCCGTCGTTCATGTGTCGGCCGGCCCGTCCGGCGATCTGGGCGATCTCGGCGGAGTCCAGGTCGCGCGGCGCCCGGCCGTCGAATTTGCGCAGGGCGGCGAAGGCGACGTGGTCGACGTCCATGTTCAGGCCCATACCGATGGCGTCGGTGGCGACGATGTAATCCACCTCGCCGGCTTGGTAGAGCCCGACCTGGGCGTTGCGGGTGCGCGGGCTCAGCGCCCCCAGCACCACCGCCGCCCCGCCGCGCGAGCGGCGGACGAACTCGGCCATGGCATAGACCTCGGCGGCGGAAAAGGCCACCACCGCCGAGCGGGGCGGCAGCCGGGTCAGCTTGCGCGGGCCGGTGTAGCTCAGGCGGGAAAAGCGCGGCCGGCTGACGAATTCGATGCCGGGAATCAGCCGGCGGATCAGCGGCCGGATGGTTTCGGCGCCCAGAAACAGCGTCTCGTCCTCGCCGCGGGCGTGCAGCAGCCGGTCGGTGAAGACATGGCCGCGGTCGGGGTCGGCGCAGAGCTGGATCTCGTCCACCGCCAGGAAGGCCACCCGGCGGTCCAGCGGCATGGATTCGGTGGTGCAGATCATATAGCGGGGGTGAGACGGGACGATCTTCTCCTCACCGGTGATCAGCGCCACCGCCGCGGCGCCCTTGGCCCGCACCACCCGCTCGTAGTTCTCGCGCGCCAGCAGCCGCAGCGGGAAGCCGATCATGCCGCTGGCATGCCCCAGCATGCGCTCCAGGGCGAAATGGGTCTTGCCGGTGTTGGTCGGGCCGAGCACCGCAAGCACCCGGCCGCCGCCGCTCCTCGTCATGCCGTCAGAGTCCGCCTTCGGCCGCCGGATTGCAAGGCCGGCGGACGGCGTGCCGTGCCGCCGGCCACAGAATTCACTATTCTTTAAGGGCGGGCACGGCACATTATCCTGCGGTGGCAAGCGCGCGCGCCGGCGGATGCCGCATCGTAAGGATGGGCCGATGTACGAAAAGCTGACCGTGATGGACATGGCGACCCAGCAGATGGACTGGCTCGCCAAGCGCACCGAACTGGTGGCGCAGAACATCGCCAACATCGATACGCCCGCTTATACCCCGCAGGATCTTAAGCCGTTGGATTTCAAGGGCATGATCAGCGAGACGCAGCAGCCGGCGGTGGTGGCGGTGGCGGACAATCCGCGTCACATCGTGCCCCAGGCCAGTCCCGCCCCGGTGGTGACCCAGAGCCGCGTCTACGAATCCTCGCCCGATGGCAACGCGGTGGTGATGGAAGACCAGATGAACAAGCTGGGCGACGCCCGGGATTCCTACCAGACCGCCGCGGCGCTGTACCAGAAACAGGTCGCTCTGCTGAAGCTGGCCATCATGGGTCACGAGTAGGGGGCTCGGCGATGGACGATCTGCTCAAGTCTTCGCTGATCGCGGTATCCGGCCTGAAGGCGCAGGCCGAGCGCCTGCGCGTCGTCGCGGAAAACCTGGCCAACGCCGATTCGGTGGCGCAAACCCCCAACGGCACGCCCTATCGCCGCAAGGTGGTCACCTTCAAGGATGAGCTGGACCGCAGCACCGGTTTGAACGCCGTCGAGGTGGACAAGGTGCTGCCCGACAATTCGCCCTTCCAGCGCCGTTACGATCCCAAGCACCCGGCCGCCGACAAGGACGGCTATGTGCTGGCCCCCAACGTCAACGTGCTGGTCGAAATGATGGATATGCGCGAAGCCCAGCGCAGCTATGAAGCCAACCTGAACGTCATTTCCACCTCGCGCACCCTGCTGACGCGCACGGTGGACCTGCTGAAATAGGCCGAGCCATGAGCAGCATCACCGACGCCATCAACGCCTATTCGGCCTTGTCCAAGGCCACGTCGGGCGGCGGCATGGAGGTGCGCGACGCCTCCGAGGTGCCGGGGACCGACTTCGCCAGCATGCTGAAGACCGCGGCCCAGGATACCGTATCGAGCCTGAAAACCGCCGAGGCCGGCACCGCCGCCGCCGTTGCCGGCAAGGCCGACATCCGCGAGGTGGTGGCGGCGGTGACCAATGCCGAGCTGACTCTGGAAACCGTGGTCAATGTGCGCGACAAGGTGATCAACGCGTACAACGACATTATGCGGATGCCGATTTAGACGCGCGCAGGCCAGCCAAGCCGCCGGAGGCGGCGCCCGGCGCGCATGAAGGATGAATAGCGGAGCGCGCAGTGCGACTGGCGCGGTGAGCGCCCCGGAGCGTAGCGGAGGCCAGCCAAGCCGCCGGAGGCGGCGCCCGGCGCCTGAGGGATGAATAAAAGCCGATGACCGATTCCCAACTGGTGGACATCGCCCGCGAAGGCGTTTGGTGCATGATCAAGATCGCCGCCCCGACATTGCTGGCCGGGCTGGTGGTGGGCGTGGTCGTGTCCATCATCCAGTCGGTGACCCAGCTTCAGGAAGCCACCCTGACCTTCGTCCCCAAGGTGCTGGCGGTGTTCGTCGCCCTGATCCTGTTCCTGCCGTTCATGATCAATACCCTGGCCGATTTCTGGCGCTCGGTGCTGGATCGCATGATTGCCGGCGGATAAGGCAGCGTGCTGCTCGACCAGATTCTCTCCACCGACATCTACCGCTTTCTCGTGGTGTTCACTCGGCTGGGCGCCGCGCTGATGTTCCTGCCGGGATTCGGCGGCACGCTGGTTCAGACCCGTATCCGGCTGCTGTTCGGCCTCAGCCTGACCTTCCTCTTGCTGCCGGTCCTGGGGCCCAAGCTGCCGCCGGCGCCGCAGCATCCGGCCGCCCTTGCCCTGCTGCTGGTCGGCGAGGCGGCCGTCGGGATCTTCCTGGCCATGGTGGCCCAGTTCCTGTTCGGCGCGATAAACGTGGCGGGCTCGGTCATCAGTTATCTGGTGGGGCTGACCAACGCCTTTTCGTTCGACGCGGTGTCGCAGGAGCAGAGCCAGATGCTGACCGGCCTGCTGTCCAATCTCGCCCTGGTGCTGGTCTTCGCCGGCGGTATGGACAAGCTGATGCTGCGGGCGCTGACCGATTCCTACGACCTGTTCCAGCCGGGCGCCCCGCTGATGGTGGGGGATGCGGCAATGACCCTGGCCCATCTGATGTCATCCATCTTCTCGCTGGGCATCCGCCTAGCGGCGCCGGTAATGGTGTTCGGCATCGTCTTTCAGGCGGGGTTGGGGCTGTTGTCGCGTCTGGTGCCCCAGATGCAGGTGTTCTTTGTCGCCACGCCGCTCCAGGTGCTGATCGGCATGTGGATGATTATGGTGGCCCTTCCGGTTATCATGCTGCTGTTCCTCCAAGCCTTCCAGGCGGGAATGCAACCCTATCTGGCGCCGGGGTGACCGATGGCCGCCGAAGACGACGGCAAAACAGAGGAGCCGACAGGCAGGCGACTGGATGAGGCCCGCGGGAAGGGCGAAACCACCCAGTCCGTCGAGGTCCGTCTCTGGGCCTCGCTGGTCGCCGCCTTCATCGTGGTGGCCCTGCTGCCGGGCAAGATCAGCCGCGATCTGGCTCCGGCGGTTCTGCCGCTGCTTGAGCATCTCGATACGTTCCATATCACGGAGGCCTCCCTGCCCCTGTTGCTGGCCCAATTGGGCTGGGCGGTATTCAAGGCGCTGTCCTTGCCGTTCGCGGTGGTGATGGTGGTGACCATCGGCGCCCTGGTCGCCCAGACCGGCGGCTTCATGTGGGTGCCAGACAAGCTGCTCCCCGATTTCACCCGCCTCAATCCGCTCCAGGGAATCCAGCGGCTGTTCACCCTCAACCAATTGGTGGAGATGCTCAAGCAGATCTTCAAGATGGTTGTGGTGGGGGTGATGCTGGTGTGGATGACCTGGCCCCACATGGACGAATTCCGCAACCTGTCGCGCCTGGATATGATGGGTATTCTATCCTATATGCACGACAGGGTCTTCGCCCTGTTGCTGGCGGTGGTGCTGATCGCCTCGGCGCTGACCGCCGGCGATTACTGGTACCAGCGATGGCGCTTCATGCAGAAGATGCGCATGACCCGGCAGGAGGTGCGCGACGAGCACAAGCAGGCCGAAGGCGACCCGATGGTCAAGGGCCGCCTGCGGTCGATGCGCATGAAGCGGGCGCGCCAGCGCATGATGCAGGCGGTGCCCAACGCCGACGTGGTGGTGACCAACCCCACCCACTTCGCGGTGGCGCTGAAATACGACATGGACACCATGGCGGCTCCGGTCCTGGTGGCCAAGGGCGCCGATCTGGTGGCCAAGCGCATCCGCGACCTTGCCGACGAGCACGAGGTGCCGATCGTCGAAAACCCGCCCCTGGCCCGCGCCCTGTTCGCCACGGTGGAGCTGGACCAGGAAATCCCGCCGGAACACTATAAGACGGTGGCCGAGGTGATCGGCTACGTCATGCGTCTCAAGGGCAAGCTTGCGCACTGACTGGATGAGGGATCCGCCGTCCTGGGCCTTGGGGGCGGCGGTGGTTGCGCTGACGGGTCTGGCCGCCGCGGGGGGCGGTCCGCTGGCCGCGCCGGCTGTAGCGGCGGGGCTGGTCGGTCTGGCGGCGGTCGGCGTGCTGGTCTATCGCCGGGGGCAGGCCCGTGCCGCCGGCGCACGGGCCGGTGTGCTGGCGGCGGCGCTCGATTCCGAGACCCGCGCCTGCCTGGTGATCGGGCCCGACGGGGCGGAGGTTCTGCGCAACCAGGCTGGGCGGCGGCTGTTCGGGCCGGCCGGCGATCCGTTGCGCGGCCTGGCGGCGCGGGTCGCCGGTGACGAGCGGGCCGAGGCGGATCTGGTCCGTCTGGCCGAGGCCGCCCAGGCCGGCACCGCGCGGCGGGCGGAACTGGCCCTGGCCTTGCCGGGGGGGGGGCGCGACTGGCTGACCCTGGAGGTCCGGCCGCTGGGCGGCGGCACGGTGGCGTGGTCGGCCGAAGACGTCAGCGCCCGGCGGGCCATCGAGGAGACGCTGCGGCGCGAGGCGGAAGCGCTGGCCGATTTTCTCGACCTGATGCCGGTGGGCTGCTACTCCGCCGATGCCGCCGGGACCATTCGCTGGGTCAATCACCGCCTGGCCGAATGGCTGGGGCGCGCCGCCTCCGAGCTGGTCGGCCACAATCTCAAGGATGTGTTGGGCGCCGTGCCCGATCCCGAGGAGGGGCGGGCGGAGATGCGCCTCAAGGGGCGCGGCGACGAGGCGTTCCAGGCTTCGGTGGCCCATACCGTGTTCGACGACGGGGGCGAGATCTTCACCCGGTCGGTGGTGATGCGCGACATGGTGCCCGAGCGGCAATGGGAGCGGGCCCTGCGCTCGGCTGAGCGCCGCTTCCGCTGGCTGTTCGACGATGCGCCGGTGGGCATCGCCCTGGTGGAGCTGGACGGCACCATCGGCACCTGCAACCTGGCGCTCCAGGCGATGATGGGCATCGATCATGATGCCATGGCCGGCCGCCCGGTGGTGGAGTACATCGCCGCCGAACACCGCGCCGGCGCCGGCGAGCAACTGGGCAAGGTGCTGGCCGGGGCGGTGCCGGGGACCCATCTGGAGGTCAAGCTCAAGGGCCGGCGCGATCTGATCGCCCAGCTGTTCGTCAGCCCGACCCACGAGGACGGCGAGATTTCCGGCCTGATCGTCCATTTCATCGACGCCACCGAGCAGCGCAACCTGGAAATCCAGTTCGCCCAGTCGCAGAAGATGCAGGCCATGGGCCAGCTGGCCGGCGGGGTGGCCCACGATTTCAACAATCTGCTGACCGCGATGATCGGATTCTGCGACCTGCTGCTGCAACGCCACGGCCCCGGCGACCCCAGCTTCGCCGACATCATGCAGGTCAAGCAGAACGCCAATCGCGCGGCCAGCTTGGTGCGCCAGTTGCTCGCCTTCTCGCGCCGCCAGGCCCTGCAGCCGCGGCTGCTCAACGTCACCGATGCCTTGGCCGAGCTGTCCAACCTGCTGCGCCGCCTGCTGGGCGAGACCATCGACCTGAAGATGGTGCATGGCCGCCAACTGGGCCTGGTGCGGGTCGATCCCGGTCAGTTCGACCAGGTGATCATCAATCTGGCGGTCAACGCCCGCGACGCCATGCCGGGCGGTGGCGTGCTGACCATCCGCACCGGCGCCGAACGGGTGGAGGCGCCGGTGCAGCGCGGGCCCGAGCTGATGCCGGCCGGCGATTACGTGCTGATCGAGGTCTCGGATACCGGCACCGGCATCCCGCGCGAGAACCTGGGCCGCATCTTCGAACCGTTCTTCTCGACCAAGGAGGTGGGGGCCGGCACCGGGCTCGGCCTGTCCACCGTCTACGGCATCGTGCGCCAGACCGACGGCTTCGTCTTTGTCGACAGCGAAGCGGGGCAGGGCGCCACCTTCTCCATCTACCTGCCCCGCATCGAGGCCGAGCCGGCCGAGGAAGCCCGCCCGCTCGCCCTGGCCGGCGAGGTGGGCGACCTGACCGGCAGCGGCACCGTGCTGCTGGTCGAGGACGAGGACGCCGTCCGCCTGTTCGGGGCCCGCGCCCTGCGCAACAAGGGCTACCGCGTCGTCGAGGCGCGCTCCGGCGAGCAGGCCCTCGACGTGCTGCGCGGTGACGAGGCCATCGACGTGCTGATCTCGGACGTGGTGATGCCGGGCATGGACGGCGTGACCCTGGCCCGGCTGGTGCGCATCGAGCGCCCGGCCATCCGGGTGATCCTGATCTCGGGCTATTCCGAGGATGTCGCCCGCAACGGCATCGACCCGGCCGAGGGCATCCACTTCCTGCCCAAGCCCTTCTCGCTCAAGCAACTGGCCGGCACCGTCAAACAGGTGGTGAGCGAGTAGGCTGGCCGATTCGGCGTTCCCCGCCGGGCGCGGCACCCGCTCGCCGCGGCCCCGTACGAGGCCCGGCGTTTCCGGAACATCAGGCGAACATCTCCCCTTGCGCACCCAGAACGAAGCATGTACTCTTTGCGCATTGCATCACTTGCCCGGATCGCCTAAAGCTGGGGGAAGCCGCCATGTCGCAGGCTACGTTGCGTCTCGTGGACAAGGACACCATGGATAGACAAAAGGCGTTGGAAGCCGCCGTCAGCCAGATCGAGCGGGCGTTCGGCAAGGGCTCGATCATGCGGCTGGGCCAGAAGGAGCATGTCGATGTCGACGTGGTCTCCACCGGCTCCCTCGGCCTCGACGTGGCCTTGGGCATCGGCGGCCTGCCGCGCGGACGCATCATCGAGGTCTATGGCCCGGAAAGCTCGGGCAAGACCACGCTTGCACTGCACGTGATCGCCGAGGCCCAGAAGAAGGGCGGCACCTGCGCCTTCGTCGACGCGGAACACGCCCTCGACCCGGTCTACGCCCGCAAGCTGGGGGTCAATCTCGACGACCTGCTGATCAGCCAGCCCGATGCCGGCGAACAGGCCCTGGAAATCGCCGACACCCTGGTGCGGTCGGGCGCCATCGACGTGCTGGTGGTCGATTCCGTCGCCGCCCTGGTGCCGCGCGCCGAATTGGAAGGCGAGATGGGCGATTCCCATGTCGGCCTGCATGCCCGCCTGATGAGCCAGGCGTTGCGCAAGCTGACCGGCTCGGTGTCGAAATCCAAGACGATCGTCATCTTCATCAACCAGATCCGTATGAAGATCGGCGTGATGTTCGGCAATCCCGAGACCACGACCGGCGGCAATGCGCTG
>JAKAFA010000137.1 GCA_021818185.1 Pseudomonadota bacterium | reverse complement strand
GAGTATCTGCGTCATCGATTTCCTCCACCTAGCGAGCCCCAATATTTTTTATATGTTATGTCGTTTTTATCCCCACCCCTTGGCGCTCGCATTTGATTTCGGTTATGGGCCGGCGTGAGGCCCATGCGACTTAGGAAGTCCTTACTTTCTGAAATCTCTCGTCAGCATTACCATTCGCCTAACCGGCACGTCAACAACACGCCCCCCTTATATTTGCCTTGTAGGAAAATGCCCCCGCCGCGTGCCGCGACGGCCGGCCGGATGAACGCGCCGGCGGCACCGGACATCGTGGCGGCAGGGTGGGAGGGTGACGAGGCCGGCCGATTGCCGATACAATCGCCCGACCATGCATGACGCCGATCCTCTGCCCGCCAGTTTTTTCGACGGACATCGCCATTTCCTGGCCGGCCGGCTGAAAGAAGCGGAGCAGGCCTACCGCGACGCCATCGCCGCCGCCCCCCAGGCGGCCAATTGCCACAGCAACCTGGGAGCGATCCTGGCGGCACAGCACCGGTTGCCCGAGGCGGCCGCGGCCTTTCGCGCCGCCCTCCGCGAGGCGCCGGCCGACCCCGCCCTGTACGCCAATCTCGGCAACGCCCTGGTGGCGCTGCGCCAGATGCATTCGGCCGCCGACGCCTTCCAGACCGCCATAGACCTGGGGCACGACACCGCCGGCAACCGTATCGGCCTGGCCAAGGCGCTGGGAGGGCTGAATCGCTTCGAGGAGGCGACCGCCGCCTGGACCCGCGCCGTGGCGCTGGACCCGGCCAATCCCGAGGCGGCAGCGGGCCTGGGCCGCAGCCTGCGCCGGCTGGAGCGGCTGGACGAGGCCCTGGCCGCCTTCCGCGAGGCGCTACGCCTGCGGCCCTCCGCCGCCGACCTGCGCATGCAGGCCGGGCGCATCCTGCTGACCCTGGGCCGGCTGGACGAGGCGGCGGAGGAACTCGCCGAGGCGGCCGAAGCCGGGGTGGCGGAGGCGCGGGACCTGCTGCGGATGGTCGCCGCCGCCCATCGCCGCATCGGCGACGACCTGATGGAGGCCGGACGGACGGAAGATGCCGCCAGCGCCTATCGCCGGGCTGCCGCCACCGACCCGGCCGACGCCACGGCGGCGGTCAGCCTGGGCATCGCCCTCAACCGCCTGGGGCGGTTCGACGACGCCTATGCCTCGGTCGCCGAGGCGCTGCCCCGCCACCCCCAATCCTATGAACTGCACGCCAATGGCGGCTGCTATCTGTGCCGGCTCGGCCGGGCGAACGAGGCGGTGGCGATCCTGCGGCGGGCCATCGCACTGAAGGCCGACGACGCGGCGGCCTATATCAATCTGGGCAACGCCTACGCGCTGATGGGCCGGGCCGAAGACTCGGCCGAGGCCTACCGCCGGGCGGTCGCCCTCGCCCCCGACAGCGGCACCGCCCACAAGAACCTGGGCCTGTCCCTGCTCAGCCTGGGCCGTTACGCCGAAGGCTGGCGCGAGTACGAATGGCGCTGGCGGGACCCCAACTTCACCGGCGTGCCCCGCAACTTCCCACAGCCGCAATGGACCGGCGAGACGGCAACCGACCGGACCGTGCTGCTGCATGCCGAGCAGGGCCTGGGCGACACCATCCAGTTCTGCCGGTTCGCCGCCCAGGCCGCCGAACGGGCGCGGGTGGTGCTGGAGGTCCCGCCCGCCCTGACCCGCCTGCTGCGCGGACTGGCCGGGCCGGCGGCGGTGATTCCCACCGGCACCAAGCTGCCCGCCTTCGACCTGCACAGCCCGCTGCTCAGCCTGCCCTTCGCGCTGGGCACCACCCTCGATACCCTGCCGGCCGCGCCCTACCTGCGCGCCGAGGACGGCGCCGCCGCCCGCTGGGCCCGCCGCCTCGCCGCCGCCGGGCAGGGCCGGCGGGTCGGGCTGGTGTGGGCCGGCAATCCCGGCCACGCCAAGGATCGGACCCGCTCGGTTCCCTTCGACCGCCTGGCGCCCCTCTGGACGCTGGAGGGCATCCGCTGGTTCAGCCTCCAGGTCGGCGACCGTGCCCACGACCTGACCGCGGCGCCGCCGGGGCGGGTCGACGATCTGTCGCCGCTTCTCACCGACCTGGCCGAAACCGCCGCCGCCCTCTCGCAGATGGATCTTGTGGTGGCGGTCGATACCTCGGTTGCGCATTTGGCCGGCGGGCTCGGCCGCCCCACCTGGCTGATGCTGCCGCTGGATGCGGACTGGCGCTGGATGGTGGGCCGTAGCGACAGCCCCTGGTACCCGTCGATGCGCCTGTACCGCCAGACGGCGGCCGGCGACTGGGAGGGCGTGATCGGGCGGATCGCCGCCGATCTGGCGGCCGGTGCCGTCGCCTAATCCTTTGTGCATAACCCCCACCAAAAAGACATAGAAAAGCTGACGCGAATTCGTCACAATCATGCCGTCGTTCCGCCAGGGACGGCGGCTATCCTGCGCTGAACGGGCGAAAAATTCGGCGCGTCCTGGTTTCCCGGACCGCAGCGCCCATCGGAGGACGGACCATGTCGTACCCGCTGTTCGATACCGGTTACACCCTGTGGGCCGCCGACCTTGATGCGGCATTGATGAGCCGCTATGGCCTCAGCGTGCGCAAGTTGGGCGTTCATCCGCGGCAATTGATGGAACGCTATTACGGCGGCGCCTCGGTGGCCGACGCCCTGGCCGCCCTGACCGCCCAGCACGGCCTGGCCCGCTAAAAGCGGCGGCGTTCCCTCTTAGTTCGCCATTGTTCGGTTTTGGTTCCGGTAAATCCGACTCGCCCGCTCAACGGGCGCCGCAAGTCCACGACCGCCCACCGGAACGAAGCGCGAATCCATGACCATAGGATGGCATGTCACGCAAGCTTCCGTTGTGCGGCGCACCCATCCGGCCCATGGTTGCGCCGGTCTTCACGGAGGGGTGCCATGAGCCAGAATCTGCATGAGCTACGCCAATTGTCCGCCCTGCTGGAAGCCGAAGCCACCGGCCGGCCGTTCGACCGGGCCCACGCCCATCACCTGGCGACGCGGCTGGCCGAACGCCTGCCGGAAATCGGCCAGAGCATGCGCCTGATCTGCGAGCGCGTCGCCCCCGAGGGGCAGGTCCGCGCCTGACCGGCGGCCTCCCCCCCTCCCCCTTCGGCGGCCCTCCGCTTGCCACCCCGGGGCCCGGTTCCCATCTGCGCCGACGTATCCGCCGTGGGGAGAGCCGCGATGAGAAAAAATTGGGACGAGATTGCACGAATGGCGCGTTATCTGGATGCCGAGGCCCAGGGCCGGCCGGTGGACCGCGACGACGCGCGCCGCCTGGCGGAATACTTGGCAGCCACCTGCCCCGGCATCCGCGACACCATGCTACGGATCCGCGACCGCATGGCCGCGGCCTGAGGATGCGGGAGATGGATGCCATGGACCTCGATTTCGACGATATCGACCAACTGGCCGAGTTGCTGGCGGCCGAGGCCGAAGGCCTGCCGCTCGACCGCCAACTGGCCGGCCGCCTGGCCGAGCGCCTGGGCGCAAGCTGTCCGGATATCCGCCGGACCATGGAGACCATCCGCCAGCGGATGACGTCATAAACCGGCGCCCGCCTGCCGGAGACATTACGGCACCACCCGCCGCGGCGTGCGTTCCAGGACGGCCAGAGCCTCGCCCAGCGAGGCCGACCGGCTCAGGTCCCGCCCGGCCGGCTCCCCGGTCGATGGCATAGTCCCGCACTGGGTCCTCAGCGCACTGGGTCCTCAGCGCACTGGCGTCGAGGCCGCCACGAAGCCGATCAGGCTGCCCCTGTCCTGGCTGTAGGGCTGGGCATAGCAGGTGGGGCGGCCCAGCGTGGCATAGCAGTATTCCTGCGGCGGCGGGGCCGGATGGGCCGGCCAGTCCACGCAATAGGCGCCGTTGCGCTCGGCCCGCGGCGACGAGCAGTCGCGCCCCGTCACCCAGGTGGCGACGTGGTCGAACATGGTCTTCTTGGTGCCGACCAGGCTCGCAATCTCCAGATTGGCCAACAGTGCCGGGGTCTTGACCTTGCCCAGCTTGGTCTCGAACCCGTCGTTGGCCATTTCGACGCAGCCGGCAAGCACTGCCAGCAACGCGATGACGGTCAGCGATCGGCCCAGCCTGATCATTGCTATCACCCCACCGGCGGTTCGGTTATATTGTCCGCCCCCCCCCGCCGGGAATCAACCCATTTCGCGCATCCGCGCCCCCAAGGAGACATCCCCCATGGCGATGGAGACCCCCGTTTGCGAGTTCGGCCTGCCGGCGGTCGATTTCCGCCTGCCCGACCTGAACGGCCGGCCGTGGTCGCTGGCCGACATCCGCGGCCCCAAGGGCACGCTGGTGATGTTCATCTGCAACCATTGCCCCTATGTCCAGGCGGTGGTGGACCGGCTGGTGCGCGACGTGCGCGACCTTCAGGCGCTGGGGATCGGCGCGGCGGCGATCATGTCCAACGACGTCGTCCACTACCCCGACGACGCCCCCGACCGGATGAGGGCCTTCGCCGCCCGCCACGGGTTCACCTTTCCCTATCTCTACGACGAGAGCCAAGAGGTAGCGCGGGCCTACGGCGCGGTCTGCACCCCCGACTTCTTCGGCTACGACGCCGATCTCGGCTTGCAATACCGCGGCCGGCTCGACGCCTCGCGCCGCGAGGCCGGGCCGCCCGACGCCCGCCGCGAGCTGTTCGAGGCCATGCGCCAGGTCGCAGCCACCGGACGCGGCCCCGCCGAGCAGATCCCCAGCATGGGCTGCTCCATCAAGTGGAAGGCGGACTGAGGGCCGGCGTCTCCGCTACGGCGGATTTGCCATTCCCGTCCGCCCGGACTATCTTACCCGCGCCTTCCGTCCATGGCGGGGCGGGCGGGCTTTTTTCGTTTGGAGCATCCCTTTGACCGACAAGCACGACGACGCCGCGGCCGACCTTCTCATCCAGGAGGTGGACGAGGATCTGCGCCACGAACAGATGGCCCGGATATGGACCCGGTACGGCAGCCTGATAGTGGCTGCCGCCGTGGCGCTGGTGCTGAGCGTCGCCGGCTGGCAGGCCTGGCACGACTGGGACGTCAAGCGGCAGCAGGCCTCCAGTCTGCGCTACAACCACGCCATGCAACTAGTGGTGCAGGGCAAGCGCGACGAGGCCATGGCCGAACTGGCCAAGCTGTCGGCCGACGGCACCAAGGGCTACCGCCTGCTGGCCGCACTGGAGCGCGCCGACCTGACCGCCGACAAGGGCGACCTGAAGGACGCCTCGGCGCTGTACCACGCCATCGCCGCCGGCACCGGCGACGAGATCTACCGCGACCTGGCCCTGCTGAAGGCCGCCTATCTCGACCTGGACCACACCGACCCGGCGGCGATCGAGACGGCGGTGCGGCCCCTGACCCAGGAAACCAGCCCGTGGCGCCATTCGGCACGGGAGGTGGTCGCACTGGCGGAGCTGAAGCGCGGCGACAAGGCCAAGGCCCTCGAAGCCTTCCGCAAGCTGGCCGACGACGTGGCCGCCCCGCAAGGGGTGCGGGCCCGCGCCGCCGAGATGCTCGCCACCCTCCAGCCCCCCCGCCAGCCCAAGTCCAAGAGCTAGGAGCCGCCTGTCATGACGTCTCGTTCGGCGACCCCGCGTTCAGCCTGGGTGCTGGGTCTCGTCCTGGCTTCGGCCATGTCCCTGGCCGGGTGTGACAGCTGGTTCGGCGACCCGCCCAAGCCGCCGTTGCCCGGCAAACGCATCTCCGTCCTGTCCCAGGACCAGTCGCTGAAGCCGGACAAATCACCGGATGCGGCGCCCGTCGAACTGCCGCCCCCCGCCCCCAACACCGATTGGCCCGAGGCCGGCGGCTACGCCAACCATGCCATGCAGCACATGGCGGTCGGCAAGGCCCTGAAGCAGGTCTGGGACACCAATGTCGGCACCGGATCGGGCAAGCGCATCCGGCTGCTGGCCCAGCCGGTGGTGGCCGGCGGGCGGATCTTCGCCCTGGATGCCGCCAATCTGGTGACCGCACTGGACGCCAAGACCGGCGAGCAGGTGTGGCAGACCGACATTTCGCCCCGGGATACCGGCACCGGATCGGGCGGCGGGCTGGCCTACGAGAACGGCCGGCTGTTCGTCGGCACCGGCTTTGCCGAGGTGGTCGCCATGGACGCCAAGACCGGCAAGGTGGTCTGGCGGCAGAAGACCACCGGGCCGATCCGCGGCGCCCCCACGGTGCGCGGCGGCCGGGTCTTCGCCATCACCGTCGACAACCAGCTCCATTGCCTGTCGGCTGCCGACGGCCATGTGCTGTGGGACCACCAGGGCACGCCGGAACAGGCGCTACTGATGGGCGGCGCCAGCCCGGCGGTCGAGGGTGACGTGGTGGTGGTGCCTTATTCCTCGGGCGAGTTGTTCGCCCTGCGCGTCGAGAACGGCACCGAGCTGTGGCAGGATTCGATCACCACCATCAGCCGCACCGAGGGCGCCGCCCAGTTGGCCGACATCGATGCCCGGCCGATCATCGACCGCGGCCATGTCTACGCCATCGGCCACGCCAACCTGCTGGCCGCCATCGATCTGCGCACCGGCCGGCGGCTGTGGGACCGCCAGATCGGCGGCATCGAGCCGCCGTGGATCGCCGGCGACTACCTGTTCCTGGTCACCAACGACAACCAAGCGGTGGCCATCGACGCCCGCACCGGCCGCATCGCCTGGGTCACCCAATTGCAGACCTGGGACAATCCCAAGGAGAAGAAGGACCGCATCGTATGGACCGGCCCGGTTCTCGCCTCGGACCGGCTGATCCTGGGCTCGTCCACCGGCACCCTGCTGACGCTGTCGCCCTATACCGGCGACATCATCAGCAAGGTCGAGGCGCCGGGCGGCATCACCATCCAGCCGGTGATCGCCAACCGCACCGTCTATTGCATCACCGAAGATGCCGACATCGTCGCGTACCGCTGATCCCATGACCTTCACCGTCGCCGTCGTCGGCCGCCCCAATGTGGGCAAATCCACCCTGTTCAACCGCCTGGTCGGGCGGCGGCTGGCCATCGTCCACGACACGCCGGGCGTGACCCGCGACCGGCGGGCGGGCGCCGCCAGCCTGCTGGGTTTCGAATTCACGGTGATCGACACCGCCGGCTTCGAGGAGGCGGGCGGCGATTCGGTCGAGGCGCGCATGCGCCGCCAGACCGACGCCGCAGTGGCCGAGGCCGACGTGGTGCTGCTGCTGGTGGATGCCCGCGCCGGAGTGACGCCGCTCGACCGCCATTTCGCCGATTACCTGCGCCGCCAGCCCACGCCGGTGGTCCTGGTGGCCAACAAATGCGAGGGGCGGGCCGGCGCGCCCGGCCTGTATGAAGCCTATGGCCTGGGCCTGGGCGACCCGGTGCCGGTTTCGGCCGAACACGGCGAGGGCATGGGCGAACTGTTCGAGGCCCTGGCCCCCTATGCCGAAGCGGCCGGCGCCCTGGCTCCCCTCGGCGCCGAAGAGGACGAGGGCGAGGACGGGGACGGGTCGGCGGACGACGCGGCCGACCGCCCCGAACGGCCGCTGACCATGGTGGTGGTGGGCCGGCCCAATGTCGGCAAGTCCACCCTGATCAACCGCCTGCTGGGCGAAGACCGTCTGCTGACCGGCCCCGAGGCCGGACTGACCCGCGACGCCATCACCGTCGAATGGACTTGGCGGAACCGCCGGCTGCGGCTGGTGGACACCGCCGGCCTGCGCCGCAAAGCCCAGGTCGAGGACAGCCTGGAAAAGCTGTCGGTCGCCAATACGCTGGAGGCGATCCGCCACGCCGAAGTGGTGGTCCTGACCCTGGATGCCGCCGCCATCCTGGACAAGCAGGACCTGACCATCGCCCGCATGGTGGTGGACGAGGGCCGCGCCCTGGTGATCGCCGTCAACAAATGGGACACGGTGGACGCCCCGCAGGCGGCGCTGCAACGCCTGGCCGACCGGCTGGAAACCTCTCTGCCGCAGGTGCGCGGCGTGCCGACCGTCACCCTGTCGGCCCTGTCGGGCCGCGGCATCGACAAGCTGATGGAGGCGGTGACCGCCACCCATACGGTGTGGAACCGCCGGGTGGCCACCGCCAAGCTGAACCGTTGGCTGGAAGAGGCGGTCTCCGCCCATCCGCCGCCGGCCCTGTCCGGCGGGCGGCGCATCAAGATCCGCTACGCCACCCAGGCCAAGGCTCGCCCGCCGACCTTCATCATCTTCGCCTCGAAGCCCGACGAACTGCCGGAATCCTATTCCCGCTACCTCGTCAACTCGCTGCGCGACTGCTTCGACCTCACCGGCGTGCCGATCCGCCTGTATGTCCGCGGCGGCAAGAACCCCTACGCCGGCAAGGATTGACCGCCTTCCGGCGCGGCCGGACGACACGGAGAACACGGAGGCCCGTCGGCGCGGGCTCACCGATGGCGCCGACATTCCCCCGATCGCCTTCCCGCCGCGCCTGCCCTCAATGGCTCAGCAGGCAGGCGAGGTCGGCATGGTGCAACACCTGGCGGGTGACGCCGCCCAGGATCAGCTGGCGCAGGCGGGAATGGGTATAGGCTCCCATCACCAGCAGATCGATGCCGCGCCCCGTGCATTCGGACAGCAGCGCCTCGCCGGCATGGCCGTGCGGACCCGCAGCCACCGTCTCGCAGCGGGCGGCGATGCCGTGCCAGGCCAGATAGGCCGCCAATTCCCCGGCCGGCGCGCCGGCGGTGCGCTCGTCCTCGCTGACCGACAGGATGGTCACCGTCTGGGCGCGGGCCAGCAGCGGGAGAGACGCGGCGACGGCGCGGCCGGCCTCGGCGCTGCCGTTCCAGGCGATGGCCACGGTGCGGGCCACCTCGGCCGGCGGGGTGGACGGCGCCAGCAGCAACGGACGGCCGCTTTCCATCAGGGCGGCGTTGACCGTCATGGTGGTCCGCGACTCGGCGCCTTCGCGCGGGCGGGTGATCACCACCAGATCGGACAGGCGCCCGCGCCAAGCCACCACTTCCTCTTCGCGGCCGGTCACGTCCACCCATTCGGCGCTGGGGCCGGCCGCGCCGGGGCCGGCGGCAGGGGCGGTGGCCAGCGGCACCCCGTGGCGGGCACAGGCCTCGTCGAACACCGTGCGGGCCGTCGCGGCGCGGGCGGCGGCCAGCCGCTCGGCTGCCGCCATCATCTCTTCGACCATCGCGCCCGACATGCCTTCGCCCACCAGCGGCACGGCGGTAGCGGGATCGGTGCGCACATGCAATCCGATCACATGGGCGGAAAAAGCGGCGGCGACACGCAACGCCAGATCCATGGCGGGGGCGCCGCCGGCGGCGTCGCCGACGGGAACCAGGATGGATTTATACCCGGACATCGCCGTTCTCCTTGACTTGATGAACCGGGGAAGTATGACCCCTGCCTGCGGGTTTGTTAACCACCCGCCGCGGATATCCCCTATACGCCGATGGCGGCCCGGCCGGCGGCGAAGGCCTGCGCCTTGCTGCCCGAGGTGTCGATCCGCGGCCAGCCGATGGGACCCAGGTCATAGCCCAACTGGGCCTCCAGCACCGCGACCGTGGCGTCCGAAGCATTGGCCACCCGCCCACGGATCCGCTCGGCCGCCACCTCCGGCGGCACCTCCAGCCACAGCCCGGCGAAAGGCACCCCGGCGGCATTCGCCACCGCCTCGATGGCGGCCCGCTGGTCGGGCCGGGCGAACACCGCGTCGGCGATCACCGCATGGCCGGCCCGCAACACCTGGCCGACGGTGTCCAGCAGCGCCCGGTAGGTGCGGGCCGTCACCTCGGCGGTGTAGCCCTCGGGCCCCAGCCGGTGTTCCAGCCCCACCCCCAGCATCTGCTTGCGCAATGCGTCAGTGCGCACCACCGCGGCGCCCGGCACCCCCAGGAGCGGTGCCAGGTCGCGGCCCATGCGCGATTTGCCGCTGCCCGACAGCCCGCCCACCGCCACCAGACGCGGCGGCGGGGGATGGAGATAGCCGAGCGCCGCCTCCAGATAGGTGCGGGCTTCGGCCGCCTTGGCTTGGCGCGCCGGGCCGGCGGCGCCCGCCGCGATGGTCGCCGCCACCAGCGCCCGCACCCCGGCCCGCAGCGACAGGAACAGCGGCAGCGCCGCCACCGCCGGATAATCGCCGGTAACGTCCAGGGCATGGTTGAACGCCAGACTGGCCAGCGGCCGCGAGCCCCGCACCTCAAGGTCCATCAGCAGGAAGGCAAGATCGTAGAAGACGTCGATGCAGGCGATGTCGTCGCTGAATTCGATGGCGTCGAACAGGGTCGGCCGACCCTCGAACAGACAGATATTGCCCAGATGCAAATCGCCGTGGCAGCGGCGCACCAGCCCGTCCGCCCGCCGCTGGTCCAGCAACGGCGCCAGGCGGGACAGGGCTTGGCGGGACTCCGCCTCCAGCCGGGCCACCCCCTCGGCCGGCAGAATGGCCGGTACCTGGGGCGCCATCGAGGCGGCATTGGTGGTGATGACCCAGTCCAGGCCGGCCGCCCCGCCCCGGTCGCGGCGCACCGGCGCCGTGCGGTGGAAGGCGGCCACCGCATCGATCAGCCGTTGCACCAGCGACCGCTCCACCGCGCCGCGGGCCACCAGCCGGTCGAACAGGCCATCGGAATCGAAGCGGCGCATCACCACCACGTAATCCACCGCCTCGCCATCCCCCCCTCGCTGGCGCCGCCCA
>JAKAFA010000136.1 GCA_021818185.1 Pseudomonadota bacterium | reverse complement strand
GGTGGTGCTGATGACCCTGCATGGCGCCAAGGGGCTGGAATTCGACAGCGTGTTCCTGCCCGGCTGGGAGGAGGGGGTGTTCCCCCATTCCCGCGCCCTGGCCGAAGGCGGGCAGCACGGGCTGGAGGAGGAGCGGCGGCTGGCCTATGTCGGCCTGACCCGCGCCCGCAAGCGGGTGCTGATCACCTTCGCCGCCAACCGGCGCATCTACGGTCAGTGGCAGAGCAGTCTGCCGTCGCGCTTCCTGGAGGAATTGCCGGAAGCCCATGTCGAGCGCGAGGCCGAGCGCGGCCTGTTCGCCGGCGGCGCGGAGACGGGCGGGCGCGACCGCTGGGCTGACGACGGTTGGACGCGTGCCGCCTACGGAACCCGCCGGCCGCCGCCCACCCTTGAGGCGAGTTCGTGGAAAGTGCAGGAGCGCAAGGCGGGTTCCGCGGTCTTCCAGCCCGGCGACCGGGTGTTCCACAGCAAGTTCGGCCCCGGCACGGTGGTGGCGGTGGACGGCGACAAGCTGGAAATCGCCTTCGACAAGGCGGGGACCAAGAAGGTGCTGGGGAGCTTCGTCTCCGCCACGTGAAGCGGCCCTGGCGGAGCGCGCTCCGCTGCGCTATAGGGTCCGTTTCCCGCCGCCAAGGAGCCGTCCATGCCCCCGCACTTCCCCGATGTCTGGCGCCTGCGCCTTGCCGTGACCGCCGAGGGGGTCGAACTGTTCGAAGGGGTGTTCGAGCGTTTCGCCGAGGCGGTGACCATGTTCATGGACGACCGTTCGGGCCGCTCGGACGGCGAGGGCGACTGGCACCTGGAGGGCTTCGCCCGCACCCCCCCCGACCGCGCCGCCATCCTGGCCGCGCTGGAGGTGGTGGCGGCGGCGGCCGGGACCGCGGCGCCGCCCCTCGAAATCGAACGCCTGCCCAGCCTGGACTGGGTGGCGGCCAATTTGCGCGACTTTCCGCCCATCGACGCCGGACGATTCTTCGTGCGCGGCTCGCACTGGACCGGGCGGATGCCGGAGGGGCGCATCGAGCTGCTGATGGATGCCGGCACCGCCTTCGGCTCGGGCGAGCACGCCACCACGCGCGGCTGCCTGCTGGCGCTGGACCGGCTGGGCCGCCGGCGGCGGGCGCGGCGGGTACTGGACCTGGGCTGCGGCTCGGGCATCCTGGGCATCGCCATGGCCAAGATGTGGGCCTGCCCGGTGCTGGCCACCGACATCGACCCGGCCGCCGTCGCCGTAGCGGCCGGCAACGCCGCCGCTAACGGGGTGCGCGCCCCCCGGGTTACCGCATTGGTCAGCGACGGCTGGCGCCATCCGGCGCTGGCGCGGCGCGCGCCCTACGACGTGGTGGTGGCCAACATCCTGGCCCGGCCGCTGTGCCGCTTCGCCCCCAAGCTGGCCGCCCATCTGGCGCCGGACGGCGTGGCAGTGCTGTCCGGCCTGCTGGACTGGCAGGAGCGCATGGTGATGGCCCCCCATGAACGCCAGGGCCTGTGCCTCAAGGAGCGGCTGGTGGTGGACGGCTGGGCGACGCTGATCGTCGGCCGCTGAGCCTTGCCTGCGGCAGCCGGCCGCCCAAAATCAGGGGAAAGCCCCCGTTTCGGAGATGCGACCATGCCTGACCACCCCGCCGCGCCCGCCCCCGCCATGGCCGAGCGGCTGGCGGCGCTGCGGGCCGAACTGGCACGCCGCGGCCTCGACGGATTCGTGGTGCCGCGCGCCGACGAGCACCAGGGCGAATACGTGCCGCCCTCGGCCCAGCGCCTGGCCTGGCTGACCGGCTTCACCGGCTCGGCGGGGATCGCCGTCGTGCTGCGGCAGCGGGCGGCGCTGTTCACCGACGGGCGCTATACCTTGCAGGCCCGCCAGGAGGTGGAGGCGGCGGCCTTCGAATTGCTGCACATCGGCGAGCAGCCCCCCGCCCGCTGGGTGGGCGAGGCGCTGCCGGCCGGCTCCCGGCTGGGGGTCGATCCCTGGTTGCATGTCGGCGAACAGATCGAGGCGTTCCGCGCCGCCTGCGCGCGGGCCGGCGGCGAATTGGTGGCCTGCGCCGACAATCCCCTGGATGCGGTGTGGACCGACCGGCCGGCGCCGCCGCTGGCGCCGCTGGCCGTCCATCCCCTGGACTTCGCCGGCAAGGCGGCGGCCGACAAACGCGCCGAGCTGGCCCAGGGCCTGGCCGCCGAGCGGCTGGATGCGGCAGTGCTGACCGATCCCGCCGCCATCGCCTGGCTGCTCAACCTGCGCGGCGGCGATGTCGCCTATACACCGCTGCCCCTGGCCTTCGCCCTGCTGCACGCCGATGCCACCGTCGATTTGTTCGTCGACCCGCGCAAGCTGTCGTCCGAGGTCGAGGCCCATCTCGGTGCCGCGGTGCGCCGCCATCCGCCGGCCGCCCTGTCCGCCGCCCTGGAAGAACTGGGCCGGGCCGGCAAGCGGGTGCGCTTCGATCCCCAGCAGGCCCCGGCGGCGGTGGTCGAGCGGCTGCGCGCCGCCGGGGCGCGGGCCGAGCCCGGCGCCGATCCCTGCGCCCTGCCCAAGGCCTGCAAGAATCCGGTGGAGTTGGCCGGAAGCCGGGCCGCCCACCGCCGCGACGGCGCCGCCCTGGTCCGCTTTTTCGCCTGGCTGGAGCGCGAGGCACCGGCGGGCAGGCTGGACGAAGGGGCCGCCGCCGCGGTGCTGGAGGAATTCCGCCGCGCGGGCCTGCATTTCCGCGGCCTGTCCTTTCCCACCATCGCCGGGGCCGGCCCCAACGGCGCCATCGTCCACTACCATGTGCCCGACATCGGCAGCCGCCGGCTCGAACCCGGTCAGCTGTTCCTGGTGGATTCCGGGGCGCAATACCTGGACGCCACCACCGACATCACCCGCACGGTGGCCATCGGTCCGGCAGGAGCCGAGGAGCGCCAGCGCTTCACCCTGGTGTTGAAGGGCCATATCGGCCTGGCCGCCGCCGTCTTTCCCGCCGGCACCACCGGCAGCCAGCTCGACGTGCTGGCCCGCCGCCCTCTCTGGGCGGCGGGGCTGGATTTCGACCACGGCACCGGCCACGGAGTCGGCAGCTACCTGTCGGTGCACGAAGGACCCCAGCGGATTTCCAAGCTGGGCAGCACGGTGGCCCTGAAGCCGGGGATGATCCTGTCCAACGAGCCCGGCTACTACAAGGCCGGCGCCTACGGCATCCGGCTGGAGAATCTGGTGGCGGTGGTCGAGGCCAAGGCGCCGCCCGGCGCCGAACGGCCGCTGCTGGGATTCGAAACCTTGACCCTCGCCCCCTTCGACCGCGCCCTCATCGTCCCCGACATGCTGGACGAGGCCGAGATCGCCTGGCTCGATGCCTATCACGCCCGCGTCGCAGCCGAGATCGGGCCGTTGGTCGAGCCCGACACCCGCGCCTGGCTGGCCGCCGCCACCCGGCCGATCCGCCAGCCGTGACCTTTGGTCAGCCGCCGATGAATTCCAGGAACAGGCCGCAGGCTTCCGAGGGCGCCACGCGGAGGGTGCCTTCGGAATCCCGGGAAAAGGCGATGCCGCCCGCCCGCAGCACCTGAGCGGTGCGCGCGGGGTCGGCAACGTACAGGGCCAGGGCGACGATGGCCGGCGGGGCCGGCGGCTCGTCCAGTTCGGCCTCGGGGTGCAACTGGGTCAGTTCTTCCGGCAGGGTGAGGAACACCAGGCCCCGCCCGGTATGGACGGTGACGGTATTGTCGGTCGGCGTGGCGGCATGGGGGCCGAACAGGGTGTCCCAGGCGCGGGTCTGTTCGCCGGGATCAGCCACCACCGCAGTGACCGAGGCGACGCCGATGGCGCCGTTGGGATGGTCCAGCCACTGGGGAAAGCGCATCCGCTCGCGGGTGATGTGCTGCATCAGGCGCGACGACAGGCCGGGGGTGGCATTGGCCGGCAACGGCACCTCGGAAAACATCAGCACCGTGCCTTCCGGGTTGTCGAGCCGGCGCGACAGCGAGCGCGGCGTATCGACGGCCAGGCCGGCGCGGCGCAGGGCTTCCGCCGCCGCCGCGCCATCGTCGCAGCCGAAGGACAGTTCGTAGGCGCCCTCGCGGCGGGCGGTGAAGGTGCGCAGCCGTTCGGCCTCGGCCCCCGGCCCCTCGGCGGCGCGCAGCTCGATGTAATCCCGGTTGAACATCAGGCAGTGATTGGCGGTTCCCCATTCAGGGTGGTGACCGCGGGGCGTCAGCGCGAAACCCAACCGCCCGAAGGTCGCCGCCGCCGTCTCCAGGTCGCGGACGGCGACCACGACATTGTCGAGCCCGGTTATATGATTATGCATGGTATCCTACCCCTGCGCTCATAAACCTCCCCGCAAGGGTGGCACGGAAGGCCGGCGGGCGGGAGTCCAAATTTGCCCGGCCGCCGGCCTATTTGAACACCACGGTCTTGGTGCCGTTGAGCAGGACGCGACGCTCGATGTGCCAGCGCACGGCGCGGGCCAGAACCACGTTTTCGATGTCGCGGCCGATGGCCACCAGATCGTCGGGGGTGGCGGTGTGGTCGACCCGCTCCACCGCCTGCTCGATGATCGGCCCCTCGTCGAGGTCGGCGGTGACGTAATGGGCGGTGGCGCCGATGATCTTGACGCCGCGGGCATGGGCCTGGTGGTAGGGCTTGGCGCCCTTGAAACTGGGCAGGAACGAGTGGTGGATGTTGATGGCCCGCCCGGCCATGCTCCGGCACAGGTCGGAGGACAGGATTTGCATGTAGCGGGCCAGCACCACCAGATCGGCCTGCGCCTTGTCGATCAACTCCATCACCCGGCCTTCCTGCGCCGCCTTGTCGTGCTTGTCGACCGCCAGGAAGTGATAGGGGATGCCGTGCCATTCGACGAAGGCGCGCATGTCGGGATGGTTGGAAATCACCGCTGGAATTTCGATTTCCAGTTGGCCGGTGTGATAGCGATGCAGCAGGTCCACCAGGCAATGGCCGAATTTCGAGACCATGATGACGACGCGGGCCTTGCGGCTCATGTCATGGAGGTACCAGATCATCTGGAAGCGTTCGGCCACCAGGGCGAACAGCTTTTCCAGTTCGGCGGGCGGCGGAGTCAGCGCCCCGGCGGTGAACACGATGCGCGAAAAGAACCGGCGCGACAGCGGATCGCCATACTGCGCCGCCTCGGTGATGAAGCAGTCGTGCTGGGTCAGAAAGCCGGAAACCGCCGCGACGATGCCCACCGTGTCGGGGCAGGTGATGGTCAGGACGTAATGGGGTTTGTCGGACATGGTTCCTCGCGCAGGACGCTGGCGATTGATACCCCAGGCCGGCAGGCACGCCAAGCCCGCAAACGCCCGCTTGCCTTTTTCGACGGGATGGCCGATGGTCGCGCCGCGCCGGCCACCCGCCCCTTTCCCGGCCGCGCGTTGGCGCCGTTGCCATCCGCCGGCCTAGAATGGCGCCCGACTACGCCACCCGCGAGGAGCGTCCCCCAATGATCACCGTCTATTACAAGTCCAACAAGGCGCAGTGGAAGTACGAGCTCGAAGACGACGAGCATGCGTACATCATGAAGAACCTCATGGAAGAGAAGCCCGACATCAGTGAGATGTTCGAGGAATCCCTGGACATCCTTCAAGAGGTCTCCGGCCTCGACGAGGAAGACATGGACGAGGACGAGCAGATCGACCAGACGATCGCCGTCGCCTTCCTGTGGCAGTACTTCAACCACCTGGCCCCCGAAGACGAGCGCATCGCCGGCGACATCGCCATCCTGGAAGACGAGGACGGCACCGGCGTGACCGTGCTGCCGGCCGCCAGCGTCCTGGAAGAATGATCAGCGCGCCGCCTTCTTGCGAAGGCGGCTGACCGGCGGCAGCGGCTCCTCGCCAGCCGCATGGGCCAGGCAGAGATGGAAGCCGGGCGCCCGGCGGCATTCCTGCTTGGCGGCGTACATCTTGGCGTCGGCGCAGGCGACCAATTGTTCCAGGGTGGCGAAAGCGGCGGGGCCGGTCTGCGCCACCCCCATGCTGAACGACAGGTTTTCCGGCCCATCGCGGCGGAACACCTCGATGATCCGTTCGCAGACCGGGCGCGCCTCGTCGGCGGTGGTACGCGGCAACACGACGCAGAACTCATCCCCGCCGTAGCGGCAGGCGTAATCGCCTTCGCGCACGCTGGCCGCCAGGACGCGGCCGACGTCGCGCAGGACATCGTCGCCCCGCAGGTGGCCGTGGGTGTCGTTGACTTCCTTGAAGCCGTCGAGGTCGAGATAAATCAGGCTGAGGGCCTGGCCGTAACGTTCCGCCTGGGTCAGTTCGCGGTGGAGCGCGTGATAGAAGGCCCGCTGGTTGAGCAGCCCGGTCAACTGGTCGTGGCGCGACAGGTCCTCCAGGGCGCGGGTCCGCTCCGCCACCACGTCCTCAAGCGACGAGGCATAGCGTTCCGCCTCGCGGCGGGCGGTTTCGACCTGGAGGGTCAGGGCGAAGATGTAGGTGTCGATCACCAATTGGTGGTCGAACGCCATCACCTTGCGCAAGGCGTCCCGGGCGGCGTCGGCCCGGCGGCGGTCCTGGCCGAGTTGGCTTTCCAGCCGCTGTTCCAGCAACCCCTGCAACAGGGTCAGGGCCGCGATGTACATCTTGGGCGGCACGCCGATGCGCTGGTGCACCTTGCCGATGCGCAGGCGGCGGTTGACATAGGCCATGTCGTAGACGCCCTCGAACAACTCGGCGACATATTGGCGCATGGCGCCCTTCAGCCGCAGCAGCGTATCGGAATCGCCGATCACCGCGGCGATTTCAGGCACGGCCACCTGACGGGTGTAGAAATCCTCGACGATGCCGTCCACCGCCGCCGCCATGGTGCCGCGGCAGGCGGAAAGGGCGGCGGCCTCGGCTTCGCCCAGTCCCAGAAGATGCTTGCGCCCCTCCAGGTCGCGTTCGGTCAGGTGAAGCTGTTCCGCCAGCGTAAGTTCGGCGACATTGGCCATCGGCACCCTCCGCCCCAAGAGACAAGGACGACAGGCCTTCGAGCTTAGCCGAACTTGATACTTATTCGCAATAATCCTGGCGCCGCCCGGCTAGCGGCCTCCCGCCTCCGCCGCCACCTCGTCTTCCAGGCTCCCGGGATCGGCCGCGTCCACCACCCGCCGGGCGGTCTCGAAGTCGAAGCCGGCGCGGGCCAGGGCAGCCAGGTCTCTGTCACGCTGCTCGGCGCGCGCTGCGGCCGGGCGGAAGGGGCCCAGCCGACGGCGGCGGGCCAGGTTGACGGCGGCGGCGAAATCGCCGCCCTCCTCGGCCAACGCCGCCTCGACCAGGCCAGCCTCCACCCCCTTGGCCGCCAGCTTGGCGCGGGCCGCGCGGGCCGAGGCGCCGCGGCGATGCAGGCCGGCCGCCTTCTGGCGGGCATAGGCGGCATCGTCCAGGTAGCCGAGGCGGGCCAGCTTGGCCAGCAGACCGGCCACCAGGGCGGCAGCCTCGTCACGGTCGCCACCCCAGTGGGCCAGCGACCGATCCGCCTTACGCATCAGCACCCGGCGCAGGTTGGCGCTGGACGAGGCGAAGCGTTCAAGGTAATGCAGCGCGGCATTCTCGAGATAGGTGGCGGTAATTTTCGGTGGCAGGCGCGGCGGCATGCGGCACTGTATAGCCCGGATCGCCGCAGGAAGGGAGAACAGGCCATGCGGGTGATGGTGGTTCCCGATGCCGAGGCGGTCGGCCGTCACGCCGCCGCCCTGGTCGCCGACATGGTGGCCGGCCATGCCGCCGCCGGCCGCGGTACGGTGCTGGGGGTGGCCGCCGGAGCGACCCCGGTCGGCCTGTATCGCCAACTCCAGGCCCATGTCGCCACCGGCCTGGATTTCGCGCGCGTCGCCGCCTTCGCCCTCGATGAATATCTCGGCCTGCCGCCCGAGCACCCGGCGCTGTTCGCCCGCTGCTTCCAGGCCCATCTGCCGCCCTGCGCCCTGACGGTGATCGCCAGCCGCCCGGCCGGCGACCTGGCCGCCTATTGCGCCGGCTACGAGCAGGCCATCGCCGCCGCCGGCGGCATCGACCTGCAACTGCTGGGGATCGGCGGCAACGGCCATATCGGCTTCAACGAACCGGGCTCCAGCCTGGGCGGGCGCACCCGCCCGGTGGCGCTGTCGGCCGAAACCCGCGCCGCCAATGCCGGCGCCTTCGCACCGGGGGAGGCGGTGCCGGAGGCGGCCATCACCATGGGAACCGGCACCATCCTGGAGGCCCGCCGCATCCTGCTGCTGGCCACCGGCGCCGCCAAGGCCGCCGCGGTGGCCGCCGCGGTGGAAGGGCCGCTGACCGCCGGCCTGCCGGCCTCGGCCCTGCAACTGCATGCCGACGCCACCCTGCTGCTGGACGAAGCGGCGGCCTCCCGCCTGACCCGCCGCGCCTATTACGATGCCGAGGCGGCCCTGCCGCGCCGCCTGGATTCCTGACCCGCGAGAGACCCATGACGACCGACCTGCCGCCCCCTCCCCTGCCGGCGCCGCCGCGGCGCTACGGCCCCGTCAACTGGCGGGGCGCCTGGACCCTGTTCCTCAAGGAGGTGCGCCGCTTCCTCAAGGTCTATTTCCAGACCATCCTGGCCCCGGTGGTCACCACCCTGCTGTTCCTGGCGGTGTTCGCCCTGGCCCTGGGGCGGGCGGCGGCAAATGTGGGCGGCGTGCCCTTCCTGGAATTCCTCGCCCCCGGCCTGATCATGATGGCGATGGTGCAGAACGCCTTCGCCAACACCTCGTCCTCGATCATCATCGCCAAGGTGCAGGGCAATATCGTCGACATGCTGATGCCGCCCCTCTCGGCCGCCGAGCAGACCTTGGCGGTGGCCCTGGGCGGGGTGGCGCGCGGCGTGGCGGTGGGGCTGGCGGTCGGCCTGACCATGGCCGCCATCGTCCCCCTCGGCACCGCCCACCCGCTGCTGATCGTCTTCCACGCGGTGATGGGCTCGCTGATGCTGTCGCTGTTGGGCATGATCGGCGGCATCTGGGCCGACAAGTTCGACCACATGGCGGCGGTGACCAATTTCGTCATCACCCCGCTGTCCTTCCTGTCGGGCACCTTCTATTCCATCGACCGCCTGCCGGCCGTGGGCCGCGCCATCGCGCTGGCCAACCCGTTCTTCTACCTGATCGACGGCTTCCGCTGCGGTTTCATCGGCCGCGCCGACGGCGATGTCTGGGTGGGGGTGGCGGTGGTGGCCGCCGTCGACCTGTTCCTGGGAGCGGTGACCTACCGCATGCTGGCGACGGGATACAAGCTGAAGGCCTGAGCGGGCCTGGAACAGGCTGCGGGAAAAGCCGCCGCCCGCGCGGCGCGACAATCGGTTGACATTCGCCGCCGGGGCGAGGATAGTCGCCCCTTTCCATCAGCGCGCCGGGTTGATTCGTCCGTTGGGCGATCCCGCCGGCTTTGGGGCGGAGTGGGAGAGGTGTCGGAGTTTCCGGTGGTGATGCCCACCTACGGGCGGGCCGATGTGGCGTTTGAGCGGGGCGAAGGGGCTTACCTGTGGTCCACCGACGGCCGACGCTATCTCGATTTCGGCTCGGGCGTCGCCGTCACCGCCCTGGGCCATGCCCATCCCCGGCTGGTTGCCGCCCTCCAGGCCCAGGCCGCCAAGCTGTGGCACACCTCCAACCTCTACCGGGTGCCGGGACAGGAACGGGTGGCGCGCAAGCTGGTGGAATCGACCTTCGCCGACACCGTGTTCTTCTGCAATTCCGGCGCCGAGGCGATGGAATGCACCATCAAGACGGTACGCAAATACCAGTATGAGACCGGCCATCCCGAGCGCTGGCGCATCATCTGCGTCACCGGCGCCTTCCACGGCCGCACTCTGGCGACCCTGGCGGCCGGCGGCCAGGAAAAGCACCTGAAGGGCTTCGGGCCGGCGGTCGAAGGCTTCGACCACGTCCCTTACGGCAACCTCAACGCGCTGCGCGCCGCCATCGGCCCGGAAACCGCCGGTATCCTGGTGGAACCCGTCCAGGGTGAAGGCGGCATCCTCCCCGCCGCCCCCGAATACCTGCGCGGCCTGCGCGCCGCCGCCGACGAATTCGGCCTGCTGCTGGCCTTCGACGAAGTGCAGACCGGCATAGGCCGCACCGGCCGGCTGTTCGCCCATCAGCATGCCGGCGTGACGCCGGACGTGATGGCGGCGGCCAAGGGCCTGGGCGGCGGATTCCCGGTCGGCGCCTGTCTGGCCACCGCCAAAGCGGCGGTGGGCATGACCGCCGGCGCCCACGGATCGACCTTCGGCGGCAATCCACTGGCGATGGCCGCCGCCGAGGCGGTGCTGGAGGTGGTTACCGGCGCCGGCTTCCTCGACGGCGTGGCCGAGGCCGCCGGGCGCCTCCGCGCCGGGTTGGACCGCCTGGCCGCCGCCCATTCCACCGTGGTGGAAGAGGTGCGCGGCCTGGGCCTGATGCTGGGCCTCAGGTGCCGCGGCGTCGCCAACGCCGCCGTGCAGGCCCGGCTGCTGAGCGCTGGCCTGCTGACGGTGGCGGCCGGCGACAACGTGGTGCGGCTGCTGCCCCCCCTGATCGTCGGGGAGGCCGAGATCGGCGAGGCCCTGGCCATCCTGGACCGCACCCTGGCCGAGGTGGCACCATGAGCGTGCGGCATTTCCTCGACCTCGACCGCTTCGACACCGCCACCCTGCGGACGATCCTCGACCTGGGCGCCGCCTACAAGCGGGGCGAGCGGCCGCACGGCAGCGA
>JAKAFA010000135.1 GCA_021818185.1 Pseudomonadota bacterium | reverse complement strand
GGAACCCCTGCGGCGAAGCCGCCATTCCCAGGGTTTGGCGCGCCAGGCGCGCCGGCGGTGAAGCCGCCATTCCCAGAATTTGGCGCGCCAGGCGCGCCGGTGACGACGGGGGGCTGCTGGCTGGCTTTGGCCGTCAGATCGCGGCAATGCGCCGAGATCTGCTCCAGCGTCGAGCCGGCGGCCAGCCCGAGGGTCGCCGCCAGCGCGTCAAGCTCTTTCTGGTTCATGGATTCTCCAGGAAGGTCGAACAATTGGGATTGGATTGCCGGCAGCTCCGCCAGATTGGGGGCGTTGACCAGGCCGACGCTGGCCAGCTTCAGCACGTCGCCGGTCTTCGGGTCGTGGGTGAAGGCCGGACTGATGAAGCGGTATTCCTTGCTGGCCACCGCGGTGCGGCCGGCCTCGGTCCACGTCTCGACATGGCCCCACAGGGCGCCCTCGCGCGCTTCGAGCTTGTCGATCCACGCCGCCGCCGGGCTGGGACCGCCGTTTTTGCAGGCGAAAACGCTTTGGTGGTTGTAATCGAGGACGATCGGCTTGCCGTCCGTCAGCGACCGCGCCGCCACCGTCGCCGGATCGGACAGGCGATAGGGGCCGCGGCCGTCGACGCCGCGCGACACTCCGGCGGGGAACACCATGATCCACTCGGGCACGGCATTCCCCTCGGCCGCCGGCAGCGCCGAGGCGACGGACAGGACGGCGACGGTGGCAATGCCGCCTTCGGCAGTGGGGGACGGATCGGGCACGGGCGTTCCTCTCGGGGGATGACCGAGACGAACGCTACCGATATCGAAGGGAGTACGGGAGGCGGACACTGTCCGCACGGGGGAAACCCGATGGGCAGGCCTTTCGCTTGCGGCTAACCCTGCTCCATCCCCGACGGCATAGCAAGCGCGCCGGAAGGGGGAAGGCCGAAGGGCACCTCTGCCCCGCGCCGCTCCTCCGCCCCCGCTCTCAGGGCTCTCAGACGCTCTCAGGACGGCGGTTGACCGGGGGAGTGCCCGGGGCGGATAATGATGGGGCCGGCTCGACGTGGAAAGTCGCCATTGCCGCACGGCGGTTCCAGATCTGGGGCTGCTGGGATGAGGGAGCTAGGGCGCCCCTCCGAGCCGGCCATCCCCTACTTTTTAATCGGCACCTCCTCGTAGGTCCCCGGGTTGTTCAGGGCGGCGGGATCGACCAGGCTGTCATGCAGCACGGCGTTGGTGAACAGGCTGCCGCCCTTGCCGGGGCTCCAGTTGACCTCCAGCGCGATCTTGCCCAGGCGCGCAGGCGCGCCAATCGTCGAGTCTGGCGGCGAAGCCGCCGGGCGAGGGTCGATGCCGGAGGGGCTGAAGATGTAGAGCAGGTTGCTGTGGACCTTGTCCCACAGCACCCGCTCCGGCGCCGCCATCAGCTCGGGCAGCCGCGCGATGTCGGCCAGCGATGGTGCGGTGGGCGGCTTCTTCATGCTGCCGTCCGGCCGGAAGATCCCCTTGACGTGGCGGTCGCTACGGAAATGGCCGATGGTGCTGTCCTGGACGGTGAGGGCACCGCTGGAAGGCGTCGCGCCCTTGGTCGCCAGGAAGTCCAGTACCTCCTGCGACATGGCGCCGATCACCCGCCGGTCGCCGATGGTGTGGCCGGTCTGGTCGATCTGGGCCACCCACTGGCCGAAATCCTGGGTCAGCGCCCCCAGCATGAACTTGATGCTCTCGGCCTGGGCGGCGGCGGCCAGCGGCGGCGGCGACGCCACCCACTTCGACGCGGCGACGCGGGCGGCATGCAGATCGACGGCGACTTTGCCGGGATTGTAGCCGAAGCCCGGGTCGATCCCCTCGGGGACTTCCGTCACCTCGCCGGTGCGGGCGTTGGTGTAGGCGACCGTCTTCGGGGGCGCCGGCGAGGACACCGACTTGCCCTCCTCCTCCAGATCGGCCGCGCTCAGCTGGCGCAGCGTGCAGCGGCAGCCCCAGGCGCAGGGCGGCGTATGGGTGTCCAACCAGGGGTCGTCGATATGGACCACCGTGCCGCTCCAGGCCCGGTGTTCCGGCCGGGTGTGGTCGTCGAGGACGGCGTCGTATTCGAGGTAGGGGTGGGTGGTGCGGGTGCGCTCGGCCTGGGCCCATTTGCCGGCGGCGTAGGACATGCGCAAATTGACGTCGAAGATGGTCTTGAGACGCCGCGGAGAGCCCAGTTGCGAGGTCGGCGCCGTGCCCGGATTCTCGGGATCGGGGGCCGGCGCGCGGCCCCACCACCCCTTGTCCTGCAAGGTCGGGATCAGGGTGCGCTTGAAATCGGTGAAGGTGGTGCCGTTCTGTAGCGCCGCCAGCACTGCGGCATAGACGTCGGCCAGGATGTCGAAGCCGGCCGACTTGGCCACCGTGAACTGCGCCGCATGCTCCTGCTGCCACAGATCGCGCCAGTCGAAGGTCGGCGACAGCGCGAAGCCCTTGGCCTTGAAATAGGCGATCGCCTCCTCGGGCGGCAGCGCCTTGAGGTCAACCGGCATCGTCGCTCTTATCCGGCGCGATGCTCGCCCCGGTCAGGCCGGCCAGGCGCGAGACGAAGGCCGCCTGGGCCAGCGATTGGGCCAGCTTGGCTGGGTTCTGCTTGGCCAGGACTTCCGGCAGCCGCGCCTGGAACTCCTCCAGCGTCGAACACTCGTCCAGCAGCGCCTGCAGCGGGTCCACCAGCGGCTTGACCAGCGGCTGCCAATCGGCCAGCTGGTCGGATTGCAGGGTATCCAGCGCATCGTTGGCGGGCGGCGCCGCCTGGGGAAGCTGCGCCTGCACCGACAGCTTGCCGCCTTCGGGCACCGGCTCCGGCTCCAGGTCCGCCCCGTCGGCTCCCTCGGGATCGTCGTCGCCACCGTCCGGCGGCGTGCCGAAGGCCGGCGGCGGAGCGGGGGCCTTCAGCACCGGCTCGCCCGGCGCCGGCGCCGGGATGCCCAGCTTGTCGCCCAGCCACGACACTGGCACCGGGCCGCCCAGGCTGACGAAGGTCTTGACGTTGTTCACCAGGGCGGTCACGTCCTCGGTCTCGGGATCGCCGATGCGGAGCGTGGGGTAGCGCGGGCGAGGGCCGTAATTGAGGTCCACCACCGCCTTGACCAGGTCGCGCTCCAGCGTCGCCGCCAGCTGGGCGGCGTCGTCGCTCTTGATGTCGTCACGCACCTGCTGGTGGGCGTCGGCGGTGCCGACATACTGGCCGGTATCGGTGGTGCCGGTCTGGCCCAGCACCAGCTTGGACAGCTGGTTGTTCCACCAGTCCAGGTTCACCTGGTGCGGCGACTGGCCGGTGGTGGAAGCGGCCTCGACGAAGTCGATCCCCATGCCCTGGGGGATGATCGCCGCCGCGTCGGCCGCGATGTTGCGCACCGCGCGCAGCAAGATGGCCTTGTCCTCCTTGCTTGCCCCCGACTCGTATTTGCCGACCCGCAGGGGGTGGCCGTAGACCTCCAGGAAGATCGCCCAGGCCTTGGCCGAGAAGTTCTGGAACATATAGGCCCAGGCCGCCGGCCGGGCCAGGCCGCCGCGGATCGGCAGCCCGGACTTCGACTTGTGCAGATGGGTGACGAACTTGTAGGGCGTCAGCGGCGTGCCGAAATTGCCCCGCGCCATCTGCTCGGGGTCAGCCTGGAACGACGAGGCGCCGTCGCCGGGACCGCCGCGCATCAACAAGGTCTTGCCGTCAACTCGGTCGAAGATGAACCATTGTGGGAAACGCCACTCGATCCGTTCGGGCCGCCACTCGCCGCCCTGCAGGTCCCAGATCATCTCCGAGACCGAGAAGCCCTTGCCCACCGCGTCGAGGGTGTCGAACAGGCTGCCGCGCAGCGCCGGCCCCTCGCAGATGTCGCGCATCAGGTCGGCGGCCTTCTGATCGACGGGATCGTCGCTGGCGGCCGTCACCTGGATGGGCAGCGCCGAGACCTGGAGCTTACGGGTGCCCAGCACCGCGCGGTAATGAAGGTTCTTTTCCTCCATCGCCTCGGCCAGCCACATGGCGGGGATCAGGTTGCCCATCTCCGCCTCGCGCAGCAGGTTGGCGAGGCGCACCGGGTCCAGGCCTTCTTCCGGGTGCTCGGCGATGATGGACCGCACGCCGGTGACCGTGGCGCCGGTCTGATCCTTCTTCAGCGTATCCGGGTCGGGCTTGCCGCCCGAAAACCACCCGGCCACCTTGTCGAACAACCCCATCACCAGCACCCCTCTCCGAACCGCAGACCGCCGCCCTCCTGGTCGTCATCGTCGTCCGGCGGCCGGTTCGGGTCGCGATGACTGGCCGCGGCGCCGCTCTCGTAGCCGTATTCCAGCCGACCTCCCAGGGTGGCGGCATAGAAGTTGAGCAGCGCCACGCCGGCGTCGCCGTGGCGCCGGCCGCCATCGGTGCCCTCGGTCCGCACGTCGCTCGGGATCTTGCCGACGCCCCGCACCAGGCGGAATTGGTGCAGGTCGTCGCGGACATCGATGTCGGCCGGCAGATGGATGGTGCGGTCGCCGAACGCCGCCGCGAACTTCGGCGTCATCTCCCGCGACCAGGCGTCCGAGGGCATCAGCTCGACGATGCGCTCCGCCCCGAATTTCTGCCGCGACTCCTGGGCCAGCACCATGCCGTTGCCGTTGGCGTCGAGCACGCCACCCTGCAGCCGGCGGCGATCACGCAGGAAAACGCCGATATGGAACAGCAACTGCTTTTGCTGGTCATAGGGGCACTCGCGCAGCTCGACCAGCAACGGCACATGGCGGTGGAGGTTGCGGGCGGTATAGCCGACAGCGTAGGCGGCGCGGTCCTGGCGCATGGCGAAGTCGCCGCCGATGGCGCACAGCGTGTCCGCGGGGAAGGTCTCCAGCACCGGCTGGACATGCTCGGCGATCCACAACGCCATATGGGCCCGACGCAACTCCTCGGGCCAATCGACGAAGGCGAGGGCGCCGGCCGGCGGCGGCGGCGCCCAGCGCGCCACCTTGTATTCTTCCTGCTGGGCCGCCTCGATCAGCGCCAGGGCCAGCATGGTGCCGTCGCCCTCGCGCGGGATGGCATCCAGCTCTTCGCGCATGGCCTCGGTGCGCGAGCCATAGAGGTTGCGGATCTTGTTGTACCAGGCCCGCTTGCCGTCCGGGCTCGGCGTCCAGCCGCGCACGGCGCAGACGCGCTCATACAGGCCGCCGGCCACCGCGTCGTCGAAGGGGATGTGATGGACGGTGCCGGGAATCTTCCCCTCCCGCACCTCCTTGATCAGCGTGTTGAAGGCGTTGAGCGTGCCGTTGTGGGTCGAGATGATGCGGATCTTGCCGCCCCAGATCGACAGCGCCAGGCAGGCCTCCAGCACCTTGGCCACGTTGGCGTGAAACGCCGCCTCGTCGATGATGACGATGCCCTGCAGGCCACGGATGTTGGCCGGATTGGACGAAAGCGCGGTGATGCGGAAGCCCGAGGCGAAGGTGATGCGCCAGGCGGTGATTTGCTTGCTGCTGCCGTCCTCCTGCATGTCGTCGAACAGGAATTCTTCGACGGTCAGCAGCTCCGAGGCGATTTTCGCGGCGAACTTGGCGCAGGTGTTGATGAACTCCCGGCCCTTGTCCTTGGTGTCGCCGATGTAATAGACGTCGTCGCCCCCGGCCGACCGCTTGGCCGAAGCGGTCAGGACCGAGGAAAACGCCTCGGCCCAGGTGACACCGGTACGGCGCCCCTTTTCGGCCACCTTGAGGTCGGATTGGTCCGCCACCCAGGCTTTCTGATGGGCCATGAGCAGCCCATCCGCCAGCGGGTCGTAGGTCGACAGCGCCGTGGTGTCCCACAGGTCGTCGATGACGGATTTCGGCGGGGCGTAATCGACGGCCATCTCAGGCCATCCCGGCCAACTCGCGGCGCAACTGGGCGAGAGCGTCGGCCGAGAGGCCCTTCTCGCCCGCCGCGGCGGCCCGCTTGGCGGCGGCATCGACCTTCTTGGCCGCTTCCTTGGCGATTTCCTGGCGCAGCTTGAGGACCAGGTCGGCGTCCGACTTCTTGGCGCTGGCCAGGTTTTTCAGCGAAGTGGACAGCAGCATTGCGGCAGCGGGATCCAGCTTCACCGGGGCACCAAGCTCGCCATCCGCGTCGGGATCGGCCGACATGAACAGGTCGAGGATGGCGCTGTGCATCAGCTCGATGTTGAGCCGGGCGGTGCGGTCCTCGGGCGAATCGCCCAGCTTGCGCACCAGGGCCTCCGCCACGGCGCGCGAGCGCTGCAACCGATCGGCCACCTGGTCGAGCCCCTTGAAATGCCGCCCCAGCCCGGAGCGGCTGGGCAGGTCCCCGGCGCCGACGCTCACACCTTCGGCCGCCTCTGCCAGTTCGGGCGGCAGGAAGGTGCGCGCGCCCGCCGCGACCGCCTCCAGGAACGATTTGATCTCGTCCAGCGTGTAGCGGCGCGAATACCACAGATTGGCCAAGGCCTCCTTCAGCGGGCCCGGCAGACGATCGGCCTTGGATGGCGTGGCCATGGCTCAGCTCGGCTGCGCCACGCCGTCGATCCATTCGTCGCCGGCGGCGACGCGGGCGCCCTTGGGTTTCAGCGCCACCATCAGCACGTCCGAGCGCAGCTCCTCGACGTCGACCAGGCCCTGGTGGGACAGCCAGCGGCAGTGGGTGGCGACGGTGGAGCGGTCGATAGCGCGGAAGCCCCAGGCGCGCAGCGACTTTTCCAGGGTGGAGGTATTCAGCGCGGCCCCGTATTCCTTGAGCAGGCGCAGGAGCACCAGGCGCAAATCCTCATCATAGACCTTGCGGACTTCGTCGGCGGCGGTCATTGGCCCGCTCCCATCTTGAGGTGGCCTTCCAGCATCACGCGGCCGAAATGGGCGACCGGCTCCAGCTTGGCGTTGAGGGTCTTGATCTCACCGTGCAGCTGCGCCATCCCGATCCTGACGTCGTTGATGGTCGTCGCCGCGGCGGCGGCTTCGTCGGCCGCTTCCTTGGCGGCGGCGGCTGCCTTGCCGACCTCGTCGATCGACGACTCGAGTCGGGTGAAGCGCGATTCCCCCTCGGCCAGCTGCCGCTCGATCTCCTCGGTCTTGCGCACCAGGGCGGCGACGCTGCCCTTGGCGGCGAAACGCCGCGACAGCCAGCCCATGACGGCTGCGGCGCAGACCGGCGCCAGGATCTCCGCCGCCTGAAAGTAGTCCCGAAGGGTCCAGTCCATCATCCCCCCTCATCGGCCCGCGGATCGTCCTGGACGAGCGCATCGTCGTAATGCAGCGGCGGCAGGTCGGTGACCCGCGACGAGGCCCCGGCGCGCCAGGGCCTCGTCGCGGATCACCTGCTCTCGCTCGCCGGCTTGGTCGCCGGCGTCAGCCATTGACCGGCGAGGCCGGCGCGGACTGCGTGTTGGCCGGCGCCGTGGGGGCCGGGCTGACGGTCACCGGCGCCGGTGCCGGCGAAGCCGCCGGGGCGGTCACCGTGACCGCCGCCGGCGTGCCGTTCACCGCCTTGCAGGCGGCGACCACCGCCGGGTGGACCAGCGCCTGGTCGGTGGCGGCGATGGGGGCCAAGCCGGGCGCCACGCTGGGCGCCAGGGTCACCGCCACCGGCTGGGCCAGGGCGTCGACATTGCAGGCGATCTTGATGGCCTGCTGCGCCGCCGGGGTCAGGGACCCGTCCTCGCAGGCCGCGGCCAGGGCGACGGCGGCGAAGGCGGCGGCGGAAAGGAGGGCGTTGCGGATGCGCATTGAAACCTCGCTGAAGTTAAGCGGCCGGAGCCGGCTGCGGGGTGGGAACGGCCGCGGGCGCCGGATCGGCAGCCGGGGCCGGCTGGCCTTCGGCCGGGGCCGGGGCGGCCGACGGCTGGGCTTCGGGCTGCGGATCCTCGGCCGGCGTGGCCGGCGACGGCACGGGATCGGCGACGGGCGCCGGGTCGCTGGCCGGAGCCGGCTGGCTGTCGGCCGGGGCGGCCTCGGCCTGCGGCTGGGGCTCGGAATCGGCGGCCTGGGCGGCCGACGCGGCCACCACGGGGGTGAAGGTCAGGTCATATTCGGCCTGCGGCACGAAGGCCCCGAACGCCGCCGGGTTGGTGATGGTCATGGTCAGCTCGGCGTGCGGCGTCGCCTGGGAAAAGCTGTAGTTCGGGTCGGTCGGATCGCTGGAATACACCGCGCCGGCCTTGACGACCTGGTGGGTGCCGAAATCCTCGACCTCACGGACAAGCAAACGGGCAACAACGGACATGATCACCTCTCGGTTAGGCGCTGACGAGCGCCGGGGAAGCGGGAACGGGCTGGGGAGCGGCGACGGCCTGGGCGACTGCCGGCGGCAGCGCGGTGGTGACCTGGTCGTGCGCCGCCTGGAGCGAGCCCAACGCCTGGTCGTGCATCGCCTGCACGGTCTTCAGCGTCGAGACCAGCGACGTGGCCAAGCCCACCAGGTCGGCCCCCGCGCCTTGCGCGGAAACACCATTGGATGCCGGCGAAGCCGGCGGACCGGTCGGGGTGGCGCCCCCCGTGGCCGGCGCATCGGCCGGCGCCGGCGGATCTTCGGCCACGGTCGGCGCGTCGGCCTTGTTAGTCACGGCGACGATCTCGTCGGCCACCGCCTGGGCATGCGGCGACAGCCGCTGGAAGATCGGCGTGGTGGTCAGCGCGCGCAGCAGGATGGCGCCAGAGGTCCAGATCATGACCAGGACGGTGCCCCAGCTCTGGACGGTATCCGGCGAAACGTGGAACCCGAACAGGCCGAACAGGCCCATGATCAGGTTGAAGATGATGGTCTTGTAGCCCTTCACAGGAGACCTCCGAAGTGGCGGGTTGAATCGGCGTTGAACTTGGCTTCCAGCGCGGCGACGTAGGCGCCGATGGCGTGGTCGCGGAGATTCAGGGGGTCGCTGCGCGAGCCGCTGATCTGCGCCTCGACGCCATAGACGTCCCAGTCGCCGACGAACGGCAGCACGGCATGGGCCAGGTGCCGCAGTGCGCCCGGAAGCGCCGCGTTGTCGACATGCATGGGCAGCCGCGTGACCAGGTCCCCGCCGTTGCGCAGCAGGCGCACCGGGATTCCGGCCGCCGCCAGCATGGCCGCCTGCCAGCGGCCGACGGCGGTGCGCGGGCAGCCGAAGCCCCAGACGGAGGCCACGGGGACACCCGCTGTGGCGCACATGGTGGCGACGGCGCCCACGGCCCCGGCGCCCAGGCTGTGGCCGATCAGGTGGATGGGCTTCTGGCGGGCGAGACGCACGACGGTCGGGAAGGCCATCTGGCCCTCCCGCCAGAACCCGGCATGCACCAACTTGTCGGGCTCGACCGACAGCGGGCCGACGTCAAGGTCGGCGAAATCGTCGCCCGGATGGTCGGGGCGCGTGCCGGGGAACACGAGAGCCACACCGTCCTCCACCTCCGACACCCACATCCGGCAGACCGGGCCGAACCGAAAGGTGGGCTCGGCCTGATACGAGGCCTCGGCCAGCCGGGCGGCGGTAAGGGCGTCCATTTCTACGCCGCCGCCTCGAAATGCAGGAAGGCGGCCTCGATCCCGGCGGCGATCACCGGGTCGGCATAGGGCTGCACCCCCTGCTCCATGCGGATGATGGCCTGCATCAGCGCCTCGGCCGTGCGCCGGTCGAAGCTCAGGGCGCTCTGCGGATCGACGCCCAGGCGCCCCGCGACGAAGTCGGCGTATTCCTTGGTGTCGTTCTCGACCGGCGGGGCGTACATCGCGATCAGCGCCAGGACGCTGGTCTCGCGGTCGCGGACGTAGTGGGTGTGCAGGTCGATGACGGCGGCGCGGATGCCGTGGACGTCGGCGTCGAAAACGGCGAAGCCTTTGCCGTCGGCGCCGATCTGGCCTTCCCAGGTGAAATCGGGGTTGGCGCGCAGGTTGCCCGGGTTGCGGTTCTTCAGGCCGCGGGTGGGGCGGGCGATATCGGTGATCTGGGAGGTGTCGGGCACGATAAACCCTCGCGGATGGACGATTGCCGCGAGGGTATGGGGAACGGGCTATGGCGGGAGGAGGGACAGTGTCCGGCCCGGACCAGCTGCTAGAACAACCTACCCTGATCCTCGTCGTCGGCGCCAGCCCCCGAGTGGCCATTGCGATGACGGCGCACCGTGCGCTGGTGCACGCCGGCCATGCGGGCCGCCTCGGCGCCGCTCTTGCCCGCGTCAAGCGCCTGGCGCATCACCGCCCATTTGCGGGCGCGCCGCGCCGTCTCTCCCATCGGAATCTCGATGTGGCCGCCGCCCAGGCGCTGGGCGATGGCGCGCGCCTTGTCGGCGCCCACCAGGTCGACCAGCCAATGGCCGGCCGCCAGCCGCTCCGGCGTGGGGATGTAGACGCGCTCCAGGCCGCCCTTGGCGTGGGCGATCTGCAACGCGGCAGTCTCGCCCGCCACCTCGGCGATCTCGGCCAGCACCCCCGTCAGGTCGGTCACCGCGCCGCCTCCCGCAGCCGGCGCCCCAGCTCGGCGATGACGGGATCGAGCCGGGTGGACTCCACCAGGGCGATGCTGGGGATGCCGAACACCGCGCGGGCGAAGGTGCCCAGGTCGTTGGCCGGCGCGGCGCCGGCCTCGGCCAGCCGCCGCCACAGGGCGGCCAGCACGCAGCGGCGCGGGTCCTTGTGGGTCGTCCAGTCCACCCCGGTGCGCACCGCCCACTGCTTCAGACCTTCGATCACGGCATAGGCGTCGGCGGCCCGCACGAAAGCCAAATCGTCCACCCGGTGTTGGCGCTTCACCCACGCTCTGAGAGCGCTCTCAGAGGGGTCGGAGACGGCTCCCAGGGCATGCGGCGACAGCCACAGCGCGCGGGCCTTCTTGGCGGTCGGCGAATCGGCGGCTTTGCGGGCCGACGGC
>JAKAFA010000134.1 GCA_021818185.1 Pseudomonadota bacterium | reverse complement strand
TGCCATCAACGCCCGGCTGGTGGAGTTGGCCCGCCGGGGCCTCAGGGTGCTGCGGCTGAAGGGCGGCGACCCCTTCGTCTTCGGTCGCGGCGCCGAAGAGGCGCTGGCGCTGGCCGAGGCCGGCATCCGCTTCCGGGTCGTGCCGGGGGTGACCGCCGGAATCGGCGGCCTGGCCTATGCCGGCATTCCCGCCACGGCGCGCGACTGCAATTCGGCGGTGGCCTTCGTCACCGGCCACGGCCAGGACGGCAGCCTGCCGCAGGGCCTGGACTGGGACGGCCTGGCGCGCGGCGCGCCGGTGCTGGTGTTCTACATGGCACTGCGCCAGCTGGACGAAGTGGCGGCACGCCTGCTGGCGGCCGGCCGGCCGGCTGACGAGCCCGTCGCCGTGGTCAGCAAGGCCGCCACTCCCGCCCAGGCGGTCTTGGAAACCACCCTGGAGCGCCTGGCCGCCGACGTCGCCGCGGCGCGGCCCGCCCCCCCCGCCCTGCTGGTGGTCGGCCGGGTGGCGGCACTGCGGCGCCGGCTGAACTGGTGGCAGCCGGGTTGATTCCCGCCCCCCGCGCCCGTACAGTCGGCCCCCATGTCCAATGAAGCCGATCTGTCCGCCCTGGTTTTCTCCGGCCTTTCGGTGTGCCGCGCCGCCGCCGCCGGGCACGGCGGCACCCTGGCCGGGCTGTTCCTGACCGGCCTGGTCGGCAGCCTGACCCATTGCAGCGGCATGTGCGGCCCCTTCGTCCTGTCGCAGGTGGCCGCCCGCCTGGAGGCGGTGCCGGTCGGCCGCATGCGGGAATGGCATCGTCTGACCGGGGCGGCGCTGGTGCCCTATCACCTGGGCCGGGCTACCACCTATGCCGGGCTGGGGGCCGTCGCCGCCCTGTCGGCCGGGTTTCTCGGTGGCCAACTGGGCGGGTTGCGCTTCGTCGCCGCCGGCTTGCTGGCGCTGGCGGCGCTGTTCCTGCTGGCGATGGCGGCGCCACGGCTGAAAGGCCTGCTGGCCGCTGCCGGAGGCGGTGGATCATGGTGGGGCGACAGCCTCGGCCGCTGGGCCGGACCGCTGCTGGCCCAGCCGACCGGCCTGCGCGGCTGGCTGCTGGGGGTGGCGCTGGGCTTCATCCCGTGCGGTCTGCTGTACGCCGCCTTGGCCGCCGCCGCCGCCACCGGCGATCCGCTGGCCGGGGCGGCCGGCATGCTGGCCTTCGCCGCCGGTACCGTGCCGATGCTGCTGATGGTCGGGCTGGCCGGCCATGTGGCCGGCGGGCGCTGGCGGGCTTCGATGCTGCGCTGGGCACCGCTGCTGCTGGTGGCCAACGCCGGCATGCTGGGCGTGCTTGCCGTCCAGGTCCTGGGCTGAACCTTACAAGGGAATCTCGCGATGCTGCTGCGCCGTCCCCTTTCTTTCGCCGCTCTGATCGCGGTGGCCGTCATTCTGGTGATCGGCCTCGTCGCCCGCCTCGCCATGCTGGGCGGCCACAACCACGGCGCCCTGATCGGTGGTCCTTTCTCCCTGGTCGACGGCGACGGCAAGACGGTGACCGATGCCGATTTCCGCGGCCGCTACATGCTGGTCTATTTCGGCTACACCTTCTGCCCCGACGTCTGCCCCACCACGCTGGCCGACGAGGCTGCCGCCCTGGGCAAGCTGCCGCCGGCCGAGGCGGCGCGCATCCAGCCGCTGTTCATCACCGTCGATCCCGAACGCGACACGCCGAAGGTGGTCAAGAGCTATGCCGCCGCCTTCTATCCGCGGATGATCGGCCTGACCGGCAGCGTGGCGCAGATCTCCGCCGTCGAGCGCGCCTACAAGGTCTATGCCGCCAAGGCTTCGGACGGGAAGGGCGGCTATAGCATGGACCATTCCTCGATCATCTACCTGATGGGGCCCGACGGCCGTTTCCTGGCCCATTTCGCCCATGGCGTTTCCGTCGACCAGATGGCGGCCCAACTGCACAAGTACGTTTCCGGTTCGTGACGGCGCCCGGCCTGATCATTGCCGCCCCGGCCTCGGGCAGCGGCAAGACCCTGGTGACGCTGGGCGTGCTGGCCGCCCTCGGCCGGCGCGGCTGCCGGGTTGCCGCCGCCAAGGTCGGCCCGGATTACATCGACCCCGCCTTCCACGCCGCCGCCTGCGGCCGGGCCGGCGTTACGCTGGACGGCTGGGCCATGCGGCCGGCAACCCTGGCGGCCGCCGTCGCGGCGGCGGGGGCGGCCGACCTGGTGGTCTGCGAGGGGGTGATGGGGCTGCTGGATGGCGCCGACGTGCCCGCCGGACAGCCCAACGGCTCGACCGCCGACATCGCCGCCCTGACCGGCTGGCCGGTGGTGCTGGTGGTGGACGCCCGCGGTATGGCGGCCTCGGCCGCGGCGGTGGTGGCCGGCTTCGCCCGGGCCCGGCCCGATCTGCGGGTCGCCGCCGCCCTCTTCAACCGGGTGGGGGGCGAGCGGCACCGCCGGATGATCCTCGGCGAGATGGCGATCTTGTGCCCGCAGGTGGTTCCCCTCGGTTTTTTGCCCGCCGCCGAGGCGTTGCGCTTGCCCAGCCGCCATCTCGGCCTGGTCCAGGCCTGCGAGCATCCCGACCTCGAGACCTTCCTGGCGGCGGCGGCGCGGCTGGTGGAAGCCCATCTCGACCTTGACGCCCTGGTCGGGCTGGCCCGCCCGGCGGCCTGTGGGCCGGCCGGCGACGGCATTCCGTTGCCACCCCTGGGCGGACGCATCGCCGTGGCCCGCGACGAGGCCTTCGCCTTCGCCTATGCCGGCGTGCTGGAGGGCTGGCGGCGGGCCGGCGCTGAATTGGCGCCGTTCTCGCCTCTGGCCGATCAAGGGCCGGATTGCGGCTGCGACGCCGTCTATCTGCCCGGCGGCTATCCCGAACTGCATGCCGGCCGTCTGGCGGGCAATGCCGGCTTCCTGTCCGGCCTAAGGGCGGCGGCGGCGCGGGGGGCGTCGGTGTTCGGCGAATGCGGCGGCTACATGGTGCTGGGGCGCGGCCTGGTGGATGCCGATGGACATCGCCATGACCTGGCCGGCCTGTTGCCGGTGGAAACCAGCTTCGCCGCCCGCCGCCTGCATCTGGGCTACCGCCGGGCCGTGCTGCTGGCCGACACGCCGCTGGGCCGGGCCGGAGCGGCGTTTCGCGGCCACGAATTCCATTTCGCCTCGGTCGAGGCCGAGGCCGGCGACCCGTTGTTCGCGCTGACCGACGCGGCCGGTACGCCGTTGCCGCCGGCCGGCTGCCGCGCCGGGCGGATCGCCGGGTCGTTCATTCATCTGATCGATCGGGAATAGGCGGCCGAATCGCCGCGCTGCATAGCAGCATTTCAGCCCTGTTTAACCTCCTGCCGGGCATGATGGTCGGGCAGGAAACCCCGCCCAACGCCGTGTCAAGCGTTGTGGCAGTGGTATGACAAAATTATTTTATTGCTTATGGCGTGGCCCAACGGTAATAAACATACCGACATGGTGATATGCCATAAGTAGGAAGGGCAAAATGCTCTATCATCTCCACGAAATGCAGCACGCCGCGATCGCCCCGGTTCGCCTCTTTGCCGAGGCGATGCAGTCCTTCTACAGCAACCCCTGGGTGCCGGTGGCCTACACCCGCTTCGGGCGGGCGGTCGCCGCCGGTGCGGAGCTGGTGGAACGCACGACCCGGCGCTACGCCAAGCCGCAATTCGGTCTGGCGGCCACCAAGGTGGACGGGCGCCAGGTTGCGGTGCGGGAGGTGGTGACCCACACCACGCCCTTCTGCTCGCTGCTGCATTTCGAGCGCGAGGGCTGCGCCGGCCGCTCGGATCCCAAGGTGCTGGTGGTAGCGCCGGTGTCCGGCCATTGGGCGACCCTGTTGCGCGGCACCGTGGAAACCCTGCTGCCCGACCACGACGTCTACATCACCGATTGGCATGACGCCCGCGACGTGCCGCTGTCGGCCGGCAATTTCGACCTGGACGATTATATCGACCTGGTGGCGCAGTTCTTCCGGGATCTGGGGCCCGACGTCCATGCGCTGGCGGTGTGCCAGCCGTCGGTGCCGGTGATGGCGGCGACCGCGCTGATGGCCGCGGCGAACGACCCGTGCCAGCCGCGCTCCCTGGTGCTGATGGGCGGGCCGATCGATACCCGCATCAACCCCACCAAGGTCAACGAGGTGGCCACCTCGCGCCCGCTGGAATGGTTCGAGCGGACGGTGATTCACACCGTGCCGATGACCTATGCCGGCTGCGGCCGCCGCGTCTATCCCGGCTTCCTGCAATTGCAGGGCTTCATGAGCATGAACCTGGAGCGCCATGTCGGCGAACATCTGGGGCTGTTCCACAACATGGTGCGCGGCGACGGCGATTCGGCGGAGCAGCACCGCAAGTTCTACGATGAATACCTGTCGGTGATGGACCTGCCGGCCGATTACTACCTGCAAACCATCCGCAAGGTTTTCCAGGAACATCACCTGCCCCGCGGCATCATGGTCTCGCGCGGCCGCAAGGTCGACCTGTCCGCCATCCGCCGCACCGCGCTGATGACCATCGAAGGGGAAAAGGACGACATCACCGGCGTCGGCCAGACCGAGGCGGCCCATCGTTTGTGTTCCAGCTTGCCGGACTCCATGCGCCGCCACCATCTCCAGTCCAAGGTCGGCCATTACGGCGTCTTCAACGGCCGGCGCTGGCGCGAGGAGATTTATCCCAATGTCCGCGACTTCTTCCGAACCCACGACCGCGCCGTTCTGGCGGACCAAGACGCTGGCGGACATGAGCCGGGACGAGTGGGAGAGCCTGTGCGACGGCTGCGGAAAGTGCTGTCTGCATAAGATCGAAGATGTCGACGAGGGCTGCTACTACTACACCAACGTCGCCTGCCGCCTGCTCAGCGCCGGTACCTGCCGCTGCAAGGATTACGAGGACCGTCGCCACCATGTGCCGGACTGCGTCGAGCTGACGGCGGACGAAATCGGCACCCTCGGCTGGCTGCCCTCGACCTGCGCCTACCGCCTGCTGGCCGAGGGCAAGGATCTGGCCTGGTGGCATCCCCTGGTCTCGGGCGATCCCGAGAGCGTGCACCGGGCCGGCATGTCGGTGCGCGGCCGCATCGTCTCCGAGACCCGCGCCGGCCCCCTCGACCATCACATCGTCACCTGGGTGGACTGACCTACTTCGCCTTTGGCCGGAACGCCGGGCAGAAGGCGGGGGCGGTTTCCAGCCGGGGTCCGTCGATCAGGTCGACGCAATAGGGAATGGCCGGCATCACCGCCCGCAGGCAGTCGGCGATGGCACTGGGCTTGCCCGGCAGGTTGACGATCAGGCTGCTGCCCCGGATGCCGGCGGTCTGCCGCGACAGGATGGCGGTGGGGACCACCTTCAGGCTTTCCTGGCGCATCAATTCGCCGAAGCCCGGCAGCATCTTCTCGCACACCGCCTCGGTCGCCTCGGGGGTGACGTCGCGCGGTGCCGGACCGGTGCCGCCGGTGGTGACGATCAGGGCGCAGCCCTCGTCGTCGGCCAACTGGATCAGCGTCTTTTCGATGAGGTCGCGTTCGTCGGGGATCACCCGCGCCACCGCCCGCCACGGCGAGGTCAGCGCCTGGGTCAGCCAGGCGGCGATGGCCGGGCCGCCTTCGTCCCGGTAGACCCCGCGGCTGGCGCGGTCGGAAACCGTCAGGATGCCGATGGGAACGGGGGGGGCGGAACGGGAATCGCTCATGGCTGGGGTCCTTGTGGGCAGGGGCGCGCCGGGTCGTTGGTATCGCACAGGCGCACGCCGTCGAACAGCCTGTTCCAGGCGTCCAGTTCAGTGGCGTTTACCGGGGGGGTGTCCGGCTGGAACGGGGCGCCGCGCCAGGCGCGCGCCAGGACGAACAGGGCGGAATGCCCGCGCAGGGCGTAGAACAGGGTGAAGCTTCCCCGCCCGTCGCCGCGGTACTTGCCGCAGGAGATGGTCCGCCGGCCGCCATCGGCGCCGGGGACGGGCGCCTCGACCACCGGTCCGGCCTGAAAGCCCTCGCAGACATCGGCGGTATGGGGAACCAGCCCCTTCAGGAAATCGGCGGCGCTCATCGGCGAGCCGGTAAAGGCCTGCACCGTCAGGCGGCGGGTCCAGGTGTCCGAGGTCTCGCCGGCCGGCACAAGCTCGGTGATCTGGGCGATGGGGTCGTTGTAGCTCTCGGTGACGACCCAGCCGGGGATCTGGGGGACCAACAGCCGTTCCCGCGCCCGGACCGGCGCCGCCCCGGTCATCAGCAGGGCGGCCATGCCGGTGGCAAGGAGTACGGCGCGGCGCACGGACGGCTTCACAGGCATGATTGCAGCACGGTAGCCCGGACCGCGGCAGGGTGCAACCGGCGCTGTCACCCTCGGACCCGCACACGATATTTGAGGGTGACCTCGCCTTTTGCCGGTACCCGCACCGGCCAGGACGCCGACAGGGCGTCGTCGCGGTGGTGCGGCTGGCTCTCTTCCAGCACCAGCCAGTCGCCGCCGAACGCCTCGCGCACGGTGACGGTCACCGGCCGGTCGCCGGCATTGCTCAGAGTCACCTCGTAGGCGGCCTCGGATACATCGGCCGACACATGCTGGAAATCCGTCTGGCTGCGCCGGGCGGTCACCACGGAGGCCCGGCCGATGGCGAAGCGTGCGCTGGCCCGCTCCGGCGTCGCCGGCATCCGGTCTTCGCCCAGATAGGTGAGGGTGCCGTCGGAGGTGCGCTGGTACAGACGCACGATGCCGGCCGGCAAGAGGCGGCCCAGCCCGGCGGCAGCGCTGTTGTCCAGGCGCAGCAGCACCAGCGGCGTCTGGCGGACGGGTTCCCCGGCGCGGGTGCGCCAGGCGTGGGGCGGCAGCGGCTCCAGGACCAGTTCGCGCTCGACCTTGACGGAAGTGGGAGGCATCAGGACAGCCTGGGTATCGGTGCCGTCGCGCAGGGAAACCGGTTCGGGCAGGGTGAACATCTGATAGGGACCCAGGGGTTCGGGCGTCGGCCCGCCCGTGCCGGCCAGCCCCACGGCGCGGCGGAGATCGCTCCGGTTCGGCCGGCCGGCCACCACCGCCACATGGGCCTGGGGAAAGTCGAGGCCGGTGGTGTCGCTCAAGGTGGCCCAGGCCGACAACACCACCCGGTCGCTGCCGGGCAGGATTTCGGCGATGTAATCCGCCTGCCAGCCCAGTCCGCCGGTCATGTAGGCCAGGTCCAGGTCATGCCGGCCGGGGGCGCCGTTGACCACGTCGGCGGTGAACGTCGGCCCGGCCCGCAATCCGGCGGCATCCTGGTCGTAGACGATTCGGGCCGGCCGGCCGGCCACCACCTTTCCGCCGACGTCGAACAGCGGCGTGGCGCCCGCCGCCAGCACCCGGGCCTGTTCCTCGTGGTCGTCGTCGCCGCCCCAGACCACCGTGACGTCATGGCCCACCGCCCGGGCCAGCATGCGGTCGCCGCTGATGCTGTCCAGGTCGAAGCCCTGGGCGCGCACCGTCAGGTTGGGTCCCGAGAGGATGCCGCTGGATGATCGCGCCTGGCGGCTCACGCCCTCCCAGATCAGCCGGAGCGGGCCCTTGTCCAGGGTTGCGGTCCGCCGGTCGTGCACCAGGGCGTTGTCGTCCTGGTAAAGGGTCAGGTCGAGGCCGGTGCGGTCGCCGGTGCCGATCACCCGTTCCGGCGGGTCGGCCGCCAGGATGGGCAAGGGCAACGCCGCCACGACCAGGGCAGCCAGGAGGGGCAAGCGAAGACGGCACGGCATCGACGACGGTCTCCCTATCCAGTCGTCCCAGTTCCTATGCTATGAAAGCGGCAGATCCATGGCATCGGAGGGGGAAGCGGTGGACGCGTCGGTGATGGCGGTCCTGATGGCGGCGTTGGCCGTGGTGGCCGGACTGGCGGTGCTGGTGCTGCGTGGCGACGGCGGGCGGGTCCGCGCTCAACTGGGCGGCATGGCCCGCGCCGTCGAGACGGTGGCCCAGGCCCAGGCGGCCCTCGGCGGGCGCCTGGCGCAACTGGCCGACAGCCAGGCGGCCGCCCAGGCGGCGCTGGCCGAACGCCTACAGGCCCAGGAACGCGTCCTTGCCAAGGCGGTCGAGGAACGGCTGGCCGAGATGGGCCGCCGCCTGGACGAGAACCTGCAACAGGCCGCCCACCGCCAGGCCAACAGCCTGCACGATCTGCGCGAACGGCTGGCGGTGATCGATGCCGCCCAGAAGAATATCACCGAATTGTCGGCCCAGGTGGTGTCGCTCCAGGACGTGCTGTCCAACAAGCAGGCGCGCGGCGCCTTCGGCGAGATCCAACTGGCCGATCTGGTCCGCGGCATCCTGCCGCCCTCGGCCTATGCCTTCCAGGCGCCGCTCGGCGACAACCGGCGGGTGGATTGCCTGCTGAAATTGCCCAATCCGCCGGGGCCCATCGCGGTGGACGCCAAATTCCCCCTGGAAAGCTGGCACCTCCTGCGCCAGGCCCGGGACGAGGCGGAACGCGCCGCCGCCGGCCGCGCCTTCGCTGCCGCCATCCTGAAGCATGTCCGCGACATCGCCGACCGCTACATCGTCCCCGGCCAGACCGCCGAATCCGCCCTGATGTTCCTGCCGTCCGAGGCGGTCTATGCCGAGTTGCACGCCAGCTTTCCCGACGTGGTGGAGAAATCCTACCGCGCCAAGGTGTGGATCGTCTCGCCCACCACCCTGATGGCGACCCTGAACACCGTGCGCGCCGTGCTGAAGGACGCCCGCATGCGCGAGCAGGCCGGCCTGATCCAGACCGAAGTCCGCCTGCTGCTGGACGACATCGGCCGCCTCGACGACCGGGTCGCCGGCCTGGCCAAACATTTCGACCAGGCCGCCGAGGATCTGCGCCAGATCAAGATCTCCACCGACAAGGTGACCCGCCGCGCCGACCGGATCGAGGCGGTCCAGGTGGGGGACGATCCGCCGCTCGACGCCGTTGCGGCGCCGGCGCCGGGGGTGGGGTGAGGTTGTCGGGGGGGCGCAACGGCGGCTGATCCGCGGGTCAAAATTAGACTGATGTAAGAAATAAGAAAATACTTGCCATTGTTTGGACTCTATCCCAAAGTTGGTGTGGGGCGAGGGCGCCTATACCCTGGGGTAGGAGGTATAGTGATGGTTCCCACGCAAGACCGTGAATCATTCTCAAATTCTGCCTTTACCCTCGCGGCGGGCCTGTCCGAGGCGGCGCGGCGTCTTGACCATGCCGAAAGCGTCGAGGAATTCGTGGCGGCAGTTCAGGCGCACCATCAGGTGTGGCGGCGCCTGCGCGAGGTCGGCCCGCGACTGGGGGTGACCATCCCCGACCGCATCCTGGCGTTTTCCCTGGCGGCGCCCGCCAAGGTCCGCCATGGGCTGGACGACGATGCGGTCGAGGCGCTGATTCGCTGGGATCGTGCGGTTTCCGCCGCCATCACCGAGGCCTTCCCCGGCTGAGGCGGGCCGGGGCGCCCCAGCCGGCCGCCGGACCGCTTACGGCGTCGTCACCCAGACCTTGGCGGCGGTCGGGCCGGTGTCGCCGGCCGCCTCGACGTAATGGACGGGGGTTCCCGGCTTCAGCCCCTCGAGCGCGCCGTCCATCAGCGAATTCCGGTGGAAATAGAGCTGGTCGCCGGTATTGGTGACGATGAATCCGTGGTCGCGGTCGGGGTGGACGATGGCCACCCGGCCGGCATAGGGCTCCTCGTGCGCCTTCACGTCGCCGTTGATCTGCCGCTTGTAGTCGAGCAGGCGCCGTTCGGCAGCGTCGAACGCATCGCGCAGGGTCTTGTAGATGTCGGGGCTGGCGTATTTTTCGCGGGGATGATGGGGCTCGCGGCTGATGGCCAGCTTGCCGCCGGGCACGCCCAGTTCGATGCGGATCTGCCAGATGTTTCCCTTGCGGTGCTGGCGGTGGGGCGCCTCGACCGCCACCCGGCACGACGTCAGGCGGGGGTAAAGCTTGTCGAGCCGTTCGACCCGGTCGCGGATGGCGGCCTCAAGGGCGTCGGAGGGATCGAGTTCGTGGAAGCGGATTTCCAGGGGGACGTCCATCTGTGCCTTCCCTCGTTGTGGGAGCGGGACGTGCGGGGCTACAGTAAGAACCTAAGATCGGCGCGGCCGAATGGAAGAGCATAGGGCGGGCGGAGTCGGGATGGGGCGTCAGCGGGCGGGAAATGTCGGCGCGATCTTCGCCGAGGCGATGGACGCCTATGCCCGGGGCCGCCGGGGTGCTGCCCGCCGCCTAGCCAAGACTCTGGCCGAAGGCTGGCCGGCGTTCGGCGGCACCCAGTACCTGCTGGGCCTGCTGGCCCTGGACGGCAACCAGCCGCGGCGCGCCGTGGAGCACTTGGCCCGCGCCGTCGCCATCACCCCCGGCCAACCCGCCCCCCATCTGGCGCTGGCCGACGCCCTGGAGCGTTGCGGCGACGCCGCGGCGGCCATGGACCAGTGCCGGACCGTGCTGGCCGCCGATGGCGACAACGCCGGTGCCCATGCCCGGTTGGGCGCCCTGCTGCTGGAGGCCGGCCGGCCGGCCGAGGCGGTGCGCCATCTGGCAGCCGCCCTGGCCGTTCGCGCCGACTGGCCCTCCGCCCTCAACAATTTCGGCCTGGCCCTCCATCGCCTGGGGCGGCACGACGATGCCGCCGCCGCCCTGGGCGAGGCGGTGGCCCGGCGGCCGGACCATGCCGGGTTCCGCGCCAATCTGGCCGCCAGTCTGCGGGCGGCCGGCCGCGCCGAGGCGGCGCGCGCCGAGGCCGAGGCCGCCACCCGCGCCGATTCCGCCGGCCTGGAAGCCTGGCTGGAACTGGGGTTGGCCCATCAGGCGCTCGGCGACGGCAATGGGGCGGTGGCGGCG
>JAKAFA010000133.1 GCA_021818185.1 Pseudomonadota bacterium | reverse complement strand
GAATTGGGGCGGCAACTCGCCCAGGTGTCGTCCCGGACCGTCGGCGCCACCGTCTTCGCTTACCACGTCCACGATCCCGAACGGTACGGAGTCGTCGAATTTGGGGCCAACCGCCGTGCGGTGAGTGGATAGGCAAAAGCGGCGCTGATCGAAAACGACGCTTTGAGCGGAGTGGAAAGGGGGAGAAGGTGGAGATCGAGGCTTCGGGGGCGCAGGTGGTCATCACCCTGGCGCGGCCGCATTATCACCTGGCCGACCTGCTGGCGGGAATGAGCCCGGATGCCCTGCGCGAGGCCTTCGACTGGGGCGGTGATGTCGGGCGTGAGGCGGTGGAGTGACCGGCCCTTACGAACCCGAGGCCGGCGATCTGGTCTGGACCGATTTCGACCCGCGCAGCGGGCGCGAGCAGGGCGGGCGGTGCCCGGCGCTGGTGGTGTCCCCGGTCGCCTTCTGGCGGGCCAGCGGCTTCGCCATCGTCTGCCCCATTACCTCGAAGCTTCGCCCCTTCGGCACCAGCGTCGTCCTGCCCGCCGGCCTGAACTTGGCTGGCGAAATCCTCACCAGCCATGTCCGCAGCATCGAAACCCTGGCCCGCCCCATCTTGCCGATCGGGCAATCGGTTCCATCGCCGGTGCTGGAAGACGTGCGCGCCAAACTGGCGGCGCTGATCGGCCTGACGTGACGGCAGATCCCCGCCCTCAGCCCAGATCCTCCCCCGCCGCCGCCTTGGCCAGCAGGGCGATGGTTTCGGCCACCCCGTAGAGCTTGATGAAGCTGCCGAGCCGCGGGCCCTGGTCCTGGCCCAGCAGCACCTCGTAGCAGGATTTGAACCACGCCTTCATCTCGGCGAAGGCCGGGCGCTTGCCGGTCTCGTAGACCAGGTTTTGGATGTCTTCGGCGCTGGCCCCGGCGGGCAGGGCGGCGAGGCCGGCGGCCAGGTCGCGGAAGGCGGCGGCCTCGTCGGGACTGGCCTTGCGGTAGGTCTTGGCCGGCTTGACGAAGTCGCGGTAATAGGCGACGGCGCATTCCACCAGGCGGTCGAGGATGGGGGCGCCCGCAGGGGTGGCGCCGGGGGCATAGCGCTGGATGAAGCCCCACAGCACCGCCTTGTCCTCGGAATTGCACACCGAGGCCAGGTTGAGCAGGATCGAGAAGGACAGATGGGCCTCCTCCTGCGGCGGCCGGCCGGCATGGATGTGCCAGACGGGGTTCTCCAATTGCTTGGCCGGTTCCTCGGCCGGGAACTTGCCGAGATAGGTCAGGTAGTCGTCGACGGTGCGCGGGATGACGTCGAAGTACAGCCGCTTGGCCGCCTTGGGCTTCTGGTACATGAACAGCGCCAGCGAGTCCTGCGGCGCGTAGGTCAGCCATTCTTCGACCGACAGGCCGTTGCCCTTCGACTTCGAGATCTTCTGGCCCTTGTCGTCCAGGAACAGCTCGTAGGTCAGGTTCATCGGCGCCCGGCCGCCCAGGATGCGGCAGATGCGGGTGGACAGCTCGACCGAGGGGATCAGATCCTTGCCGCTCATCTCGTAATCGACGCCCAGCGCGTACCAGCGCATGGCCCAATCGGCCTTCCACTGCATCTTGCAGCGCCCGCCGGTGACCGGGGTTTCCACCAGCCGGCCGTCCTCGGTACGGTAAACGATGGTGCCGGCCTTGGCGTCACGCTCGACCACCGGCACCTGCAACACCCGTCCGGTGTCGGGGCAGACCGGCAGGAACGGCGAATAGGTCTGGCGCCGCTCCTCGCCCAGGGTGGGCAGCACGACGTTGATCACCGCGTCGTAATGCTCCAGCACCCGCAACAGGGCGGCGTCGAAGCGGCCCGACTTGTACCACTCGGTGGCCGACTGGAATTCGTACTCGAAGCCGAAGGCGTCGAGGAACGACCGCAGCCGGGCGTTGTTGTGGTGGCCGAAGCTTTCATGGGTGCCGAACGGGTCGGGAATGCTGGTCAGCGGCTTGCCCAGATGCTGGCGGACCATCTCCTGGTTGGGGATGTTGTCCGGCACCTTGCGCAGGCCGTCCATGTCGTCGGAAAAGGCGAACAGCCGGGTGGGGATCTCGGGGGCCAGCACGGCGAAGGCCCGGCGCACCATGGTGGTGCGCACCACCTCGCCGAAGGTGCCGATATGCGGCAGGCCCGAGGGGCCGTAGCCGGTCTCGAACAGCACGAACCCCTTGTCCGGCGCCGCGCCTTTCAGCCGCTCGTCGAGCAGCTGGCGCGCCTCCTGGAACGGCCAGGCGTTAGCATTGCGGGCGAGGTCGCGGAGATCGGACATGGCGGGACCGTCGAAACTGGAAAACCGAAGGGCGGAACCCTAGGCCGGGCGCGCCGTGGCGTCAACCGTGGCGGCCGCCCGGCCTGCGGTCGCCCTATTATAGCGTCCGCAGCCAGGCTTGCAGGGCCACCAGCCCCCACAACTCGTTGCTCCAGTCCTTGCGCCGGGCCTGGTGCTCGTCCCAGGCCATGGCCACCGGCGCGGGATCGATCAGGCCTTGGGCCGCCAGCCGGGCCGGGGACAGCAGATCGCCGGCCCAGTCCTTCAGCGCGCCGCGCAGCCACGAGCCCACCGGCACCTCCAGGCCGTGCTTCGGCCGTTCGGCCAATTCCTGCGGCAGGCGGGCCCGCAGGGCGGCGCGCAGCACCGCCTTGCCGCCGCAGCCGCCCGCCTTGAACTCGGTGGGCAGGCTCCAGGCGAAGGCCGCCAGGCCGTGGTCGAGGAACGGCAGCCGCGCCTCCAGGCTGGCGGCCATGGTGGTGCGGTCGGTCTTGACGCACAAATCGTCGGGCAGATAGGTCAGCGCGTCGGTCAGCATGGCCTCGGCGGCGGCATCGGCCAGGGTGAAGGGATCGCCGAAGCGGGTGGCGATCGGCCGTGCGCCGGTCACCCGCGGCGGCAGGCCGCGCCAGAGGGTCCGCTGGCCGCCCACCAGGGCAGCCGGCGCCGACGCGCCGAGGTCGCGGGCCAGCTTGGCCAGCCGCAGGCCGGGATGGCTGCGCCGCCGCCGGCCCACCGCGTCGGCCGCCGCCACGGCAAGGCGGTCGATGGCGGCCGCCGGCAGGATTCCCAGCAGCCCGCCCACTAACCGGCGTGCCGGGATGCGGTCCAGGGCGCGCCACAGGTCGGGGACCGCGACATGCGGCTTGTAGCCGCCGAACAGTTCGTCGGCGCCGTCGCCCGACAGGGCGACCCGCACCTGGCGGCCGGCCAGGCGGGACAGCAGGGCCACCGGCAGGGCGGCGGCATCGCCCAGGGGGGCGTCGAGCAGGGCGGGAAGGTCGGGGATCAGGGCCAGGGCCGCCGCCTCGTCCACCGGCAGTTCGGTGTGGTCGAGGCCGAGATGATGGGCGACCTTGGCCGCGTAGCGGGATTCATCGAGGGCCGAGGCGGTGAAGGCGATGGTGAAGCTTTTCAGCCCCGGAACCCGCTCCGCCGCCAGGCAGGCCAGCAGCGAGGAATCGATGCCGCCCGACAGGAATACCCCTACCGGCACGTCGGCCCGCAGGCGCCGGGCCACCGAGGCCGACAGCCGCGCCTCGGTCTCGGCGACGGCGGTGGCGAAATTGCCGCGGAACGGCGCTGCGGCCTGCGCCTCGGCCACCGTACGGGCCGACCAGTAGGGTAGAAGGCGCTCGCCCCCTGGACCGGCGCCGTCGTCCAATTCCAGCCGGAAGCCGGGCGGCAGGGCGCGGATCGCCTTGAACGGCGAGGCGGGCTGCGGAATCCATCCCCAGCGCAGGAAGGCGGCGACGGCGTCGCGGTCAAGGGCGGAATCGAAAGCGGGATGGCGGCGCAGCGCCTTCAGTTCCGAAGCGAACAGCAGGCTGCCGCCGCACCAGCCCCAGTACAGCGGCTTTTCGCCGAACCGGTCGCGGGCCAGGGTCAGGCGGCGGCGTTCGCCGTCCCACAGGGCGATGGCGAACATTCCGTCCAGGCGGGCCAGGGAGGCTTCGACCCCCCAGCGGGAGAAAGCGGCCAGCAGGACCTCGGTGTCCGAGTGGCCGCGCCAGGCGACGGGGCCCAGTTCGGCGCGCAGGTCCTCGGCGTTATAGATCTCGCCGTTGAAGGCCAGGACGTAGCGGCCGCAGGGCGAGGACATCGGCTGGTGGCCGGCCGGCGACAGGTCGATGATCGCCAGCCGGCGGAAGGCCAGTGCCACGCCGGCCGCCGGGTCTGACCATACCCCGGCGTCGTCGGGGCCGCGATGGACCAGGGAAGCGGCCATTTCCGCCGCGGCGGCGGCCAGGGCCGGGCCGTCGCCCGTGCCGCGGACGAACCCGGCCAGGCCGCACATCGGCTACTTCACCGGCCGTTCGGAGGTCAGCTCGTGGCGAGCCCGCCAGTCGTTGGTGACGTAGTTGATGATGATGCTCTTGCGCACGCCGACGATGTTGCGCTTGTGGAAGCCGTGCCAAGTGTCCTTGCCCGGGATGAACAGGGTGCCCTTGTTGAAGCCGAAGGGCGCCTCGACCGCCAGGGCATGCGGGTCCTCGACCGCCAGCACGTCGGTGCCGCAATTGTCGCTGCCCGCGCCGGCCGAAAGGTACAGCAGCATGGTGAACTTCTTCACCGAGATGTCGGTGTGGGGCTCCAGCCAGAAATCGCCGACATCCATGCAGTATTCCATGCGGAGCAGGGAACCGGTCAGGTCGATGCCGCACTCGGCCTCGATGGCGGTCAGAACCCGCGGGTCGAGCATCGCCTCCACCAGTTTGGCGGTGCAGGGGTGTTCGGCCTGGGTGGCTGCGTCGAAGAACACGCGGACCGAGTTGTTCACCTCGCGCCGGCCTTCGTGCAGCACGCCCGACGGCGGGGCGAAGGGCAGCGCCTCCAGTTCGGCCACCAGATCGGCGGGGTAGAGGTCGTCGAGCAGCCAGTGCCGCCACGGCGTGGCGTGGCGCTCGGACGTCTTCAGGCTGGCGATGAATTGCTCGGCGGCGACGGTCATCATGACTCCCCGGTCGGGTATGGGCTGGGGGGATGTGAACGTCGCGACGGGTAAATGTCAAAGACAAATTGTTCTTAAGTGCCCTAGCCGTGCGTGCGGGGCCGCGCGGTGTCGAAGGCGGCGGCGATGGCGTGCCACATGGGCTTGCGGCGCAGGGCGTCGTCCAGCGGCAGGGGACGGGGCGGCGGGGTGCCGGGCCGGTGCTCGGCGGGGGTGGCCAGCCAGGTGTAGCGGTCGCTCAGGCCCCAGGTAACCACCCCCAGGGTGGCGGGCTGGTCCAGCGCCACATCCAGGTAGCGCCGGGTCAGGTCGGCCACCGCCCGGTCGCGGGCGGCCGGGGCAGTGGGGCCGCCGTCGTCGCGCACGTCCAGCTCGGTGATGATGATCCTGTAGCGCAGGGCGGCGACCTCGGCCAGGAAACGGCGGAAGACGTCGGGGTCGAAGCGGGGCCCGAAGGCTCGCAGATGGCCCTGGATGCCCAGGGCGTGGCAGGGCGTGTCCCGGCGGCGCAGGCCGGTCAGCAGGGCGAGAACGGCGCGGCGGCGGCTCGCCGACCAGGGATCGGCGGCGCTCAGGCCGTAATCGTTGTAGACCAGAACGGCATCGGCGTCGGCGCGGCGCGCGGCATGAAAGGCGGTGTCGATATAGCCGGGGCCGAACGCCTTCAGCCAGGGGCTGGCCCGCAGGCCGTCGGGCCGGCCGTCCTCGACCTCCACCGCTTCGTTGACCACGTCCCACGACTGAATCTGTCCGCGGTAATGTCCGACCACCCGGGCGATATAATCGGTGATCAGCCGGTCCGAGGCGCCGGGGACCGACAGGGCCTCGTCCAGCCAGCCCGGATTGCTGAGGTGCCAGACCAGGGCGTGGCCGCGCAGCGCCATGAGGTGGCGGCGGGCGAACCCCGCCAGCCGGTCGGCGGCGGAATAGTCGTAGACCCCCGGGCGGCGTTCGATGCGGCCGCGCTTACCCTCCCATTCCGGCACCAGCACGCCGGCCTCGCGCCCCAGCGCCTGGGCGAAGCCGGCATCGTCCAGATAGGCGGTGGCGGCGCAACAGCCGTAGAACAGGCCTTTCCGCGCCGCGCGCTCGGCCAGGGGCGGTCCATCGCCATCGGGCCCGGGGAGCAGATGGGTGGGCGGCCGCTCGACGACGGGCAGCAGGGCGGAGGCGGCGGCGGAGCGCAGGAAGGTGCGGCGCGAGATCGGCATCGGCGTTTCCCGGACTGCCAGCGTGGGGCGATCATAGCATCCGCCGGCTGCCGGCGGGCGGAGCCGGATGGCGGTACTCCCCCTGCCCGGCAAAAGTTGCCGGGTCGTTAACTTCGTATAAATCTTGCGAGGCATAGCCTCCATCCTCGGAGCTGTGGCTCCAGAGCGCGGGTAAGACTGGATCGATCGTGAACGCTTTCCTTCAGATGCTGAAGGGCCTGGGGCCCATGCGGCTGGCGGCCATCGCCGGCGTTGGCGTGTCGATCCTGGGGTTCTTCATCTATCTGATGAGCCGGGTGGCGGCACCGCAGATGGAACTGCTTTACGGCGACCTTGCGCTCACCGATTCCAAGGCCATCGTCGAGAAGCTGCAAGCCGACAAGGTCCCCTTCGAAATTCGCAAGGACGGCACCGAAATCTGGGTGCCCAAGGACAAGAAGAACGAGATGCGCGTCAAGCTGGCCGAGGACGCCATCCCGTCGGAAGGGCGCGTCGCCGGCTTCGAACTGTTCGACAAGGAGGATGCGCTGGGCACCTCCAGCTTCCAGCAGCGGATCAACTACCTGCGCGCCATGGAAGGCGAACTGGCGCGCACCATCCGGTCCATCGACAAGGTGCAGGCCGCCCGCGTCAATCTGGTTCTGCCCCAGCGCGAAGCCTTCTCGCGTGAGGAGACCGAGCCCTCCGCCTCGGTCCTGCTCAAGATGAAAGGGGGAGCGCGCCTGAGCCACGCCCAGGCGGTGGCTATCCAGAACCTGATCGCCGCGGCGGTGCCCAAGATGAAGCCGTCGCGCGTGTCGATCATCGACGACAAGGGTACCCTGGTGGCCAAGGGGTTCGCCAACGACCAGGATTATGCCGCCGAAACGGCGCAAGAGATGAAGCTGGCCAACGAGAACCGGTTGGCCCGCACCATCGAGGACCTGCTGGAACGCTCGCTGGGGCCGGGGCGGGTGCGTGCCGAAGTGACCATCGACATGGACATGTCGAAGGCGGTCACCACCGAGGAATTGTACGACCCCGACAGCAAGGTGGTGCGCAGCGAGGTCACCAACAACGAGACCGACAAGAACACCGAGGGCGAAAACCCGGTCAGCGTCACCCAGAACCTGCCCGATCCCAACGCCGGCGGCAGCTCGACCAAAAGTGCCTCGTCTTCGGTCAAGAACCAGGACACGGTCAATTACGAGATCAACAAGACCACCAAGAACATCGTCCGCGAGATGGGCGAGATCCGCAAGGTCTCGGCGGCGGTTCTGGTGGACGGAATCTACGAGATCGGCAAGGACGGCAAGAAGCACTATCGCGAGCGCACCCCCCAGGAACTGGCCCAAATCCAGGCGCTGGTCAAATCGGCTATCGGCTATACCAACAGCGACGAGCGCCACGACCAGGTCACGGTCGAATCCATGCAATTCGCCGGCGGTGAGGAACAGTACCAGGCCGAGGAGCCGGGCGAGTTCATCTTCGGCATGCGGCGCGAGTTCGTGGAGAGGGTTGCCTCGAACCTCGGCCTGTCGGTGGTCGCCATCCTGTTCCTGCTGCTGGTGCTCCGTCCGCTCATCAGCCGCGCCATCGAAAGCATGCAGGCCGGCCCGGTCGGTCCCGATGGCCGCCGCCTGCTGACCGCCGAGGGCGCCATGATGCCGCAACTGGCCGGCCCGGCACCGCTTCCCGCCCCGGCGCTGGGCGGCGAAGAGGAAGTCATTGCCGACGAACTGATCGACATCGACAAGGTGGAAGGCCGGGTGAAGGCATCGTCGATCCGCAAGATCGGCGAGATTGTCGACAAGCACCCGGAAGAGGCGCTGTCGATCCTGCGCACCTGGCTGTACCAGGAAAGCTGAGCGGATTAGGCAAGAGGGGCCGGTTCCATGGCACGCATCAAAGAGGACTACCGCTCGCTGACCGGCCCGCAAAAGGCCGCCATGCTGATGCTCAGCCTGGGCGAGGAGCATTCGGCCAAGCTGTTCGGCATGATGGACGACGAGGAGATCAAGGAACTTTCGCAGATCATGGCCAATCTCGGCACCGTTTCGGCCAATCTGGTCGAGCGGCTGTTCGTCGAGTTCGCCGACCAGATCTCGTCGACCGGCTCGCTGGTCGGTTCGTACGAAAGCACCGAGCGGCTGCTGATGAAGTCGCTGCCCAAGGACCGCGTCTCCACCATCATGGAGGAAATCCGCGGTCCGGCGGGCCGCACCATGTGGGACAAGCTGGGCAACGTCAACGAGCAGGTGCTGGCCAATTACCTGAAGAACGAATATCCCCAGACCGTGGCGGTGGTGCTGGCCAAGATCAAGCCCGACCATGCGGCCCGCGTGCTGTCGCTGCTGCCGGAGAATTTCGGCATGGAAGTGATCATGCGCATGCTGCGCATGGAGGCGGTGCAGAAGGAGGTGCTGGACGGCGTCGAAAAGACCCTGCGCACCGAATTCATGTCGAACCTGGCCCGTACTCAGCGCCGCGACGCCCACGAACTGATGGCCGATATCTTCAACAACCTGGACCGCAACGCCGAAAACCGCTTCATGTCGGCCCTGGAGGAGCGCAACCGCGAATCGGCCGAGCGCATCAAGCAGTTGATGTTCACCTTCGAGGACCTGACCCGCATCGACGCCGCCGGCATCCAGACCCTGCTGCGCAACGTCGAGAAGGACAAGCTGGCCCTTGCCCTCAAGGGCGCGTCCGACAGCATCAAGGACCTGTTCTTCAAGAACATGTCCGAGCGTGCCGGCAAGATGCTGCGCGAGGACATGGAGGCCATGGGGCCGGTCCGCCTCCGGGACGTGGATCAGGCCCAGTCCCTCATCGTCGCGATGTCCAAGGAGCTGGCCGCCTCCGGCCAGATCGTCATCTCCGAGGGCCGCGAAGAAGACGAGCTGGTGTTCTAAGGCATGCCGGACACCCGCAAATACCTGTTCGACCGCGATTTCGGACCGCGTCCGCCGCCCCAGCCCGAGGCACAGGCCCCCGTTGCGGTACTGGTCGAGGAGATGCCGGCCGCCGAGCCGCCGGCGCCGATGTTCACCGAGGACGAGATCAACCTGGCGCGCGAATCGGCCTTCGACGAAGGGCGCCGCCAGGGGCGCGAGGAGGCCGCCCGCGCCGACGAGGCCCGCGTGGCCCAGGGGCTGGCGGCCATCGCCGGGGCGCTGGACGATCTGGTTCGCCGCCAGGAGGATGCCAACGCCGAGGCGGCCCGCGATGCCGCCCGGGTGGCCTATACGGCGGTCCGCAAGGTGCTGCCGGCCGCCTGCCGCGTCTACGCCTTCGAGGAGGTGGCGAACGTGGTGGAGGACGTGATCGGCCAGGTCCTGGACGAACCGCGCATCATCGTGCGAGTGGGGCCGGGTCTGGCCGACCTGTTGCGCCCCCGGCTGGAGGCCGTCGCCGATGGCCACGGGTTCGAGGGCCGGGTGGTGGTGCAGGAGGACCCGCGGCTGCCTGCCGGCAACTGCCGGGTGGAATGGGCCGATGGTGGGGCCGAACGCGATCAGGCCCGCTTGCTGGCCGAGATCGACGCCGCCGTCGAACGGGCGCTTTTGCCCGCCGACGGCTCGGCATCGGCGGCCGAGGGAAGCGCGGCCGGGGCGCGGGCCGCCGGGGCGACGCAATTGGCCGGCGCCCCCGCCTAGGCGGGGGCTGCCCGGGGATGGAACGGGCCGGCCGCCCCATACGGAGCGGATGGCCAGGGAGGACAGGTACGATGGTAGCCGATTTCGACCTCAACGACTTCCAGGCCGAGGATGACGGCCGGGGAGACGTCCCCGACGCCCCCCGTTCGGCGCGCGATCTGGAGGCGGTCTACGACATTCCGGTCCAGGTCTCGGCGGTGCTGGGCAAGGCGACCATGCAGGTCAACCAGTTGCTGAAGCTGGGCCGCGGCGCCGTGGTGGAACTGGACCGCAAGGTCGGCGAGGCCATCGACATCTACGTCAACAACCGCCTGGTGGCGCGCGGCGAAGTGGTGGTGGTCGAAGACCGGTTGGGCGTGACCATGACCGAAATCATCAAGACCGAACGGACCTGACGGGGGAAATGCGGCGATGCGACTTCTGATCATCGGCTCCCTCGACGGCCAGATCGGCGCGGCCAGCCAGATCGTCATGGCCCGCGGCGCCAAGGTCGAACTGGCCGAGGACGTGGAGAGCGGCCTGGACGTGCTGCGCGAGCGCGGCGCCGAACTGGTGATGATCGACGTGCGCCGCGACATCCGCAGCCTGATCGAGGCGCTGGAGGCCGAACGCATCACCGTGCCGGTGGTGGCCTGCGGCGTGGCTTCGGACGCCTCGGCGGCGGTGCGGGCCATCAAGGCGGGGGCCAAGGAATACATCCCGCTGCCGCCCGATGCCGAACTGATCGCCGCCGTGCTGGAGGCGGTCACCGCCGAGGCCGGCGCGATGATCTTCAAGGATCCGCGCATGGGCCAGACCATGCGGATGGCCGAGCAGGTGGCCGGGTCCGACGCCTCGATTCTCGTCATCGGGGAATCGGGTACCGGCAAGGAACTGATGGCCCGCTTCATCCACAAGAAGAGCAAGCGCGCCGCCAACCGTTTCGTCGCGGTCAATTGCGCCGCCATCCCCGAGGCGTTGCTGGAATCCGAGTTGTTCGGCCACGAGAAAGGGGCGTTCACCGGGGCGGTGGCCCGCCGGCTGGGCAAGTTCGAAGAG
>JAKAFA010000132.1 GCA_021818185.1 Pseudomonadota bacterium | reverse complement strand
CGGCGGCCCGCCCTGCGATCCCCCATAAGGACCCACGTCAGCGCGCCAGGGCCAGCAGACCGGCCACCTGCCCGCGGATTTCCTCCGCCACCGCCCTGTCCAGCTTGCCCAGCCAGGCCGAGGGGATCTCGCCCACCCCATAGGTCGCACCCGCCAGCATGCCGGCCAAGGCGCCGGTGGTGTCGGCATCGCCGCCCTGGTTGACCGTCTGCAACACGCAGTCGCGGAAGCTGTCGGTGATGAAGTAGTGGTGCAGCACGGTCTGCATGGTATCGACGATGTAGGCCGAGGACTGGCCGCGATAGGGCTCGAACTTGAAGGCGCGGTGCCGGTCGACCAGCGCCTTGGCCACTTCGCGCACCCCCTTGATGCCTTCGCCCGCCAGCAGGGCCTGAACCATGCCGACAAGGGCCAGAGTGGCGTCGTCGGACAGGGGATGGTGGTGGGTGACGTGGCATTGGGCGATGGTCCACTCCGCCGCCACCTCCGGCCGGCCGAAGGCGGCGACCGCCACCGGCAGGTTGCGCATGGCCGCGCCGTTGCCGGCGTCGCCGTCGCAGAATGGCCCTTCCACCGTGCCGTGGATCAGGTAGCGGCGGATGCCGCGGCGACAGGTGTTGCCGATATCCACCGGCCCGCTTTTCAGCCAGGCGGCGAATTCCTCGCACACATCCTTGGCGTCGAAACCCCGTTTGCGCACCAGCGAGCGGCCGAGGGCCAGCGCCATCTCGGTGTCGTCGGTGACCTGCCCCGGCGCCAGGTGCAGCCAGCCGCCGCCGATCATCTTGCGGTGCGTGCCGTATTTGGCGGCGATCTCGCCCCGGGTCATGAATTCGACGGTAGCCCCCAGGGCGTCGCCGACCGCCAGGCCGATATAGGCCCCGAGCGCGCGGTCTTGCAGTGTCGGTGCGGCTGCCATTGGCGTGGTCCTTGTCAGTAATAGTCGGCCGAAACCCGGTAATCGCCGCCGATCACCAGATATTCCCCCTCGCCCTTCAGCGGGTGGACCGGCAACAAGGTGTTGACGGAGGCGATCTTGCACAGCGGTACCCGGGCGGTGACGATGACGTCGCCGAAACACCCCGCCACGTCGCGGTCGGACGAGAACGAGGCTAGGTTGTTCAGGCGCATCACCACCCGACGGCGGTCGAGGCGTTCGACGATCTGGTGCTCATCGAAGGAATTGGTGCCGCGAAACAGGGTCAGGTGAGTCCGCCCCGGTGCCGCGAAGCGGTCCAACGCCCACTGGCAGAACTCGAACACCATGTCGAGCTGGGTGTAGATGGCGTTGTTGTGGAAACGGCTGGACATCTTCTCTTCCACATAGGCCGCCCACCCGGGACCGCCCGCCCGGTCGATCACCCGCTTGTGGAAGGTGGGGAACAGCCCGAAGCGGCTCTCGACCCACCCCTTGAGCACGGCGCCTTCCGGCCCGTTGGACTCGTAGCCCCAGCCCTTGAACAGGCGCAGGAAGGACGAGCGGTAGCGCCGCAGCCCGCCGCCCGCCACCTGTTCGCGCTGCTCGGGGTCGAGGCCGAACATCGCCATCATGTAACAGTGGAATGCCTCCCCCGCCTCGGCCAGATCCTCGGCCTGGGAGAGCATCTCCAGCAGAGCCTTGTTCATCTCGCGCACGCCGGAAACGGCCAGCGGCAGCGGATGGTCGTTGAACTCGGCGCTGGCCAGCAGGGCGGTGGGCAGTCCGACCAGATTGGTCGAGTGTCCGATGTCGCGCATGGTGGTCATAGATGGCCGCCCCCTGTCGTTCCCCCTCCCCCATGCAAGCGGCGTACCCTTTGCGGCGCCCCGGTCTTGGCCCCGCCGCAGCCCGGGGCTGTGGGGCTTGCGACACGGTGTCGGGTTTGCGACAGCCGCCCAAGAATGGGGCAGACGCCGGTTGTTTACGGTCAAATCCGCGGTTTTCCGCCATTTCCCGATCCGTCCGGCAATTGGCATGCCGCTTGCGCAATGGGATGCGTGGCGGAGGGGAGCCCTTCGCCGAGCCATTCGCTGGAACCGGAAGGAAACCAATCATGCCTCGTCAAATCGCGTTCTACGGCAAGGGCGGCATCGGCAAGTCGACGACCTCCCAGAACACGCTGGCGGCCCTGGTCGAGATGGACCAGCAGATCCTGATCGTCGGCTGCGACCCCAAGGCCGATTCCACCCGCCTGATCCTCAACACCAAGATGCAGGACACCGTGCTGCACCTGGCCGCCAAGGCCGGTTCGGTCGAGGACCTGGAACTCGAAGACGTGCTGAAGATCGGCTACAAGGGCATCAAATGCACCGAGGCCGGCGGCCCCGAGCCGGGCGTCGGCTGCGCCGGCCGCGGCGTGATCACCGCCATCAACTTCCTGGAAGAGAACGGCGCCTACGACGACGTGGACTACGTATCCTACGACGTGCTGGGCGACGTGGTGTGCGGCGGCTTCGCCATGCCGATCCGCGAGAACAAGGCTCAGGAAATCTACATCGTGATGTCGGGCGAGATGATGGCGCTGTATGCCGCCAACAACATCGCCAAGGGCATCCTGAAGTATGCCGGTTCCGGCGGCGTGCGCCTGGGCGGGCTGATCTGCAACGAACGTCAGACCGACCGCGAGCTGGACCTGGCCGAAAGCCTGGCCAAGAAGCTCAACACCCAGATGATCCATTTCGTGCCGCGCAACAACATTGTCCAGCACGCCGAGCTGCGCCGCCAGACGGTGATCCAGTATGCCCCCGATTCGCAACAGGCCGAGGAATACCGCCAGCTCGCCAAGAAGATCCATGCCAACGGCGGCAAGGGCACCATCCCGACCCCGATCAGCATGGAAGAGCTGGAGGACATGCTGCTGGAGTTCGGCATCATGAAGTCCGACGAGCAGGCCCTGGCCGAACTCGAAGCCAAGGAAAAGAGCCTCTGCGCCGCCGGCTGACCCCGAACCGAGGAGAAGGCCGATGAGCCTGGAATATACCAACGACACCGGGTTTCACGAGGACCTGATCAAGGAAGTCCTTGAGCAGTACCCGGAAAAGGCCGCGAAGAAACGCGCCCGGCACCTCAACGTCATCAAGCCGGATGAAAAGGCCGGCGGATCGTCCTGCGGCGTCAAGTCCAACATCAAGTCGGTCCCCGGCGTGATGACCATCCGCGGCTGCGCCTATGCCGGCTCGAAGGGCGTGGTGTGGGGCCCGGTCAAGGACATGCTGCACATCAGCCACGGCCCGGTGGGCTGCGGCCAGTATTCCTGGAGCCAGCGCCGCAACTACTTCAACGGCACGGTGGGCATCGACAGCTTCGTCACCATGCAGGTGACCAGCGACTTCCAGGAACGCGACATCGTGTTCGGCGGTGACAAGAACCTGGACAAGATGATCGACGAGCTGAACACCCTGTTCCCGCTCAGCCGCGGCGTCTCGGTACAGTCGGAATGCCCGATCGGCCTGATCGGCGACGACATCGAGGCGGTGTCCAAGAAGAAGGCCAAGGACATCGGCAAGCCGGTGGTCCCGGTCCGCTGCGAAGGCTTCCGCGGCGTGTCGCAGTCGCTCGGCCACCACATCGCCAACGACGCCATCCGCGACTGGGTCTTCGAGAAGACCACGCCGGAATGGGAGACCGGTCCCTACGACGTCAACCTGATCGCCGATTACAACATCGGCGGCGACGCCTGGCCCAGCCGCAAGCTGCTGGAGGAGATGGGCCTGCGCGTCATCGGGTCGTGGTCGGGCGACGCGACGCTGGCCGAGATGGAGCGGGCGCCCAAGGCCAAGCTCAACCTGATTCACTGCTACCGGTCGATGAACTACATCTGCCGGCATATGGAAGAGAAGTATTCGATCCCGTGGGTCGAGTACAATTTCTTCGGCCCCACCCAGATCGCCGCCTCGCTACGCAAGATCGCCGCGCAGTTCGACGACACCATCAAGGCCAACGCCGAGAAGGTGATCGCCAAGTACCAGCCGCTGGTCGATGCCGTCCTGACCAAATACCAGCCGCGGCTGAAGGGCAAGAAAGTGATGCTGTACGTCGGCGGCCTGCGCCCCCGCCACGTCGCCAATGCCTACGAGGACCTGGGCATGGAAATCGTCGGGTCAGGCTATGAATTCGCCCATAACGACGACTATCAGCGCACCACCCATTACCTGAAGGACGGCACGCTGATCTACGACGACGTCACCGGCTACGAGCTGGAGAAGTTCATCGAAAAGATCCGTCCCGATCTGGTCGGCTCGGGCATCAAGGAGAAGTACGCCACCCAGAAGATGGGCGTGCCCTTCCGCCAGATGCATTCCTGGGACTACTCGGGCCCGTATCATGGCTACGACGGCTTCGCCATCTTCGCCCGCGACATGGACATGGCGATCAACGCGCCGGTCTGGGGAAAGATCAAGGCCCCGTGGAAAGCCGCCTGAACGCAATATCAATACCCCTCCCCCATGCCCCTCCCCGCGTGTCGCCCACAAGACGGGGGCGCGGGGGGGATAAGGAGAGTTGCCATGCCGCAAACTGCTGACAAGGTTAAGGACCACATCTCGCTGTTCAAGGAGCCTGAATACACCGAGATGTTCTCGGCGAAGAAGGCCGCCTTCGAATGCCGCCCCTCGGATGAGGCGGTCGCCGCCCAGGCCGAATACTCCAAGACCTGGGAATACCGCGAAAAGAATTTCGCCCGCGAGGTCGCGGTCATCAATCCCGCCAAGGCCTGCCAGCCCCTGGGCGCCGTGTTCGCCGCCGCCGGCTTCGAAGAGACGATGCCCTACGTGCATGGCAGCCAAGGGTGCGTGGCCTATTTCCGCTCGCACCTCGCCCGCCATTTCAAGGAGGCCTCGGCCTGCGTGTCGGATTCGATGACCGAGGATGCGGCGGTGTTCGGCGGCCTCAACAACATCGTCGAAGGCTTGCAGAACGCCCATGCGCTCTACAAGCCCAAGATGATCGCCATGTCCACCACCTGCATGGCGGAGGTCATCGGCGACGATCTGTCGGCCTTCATCGCCCAGGCCAAAGAAAAGGGCTCGATCCCGGCCGATTTCCCGGTGCCTTTCGCCCACACCCCCAGCTTCGTCGGCAGCCACCTGACCGGCTACGACAATATGATCAAGGGCATCCTGCAATACTTCTGGGAGCGGGAAAGCCACAAGAACCGCGATCCGGGCGCCAAGATCAACATCGTCCCCGGCTTCGACGGCTACGCCGTGGCCAACAACCGCGAACTGAAACGGATTCTGGACCTGATGGGCGTCGAGTACACCCTGCTGTCCGACGTCTCCGAGGTGTTCGACACTCCGACCGACGGCCGCTACCGCATGTATGACGGCGGCACCGCCCTGGACGACACCCGCGCCGCCATCAATGCCAAGGCCACCGTGGCGCTGCAAAAGTACGCCGCGGAAAAGACCCTGGACTACTGCAAGGAAAACGGCCACGCGACCGCCTCGTTCCATTACCCGATCGGGGTCGCCGGCACCGATACCTTCCTGATGGCCATGTCGGAACTGTCAGGCAAGCCCATTCCCGAGGCCCTGGAGAAGGAGCGCGGCCGTCTGGTCGATGCGATCGCCGACAGCCAGGCCTGGCTGCACGGCAAGCGCGTGGCGTTGTTCGGCGACCCCGACGTGGTCTACGGCCTGACCGCCTTCCTGCTGGAGCTGGGCTGCGAGCCGGTACACTGCCTGTGCACCAACGGCTCCGCCGACTGGGAAGCAGAAATGAAGGCCCTGCTCGCCTCGTCGCCGTTCGGCGCCGCGGGCCAGGTGTGGCGCGGCAAGGATCTGTGGCACATGCGCTCGCTGCTGTTCACCGAGCCCTGCGACCTGCTGATCGGCAGCTCCTACGGCAAGTACCTGGAGAAGGACACCGGCACGCCGCTGGTGCGCGTCGGCTTCCCCATCTTCGACCGCCATCACCACCACCGTTTCCCGACCTTCGGCTACCAGGGCGGCCTGCGGGTGCTGGTGTCGATCCTCGACCGCATCCTGGAGGTGGCCGACGCCTCCTCCGACATCTCCTATGACCTGACCCGCTGACCGTCACAGCGGTCCGGTCATCCTCCCCCGGGGCCCTTCCGCCCCGGGGTTTTTTGTGCGCTCCATGCGACACGCCGATTGTCGCGGACGCGACAATCGGCCCGACGGATGTCGCAGAAGCCGAGGAATTGTGCGGTGTTTGCGGCCGGCACGCCTCTTGCTTCGCCCCCTGGTGACCGTGATGGAGGCTCGCATGAACCAGGCGAAGATCCAGGAACTGTTCAATGAGCCCGGCTGCGCCACCAACCGCGCCAAGTCGGACAGCGCCCGCAAGAAGGGGTGCAGCAAGGCGCTGACCCCCGGCGCGGCGGCCGGCGGCTGCTGCTTCGATGGCGCCAAGATCTCGTTGCAGCCGATCGTCGACGTGGTTCATCTGGTCCACGGCCCCATCGCCTGCGAGGGCAATTCCTGGGACGGGCGCAATTCGTGGAGCACCGGCGGCGACCTCTACCGCCGGGGATTCACCACCGACCTGTCCAACCTCGACATCGTGCATGGCGGCGAGCGGAAGCTGTACAAAGCCATCCGCCACGCCGTCGAAATCCATAAGCCGCCGGCGGTGTTGGTCTACCAGACCTGTGTCGGCGCCCTGATCGGCGACGACGTGGCCGGCGTGTGCAAGGCGGCCACCGAACGCCTGGGCACCCCGGTCATTCCCATCGACGCCCCCGGCTTCGCCGGCTCGAAGAGTCTGGGGGCGCGGCTGGGCGGCGAGGCCCTGCTCCAGCACGTCATCGGCACCATCGAGCCGCCCGACCCCGGCCCCACCGACATCAACCTGCTGGCCGAATACAACGTCAACGGCGAGCTGGACCAGATCCGCCCGCTGCTGGCGCGCATCGGCATCCGCCTGCGCACCGCCATCACCGGCGACGCCCGCTACCGCGATATTGCCGCCGCCCATACGGCACGCGCCAACCTGGTGGTGTGCAGCCAGGCCTTCGTCACCCTGGCCCGCAAGATGAAGGAACGCTGGGGCATTCCCTACGTCGAAGGGTCGTTCTACGGCATTTCCGATACCTCGGTCGCCCTGCGCGGCCTGGTGTCCCTGCTGGTGGACCGCGGTGCCGACCTGAAGCTGGCGGCCCGCGCCGAGGCGGTGATCGCCGAGGAGGAGGCCAAGGCGTGGAAGGCGCTGGCCCCCTATCGGGCCCGGCTGGCCGGCAAGCGGGTGCTGCTCTACACCGGCGGCGTCAAGAGCTGGTCGGTGATCGCCGCGCTCCAGGAAATCGGCATGGAATTCGTCGGCACCTCGGTGCGCAAATCGACCGCCGAGGACAAGGAGCGCATCCGCAGCCTGACCGGCGGTGACGCGGTGATGATCGACCAGCTGCCGCCCAGGGAGATGTACCGCATGCTGCGCGACGGCGAGGCCGACCTTTTGATGTCGGGTGGCCGGACGCAGTTCGTCGCCCTGAAAGCGCGAACCCCGTGGGTAGAGATCAATCAGGAACGGCACCACGGCTACGCCGGCTACGATGGCATGGTGGCTCTGGTGCGCCAGATCGACCAGGCCCTGGCCAACCCCATCTGGGACCAGGTGCGGCGGCCGGCTCCGTGGGAGGGATGAGCGATGGCCCAGCTACTCAACCAGCCCAAGCCACTCGCCACCAGCCCGCTCAAGCTGTCGCCGCCGCTGGGCGCCGCCATGGCCTTCATGGGGCTGGACGGCAGCCTGCCGCTGTTCCATGGCAGCCAGGGCTGCACCGCCTTCGCCCTGGTGATGATGGTCCGCCATTTCCGCGAGGCCATCCCCTTGCAGACCACGGCGATGAGCGAGGTTTCCACCATCCTGGGCGGCATGGAGAACGTCGAGGAAGCGCTGGTCAACATCGCGCGGCGCGCCAGGCCCAAGGTGATCGGCCTGATCTCGACGGCGTTGGCCGAGACCCGAGGCGAGGACATCGCCGGCGACCTCAAACTGATCCTGGCCCGCAACAAGGACTTGGCCGGCACCCGCGTCGTCTTCGTGTCCGCTCCCGATTTCGAGGGCTCGCTGGAGGCCGGCTGGGCCAAGGCGGTGACCGCCTTGGTCGACGGGCTGGCCGAACCGGCCCCGGCCCGGCGCGAGCCGCTGCCCCGCATCGCCCTGCTGCCCGGCGTGCATCTGACCCCGGGCGACGTCGACCACCTCAAGGACATGGTCGAGGCCTTCGGCCTGGAGGCGGTGGCGCTGCCCGACCTGTCCACCTCGCTGGACGGCCAGGTGCCGGAAACCTATGTCCCCACCACCCTGGGCGGCACCACGCCGGACGAAATCCGCAGCCTGGGCCGCTGCCGCCTGGCGGTGGCGGTGGGCGAGCACATGCGCCCCGCCGCCGAGGCCCTGCACGCCAAGACCGGCGTGCCCACCGTGCTGTTCGACCGCCTGTGCGGGCTGGAGGCGGTCGACCGCCTGATGGTCACCCTGTCCACCGCCGCCGGCTGCCCGGTGCCGCCCAAGCTGCGCCGCGCCCGCGGCCAACTGGTGGACGCCATGCTGGACGGTCATTTCTTCTTCGGCGGCCGCGCCGTAGCGGTAGCCGGCGAACCCGATTTCCTGTGGTCCATGGGTCATCTGGTGACCGAGATGGGCGGCCGGCTGGCCGCCGCAGCCAGCCCGGTCGCCGCGCCGCATCTGGCCGAGCTGCCCTGCGAGCAGGTGGTGGTCGGCGATTTCGACGACCTGGAGGACCAGATGCTGGAGGCCGGACGCATCGATCTGGTCATCGCCAACGCCAATGCCCGCCAGCTCTGCCGGCGCTACGGCACCACCCTGTTCCGCTCGGGCTTTCCCATCTTCGACCGCCTGGGCGCCGCCCATCAGACCACCATCGGCTATCGCGGCACCCGGGACCTGATCTTCCAGTTGGGCAACCTGCTGATGGAGGGCCACGGCCATGATTCGACGGCTGCGCCTGGTTGATGAAACGGACGGCCGCGCCCGCCCACCGAAAGGAGGACACATGCGTATCGCTTTCGCCACCCAGGACCGCACCCGGGTCGACGCCCATTTCGCCAGCGCGCGGACCTTCCTGTTCTACGAGGTCGACCCCGACGGCCACAGCCTGTCCGAGGCGGTGCAGTTCGACACCGTCAGCGGCGAAGACGGCCAGCATGCCGACGACGGCGAGGACCGTCTGGCCGCCAAGATCGATGCCCTGGCCGGCACCGCCCTGCTGTTCGTGCGGGCCATCGGCGGTCCGGCGGCGGCCCGCGTCGTCCGCGCCCGCGTCCATCCCATCAAGCTGGCCGAGGACGAGCCCATTCCCCAGGTCATCGAGCGGGTGCGCGCCATGCTGAAGACCAATCCGCCGCCGTGGCTGCGCCGCGCCATCCGCGACGCCGAGGCGGGGCCCGAACGATTCCTGCCCGAACGCTTCTTGGACGACGAGGACTGACGCCATGAACACCCCCCCCATCCTGGCCGCCCTGCTGCGCCTGATGCGTTCCCATGACCACAGCGGCGTGTGGGACGACGAGCCCGACGAGGTGCTGCTCGCCCCCTTCATCGTCACCAAGGCCCAGAAGCGCGAGATGCCGCTGATCGGCGACCCCGACCCCGACGTGCTGTGGCGGGTCGAGCTGTTCTATGCCGCGGTGGCCTGGGAGATCGAGCGGCGCAGCGGCCGGGCGGTAGCGCCCCTGCTCAAGATCCATCACGAGGGATGGGGCCGAGTGGTGCTGATCGCCGGCCGACTGGTGGCGGTCAACGCCCATGTCCGCGAACTGCACCGCTGGGGCTTCGAATCCCTGGAGCAACTGGCCGAGAAGGCCGAAACGCTGGTGGCCGAAGGGCTGGCCGTCATCGCCCAATTCCCCGCCATTGCCGAAGCCTGACGGCCAACCCGAGGAGAGCCCCCATGTCCCTGGTCACCTTCGCCACCCGCGACGGCACCGCCTGGATTCCACACTACCTGGACGCCATCGACGACGCGTTGTGCATCGGCTGCGGCCGCTGCTACAAAGTCTGCACCCAGGGCGTCCTCAAGCTGACGGGCATCGACGAGGACGGCACCCCGTGCGACCCGTTCAACGACGACGTCGAGGTGGAACGCAAGGTGATGACCGTCGCAAATCCCGGCTCCTGCATCGGCTGCTCGTCCTGCGCCACGGTGTGCGGCACCAACGCGCAGACCCACACCCCGTTGGATTCGTGACGGCGCGGTCCTGCTATCTCCGGCTCGTGGAGCCGCCCGGCGGCGGCGACCCGTTCGACCGCCACGTCCTGGCCTGCGCCCTGGCGGTGGCCTGGACGGAATCCCCCGCCGGAGTGGCCGAGGGCCTGGGACTGGCGCCCGCCGCCCTGGCCCGGCTGGTCGCCGCCCATTTCCCCCAGGCCGCCGATCTGATCACCGGCGACGGCGAACCGCCGGCCGGCCTGGAGGAACCGGACCTGCGGGCCCTGCTGCTGGCGCAGCGCACCGATACCCGCCCCGAGCAGGACTGGCTGGCCCGCATCGTCGCCCGCCGCTGCCTGCGTCCCAACCACCTGTGGCAGGATCTGGGCCTGGGCGGACGGGACGAGCTGTCGCGATTGATGCGCCGCCACTTCGCCCCCCTGGCCGCCGCCAACGACCGGGACATGAAGTGGAAGAAGTTCCTGTACCGCCGCCTGTGCCAGGACGAAGGCATCCTGATCTGCAAGAGCCCGGTCTGCGAGTCCTGCACCGATTTCGCCCTATGCTTCGGCCCCGAGGAATGTCCGGTTCCCGACACCGGCAAGCCGGAATGATGTCGCGTTTACGGCAATAGCGGCCGGATTCCCTCTCGCTCCGCTGGCACCGCCTTTGCTTCCCCCCTCCTCGGAGACCAGCGCGAGGAGGGTTCCATGCTGATGCTGACCGACCGGGCCGTCGCGGTGCTGAAGACGGTTTGCGAAGGACGGGGACTGCGGATCGGAGTGGAGGGCGGCGGCTGTT
>JAKAFA010000131.1 GCA_021818185.1 Pseudomonadota bacterium | reverse complement strand
CATCGGGGTCAATGCCGTCGATTATTCCGGCTATCCCGATTGCCGGCCGGATTATGTCGCCGCCTTCGAACGGATGGCCAACCTGGCCACCAAGGCGGGAGTGGAGGGCCGGCGGCTGACCCTGCATGCGCCGCTGATCCGCCTGACCAAGGGCGAGATCATCCGCCGCGGCCTGGAACTGGGGGTGGATTACGCCCTGACCTCCAGCTGCTACGATCCCACCCCCGACGGCAAGGCCTGCGGCCATTGCGATTCCTGCCAGTTGCGCCGCAAGGGTTTCGCCGAGACCGGCCTGGCCGATCCGGTCCCCTATGCCGACGGAGAGGGGATGCCGTGAGCCGGCATCGATGCCGCGGCGGAGCGGGCGGCTTCGTTTAGCCGCAGGACCGTGCCCGTCCGATGGACGAGTCCTCGGATTGGTTGTCGGCTCGCGCGGCGGCGAGAGGGCAACGCCCTTTCGTCTCCGGGGTTGAGGCAGCGCAGGCGACGCACCGTTTTCCGGCCCGTTTGGCGGCATACATGGCGCCATCGGCATCGCGCACGCTTTGCTCGATGGTGGGGGAGCAGAGGGGGTGAATGGCCACGCCGATGCTGGCTCCGATCCGGGCGGGGCCTTCCGCCGTCATCACCGGGTCGGAAAGCGCGGCAAGGATGCGGCGCGCCGTCGCCTCGGCCTCGCGACAGGCATCGTCGGTCGTGGCCGTCAGCAGCGCCGCGAACTCGTCCCCTCCCAGCCGGGCAACGATGTCTTCCGCCCGCAGGCAAGACCGCAACCTGACGGAAATTTGGCGTAATACCTCGTCGCCGGCCGCGTGGCCGAGGGTGTCGTTGACGGTCTTAAAACCGTCCAGGTCGAGATAGAGGATCGCGGTCGTCCCGCCATGCCGGCGGCCGTGGGCGGCGGCGCGCTCCAGTGCCTCCTCGAAGGCGGCGCGGTTGGGGAGGTCCGTCAACATATCGACCAGGGCCATGCGGGCGATGCGCTCGTTCAATTCCTTGCGCTCGGTGATATCGCTGCCGACGCCCTGGTATCCCATGAACTCCCGGCGGCGGCTGAACACCGGAACGCCACTGATGCGGACGCATCGCCGCCGGTCCGGAAGCTCGATCCAGTATTCGAGGTTCTGGAAGGGTTCGCGGGCTTCGAGCGCGTCATGGTAACGGCGCCGTACGGCGGAATCCGGGCCGCCGATGACCTCCTCCCGGCTGCGGTCGAGCAGCAGCCCGGGGGCGATCCCGGTCACGCGCTGGAACCCATCGGAAATGAAGGTGAAGCGGTGGTCCGGACCGGTTTCCCAGAACCAGTCGCCGGAAGCGTCGGCAAAGTTGCGGAAGCGGGCCTCGCTCGCTTCGAGGGCCAATTCCAGCCGGCGCCGCTCGATCGCGTAATGGATGGAGCGGCGCAGGAGAAAGCCATCCACGTGGCCTTTCACCAGAAAATCCTGGCCGCCGGCCCGCATGGTGGCGATGGCGGCGCTCTCGTCGTCATTGCCGGAAAGGACGATCAGGGCCGCATCGCCGAGATGGCCTTCCAGGGCGCGCACGGTGTCGAGGCCGCAGGAATCGGGGAGGCTGAGATCGGCAAGAGAGCCGGCGTCGACGCTTGGCTGTCAAGGATGGCAACCGCCGCGGCAAGGCGGTCGGCCTGGAGCAGACGGTATTGCCCCGGAACCTCCAGCCCCAGCCACACGCGGAGGATCTGTGCGTCGCCGGGATCGTCTTCGATCAAAAGGACGGTCAGCATGGGGCTGGTCCTTTCTCCGCGGCCGCGGCATCGCGGTCGGCCCGTGCCTCCGCCGGCAAGGTGAAGCGGAAATCGCTGCCGACCCCTACTTCCGAGGCGACCCAGATCCGCCCGCCATGCTGTTCCACGATCTTGCGGCAGATCGCCAGGCCGATGCCGGTTCCTTCATACGCATCGCTGGTGTGCAGGCGCTGGAACACCTGGAACACCCGGTCCTTCTCGCCGGCCGGAACGCCGATGCCGTTGTCGCGGACGGACAGCGTCACCCCGTCGGCGCCGGCCCGGCAACGGACCGTAACTTCGGGCCGCCGGCCGGCCGTGCGATACTTCACGGCATTGCCGATCAGGTTCTGGAAAAGCCGGATAAGGTCGGAGCGGCGGCCCAGGACGGTCGGCAGGCCGGGTTGGACCGTGATAATTGCGCCGGCCTCGGAAATGGCCATCCCAAGGTTCTGAACCGCCTCGTCCGCGACGTCGGCCAGCGAGACCGGCTCCATCGGCGGCCCCCGCCGCCCCACCCGGGAATATTCGAGGAGGTCGAGGATAAGATGATCCATCGTCTTCGCTCCGCCGATCGCGAAATTGATGAATTCGCGCGTGTCGTGGTCAAGGCGTCCCTCCAGCCGCCGCTCCACCAAAGACAGAAACGAGGTAACCATCCGCAGGGGTTGGCGGAGGTCATGGGAAGCGACATAGGCGAATTGCTCCAGTTCGGCATTGGAGCGCCGCAATTCGGCCTCGAGCGCCTTCCGCATCGTGATGTCCCGGCCGATGGCAAGGAGAAACGGCTCTCCGTGAAAAGTGATCTTGCGGGCATTGACCTCGACGGGAATGCGGCGGCCGTTCCTGGCGATGTGGACCTGCTCGAACACCGCCCAATCGGCCTGGGCAAGGAGGCGGAGCTTGTCACTGACGGTGGGGGAGGTGGGATCGATGATATCCGCCGGCCCCAGGCCCAGCATTTTTTCGCGGCTGTACCCAAGCCGGCGGCAGGCCGCGTCGTTGACCTCGATGAAATGCCCCACGGGCGTGCTCGTCAGCGGGTCGATGCGATAAAGCCAGATGGAATCGTTCCCGCTGTTGAAGAGAAAGCGAAAACGCTCCTCGGATTTGCGCAGTGCCTCCTCCAAATTATTTCGTTCCGTGATATCGCGGGATGACGCGTATAAATACCGTCCTCCCTCAAAGTCGATCCACCGGGTGTTGATCTCGACGTCGATAATCGACCCGTCCTTGCGGCGATGTTTGGTCTGGAACACGGTCGGAACGGTCGTCAGATTGGCCAAGACTTCCGTGAGGGCCGCATCGGTAAAATGGGCGTCCCAATCCCGGATGTGGAATCCGTTCATTTCGCCGGATTCGTAGCCCAGCATGCGCTGGAAGGCGTCGCTGGCCTCGATCAACCGACCGTCGCCATCCATGATATGGATGCCGTCGCTGGCGGTCTTGAGCAGGAATTCGTAGCGGTTCGCCTCGCGCCGCAGGCGGGCATTGGCCGCGGCGATGTCGCTTTCCGCCTGTCGGCGTTCGAGCACGCCGCCGATCCAACCGGCAAGCAGGCGCATGAATTCCCGGTCACCCTCGTCGAAGGCGCGGGGATGGGCGGTGGGCGAACTGAAGCTGACGGTGCCGAATGGGCGCCCGCCGACGCGGACGGGCATGGCCAGATAAGCCTCCAGCCGGAACGCCACGTAGCAGGGATGGCCGGCGTAATCGGAATGCCCGACGTGGGAGATGGCGACCACATCCTGCGCTTGAAGCGTAATGGAGCAATAGGTATTGCCCAGGGCAAACACTTGCCCGTCGGCAAGGCCCGCATCCGGCGGCGCGGTGTGATGGAGGATGGTGTAGCGGTCGCCCTCGATCTGCGCGAGGATTCCGATGGAAAGGCCGAGATGCTTCGCGCCCAGCGTCAAGGCCTGGGACAGTTGCCGGTCGATGTCGCCCTGCGGCAGGGCGGCAATTTCGCTCAGGACCCGCAACGCCTCGTATCGGCGCTGAACCAGGGCGTTGCGTTCCGCCAGGGCGTCCTCGGCGCGCTTCCTTTCCGCGAGGTCCCACGCCAGATCGGCCAGGGTCTCCACCACGCGCACATCTTTCGGGCCGAAATCCGTCGCCTTGTTGCCGACACCGATGATGGCGACGATCCGCCCGTCACGGAGGATGGGGACCGACAGCACCCGACGCACTTCGGCATGGCCGGCCGGCAGGTCCTTGCGATCGGGCAACGCGGCGTAGTCGTTGTAGACAACCGGGCGCCTTTGCCGGACGGCGTCGGCCCATATGCCGGCTTCGCTGATGGGGTAATGCTGGTCGTCACCCTTTGCCGAGCACAAGTCCCGCATCGTCTTCGTCGACCAGGCTTGCAACGACAATGTGTTCTGGTCCGCCATCAGGAAATGGAAGAAGCCCATTTCGCTTGCCGTCAGAGTGCACGCCTCGTCCAGCGTCGCTACCATCAATTCATGCAGGGTGCGTGTTCCGGCCAAGGCGGCGAGGCGGATCCGCGCCTCCAGCAGTTGTTCCGTGACCTTGTGGCGGTCGATGTTCTCCACGGCGGTGATGAAATGCGGGCAGCGGCCGGTGGCATCCTGTTGGAGGGTGGTGCTGACACCTGCCCAGACCACCTCACCGCCCCTGCCGACATAGCGCTTTTCCAACTGCGCAGACTCGACCGCGCCGGCGATGATCCGCGCCTCGGCCTCGCCGGTCGCCTCCACATCGTCCGGATGGGTGACGGCCTGCCACGTCAATGCCGCCAGTTCATCCCGGGGGTAGTCGAGAAACCGGCGGAACGCCTCGTTGAACCACAGGAAATGGCCGTCGGAAGCCGTAAGGGCAAGCCCGATGGCCGCCTGCTCCAACGCCGCCTGAACCCCTTCCTCGCCCGGTCGGAAGTCCATCGCCGTCCCCCTGGTCGTGGCGGTCGTGTCGGGCTGAATGCATCGCCGTTGCATGGCGAGCCCCCTTGGCGGCCTCCGTGTCGCCCATCACCCTTTTGGATGCGAATTTATCCATAAGTATAGCGCTGTGGCTGATTAACGACAGCCCCCATTTGGTGACGGCACAGGCTTGTTCTCTACCTCTTTACGCGGGTTGTTCCGGCTATCCAATAAATATTGGTTGTGATTGCCGAAACGAGAGGCCGAAATTGAGGTCGCCGCCGGTGGCATTGGCCTTCTTTGCACTCGAATGGAGATCGCCGATGGTGAGGACGCTTCCAATTCTGGCGGCCATCCTGCTGGCTGGAACGGGTGCGGTTTCGGTGGCGTCGGCCCTGGAGGGCGGGGCGGGGGAACTGGTGTGCGACAATCAGGTCCGCGCGTTGGCACGCGACCTGGAGGCCCGTTCGATGGCGATGAGTGCGGAGCGGTATCGCGATTTTCGCCGGCGGCTTCGCATCGCCCGCCGGGAATGTCCCCAAGGTTTGGATGCGGTTCTGCCGCAGCTTACGGTCGTGCAGCAGCAATTGGACGCCATCCCCGTCCCGGCGGCGCCCCCGCCGGGTGGCGGCGGCAACCCTCGGAACTCAGGCGACCGCCCCCAGTGAGCGCTGGACCATGTCGCGCAACTGCCGGCCGTCCACCGGCTTGTGCATGATGGGCAGGCCCGAGGCGGCGGCGTGGCGCAGCCGGTCCACCGCGGTGTCGCCGGTGACCAGCACGGCGGGGACGTCGGCGCCGAAGCGGCGGCGCAACTGGGCGATGGCTTCCGTGCCGGTGTGTCCGTCGCGCAGGCGGTAGTCCGCCAGAATAAAATCGGGCGTTTCACCGATGGCCTGCAACTGGGCCAGGGCATCCTCGCAGGATTGCGAGGCCGCCACGCGGTAGCCCCAACTTTCGAACAGCATCTGGTAGCCGGCAAGGACAATAGTCTCGTCCTCAATGACGACGAGAAGCGGTTGGCCTTTCACTTTCATCTCCGCGCCCTATAACCCCTGGGATCATGCGCCAAGGCTTCGGCGGGGGGAATTCCTGCACTCGCTATAAGGCCCCTATGCCGATAGGATGGGAAACCGCGGCGGAACGCGCCGGCGCGCGGCAGCCTTGCCCGCCGTGACGGTTGCCTTTCGCCACAAAAATCGCATTTACTCGCTTTCGGCCTGCGGGTTCCGCCCGGGGCTCTGGTCGCGGGGCGGGCCCGCGGGGAAGGATTGATCATGACCGATACCGTCATCTTGCCGCAGCCGGGCGCATTGGCGCCGGCCGCCATCGATGCCACGCTGGATCTGGAAGCGGAAATCGCCCGGCTGCGCCGCGAGCGCAACGCGGTGATCCTGGCCCATTACTACCAGGACGGCGAGATCCAGGACCTAGCCGATTTCGTGGGCGATTCGCTGGACCTGTCGCGCAAGGCGGCGGCGACCGACGCCGACGTCATCGTGTTCTGCGGCGTGCGTTTCATGGGCGAGGTGGCCAAGATCCTGTCGCCGGGCAAGACGGTGCTGATTCCCGACGCCGATGCCGGCTGCTCACTGGAGGAATCCTGCCGGGCCGAGGCGTTCCGCGCCTTCCGTGCCCAGCATCCCGACCACATTGCGGTGACCTACATCAACTGCTCGGCCGAGGTGAAGGCGCTGTCCGACGTCATCGTCACCTCGTCCAATGCCGAGACCATCGTGCGCCAGCTGCCGGCCGACCGCCCGATCCTGTTCGCGCCCGACCGCCATCTCGGCGCCTATATCGCCCGCAAGACCGGGCGCGACATGACCCTGTGGCCGGGAAGTTGCATCATCCACGAGCAGTTCTCCGAGAAGGAGCTGGTCAAGCTGAAGGTGCGCCATCCCCGGGCGCGCGTGGCGGCCCATCCCGAATGCCCCGACGGCATCCTGGCCCATGCCGACCATGTCGGTTCGACCCGCGGCATCCTCGATTACGTGCTGGCCTCGGACGCCACCGAATTCATCATCGCCACCGAGCCGCACATCATCCACCAGATGGCCAAGGCGGCGCCGGGCAAGGTGTTCATTCCGGCTCCCGGTGCGGATGGCGGCTGCAATTGCGCCAATTGCCCGTTCATGGCCCTCAACACCATGGAAAAGATCTATCTGGCGCTGAAAAACGACGCGCCGCGCATCGAGATCCCGGAAGAGCTGCGCCAGGCGGCGCTGGCCCCGCTGACCCGCATGCTGGAGATGTCGGTCTCGGTGCCGATGTCCCAGGGGGCGACCTCGTCGGGGGCGGTTCATGCCGCCTGACCTGGATTTGGCCGACGCCCGGGCGGTGATCGCCGCCGCCCTGGCCGAGGACGTGGGGGCGGGAGACATCACCTCGGCGGTGGTCATCCCCTCCGATCTGCGCTTCACTGGCGTGATGCGGGCCCGCCAGACGATGGTGGCCGCCGGCCTGCCGGCGGCGGCCGAGGTGTTCCGCATCGTGGTCCCCCAGGCCCGCTTCCATGCCTGCGTCGCCGACGGCGACCGGCTGGAGCCCGGTGCGGTGCTGGCCGAGATGGAAGGGCCGGCCGCCGGGCTGCTGACCGCCGAGCGTACCGCCCTCAACCTGCTGCAATTGCTGTCGGGCATCGCGACCCTGACTCGCCAGTATGCCGACCGCATCGCCGGCACCGGCTGCACGCTGCTGGACACCCGCAAGACCATTCCCGGCCTGCGCCGCCTGTCCAAGTACGCCACCCGCTGCGGCGGGGCGCGGAACCACCGCATGGGCCTTTATGACGGCGTGCTGATCAAGGACAACCATATCGCGGTGTGCGGCGGCGTGGCGGCGGCGGTGCGCCGGGCCAAGGATGCCGGCCTGCCCAACGTCGAGGTCGAATGCGATACGCTGGAGCAGGTGGCTGAGGCGGTGACGGCCGGGGCCGACATCATCCTGCTGGACAATATGGAGCCGGACCGGCTGCGCCGGGCCGTGGCGCTGGTGGCCGGGCGGGCCAAGACCGAGGCGTCGGGCGGCGTGACGCTGGATACCATCCGGGGCATCGCCGAAACCGGTGTGGATTACGTTTCCGTCGGACGCATCACCCAATCGGCGCCGGCGGTGGATATCGGGCTGGACTGGAGCTGAAACCATGGGGATGCAACCCTATGACCTGCTGGTCATCGGTTCGGGGGCGGCTGGCCTGACGCTGGCCCTGAAGACGCTGGAGGCCAAGCCCGGAGCCCGGGTGGCGGTGCTGGCCAAGAACGCCCTGACCGAGGGCAGCACCATGTACGCCCAGGGCGGCATCGCCGCCGTGCTGGACGCCACCGATTCCACCGAGGCGCATGTGGCCGACACCCTGGATGCCGGGGCCGGCCTGTGCAATGCCGAGGTGGTCCGCACGGTGGTGGAGCGGGCGCGCCCCGCCATTCAGTGGCTGATCGGCCGCGGGGTGTCCTTCGACCGTGAGGGCGGCGACTACCATCTGACCCGCGAGGGCGGCCATTCCCACCGTCGGGTGATCCATTCGGCCGATGCCACGGGGCGCGCGGTGCAGACCACCCTGGCCGAGCGGATCCAGGAGAGCGGCGCCGCCATCCTGGACTATCACATCGCCGTCGATCTGATCCGCGAGCGGCTGGGCGGCGGCCGGCGCGGCCGCTGCGTCGGCGCCTATGCGCTGAACCGCAAGACCGGGCGGGTCGACGTGCTGCCGGCCCGCGTCGTCGCCCTGGCCAGCGGCGGGGCGTCGCGGGTCTACCTGTATTCCACCAATCCCGACGGGTCGACCGGCGACGGCATCGCCATGGGCTGGCGCGCCGGTTGCCGGGTGGCCAATATGGAATTCAGCCAGTTCCACCCCACCTGCCTCTATCACCACCAGGCCAAGTCGTTCCTGATCTCCGAGGCGGTGCGCGGCGAGGGCGGACGGCTGCTGCGCCCCGACGGCACCAGATTCATGGACGAGTACGACCGCCGCGGCGAATTGGCGCCGCGCGACATCGTGGCGCGGGCCATCGACGACGTGATGAAGCGGCTGGGCTGCGAGTGCGTCTATCTGGACATCAGCCACAAGCCGGCCGCGTTCATCACCGCCCATTTCCCCAATATCCACGCCACCTGCCTGCAATGGGGCATCGACATCACCCGGCAGCCGATCCCGGTGGTGCCGGCCGCCCATTTCACCTGCGGCGGGGTCATCACCGACACCAGCGGGCATACCGACGTCGACAACCTCTATGCGGTGGGCGAGGTGGCCTTCACCGGCCTGCACGGCGCCAACCGGCTGGCGTCGAACTCACTGCTGGAATGCCTGGTCCTGGGCGCGGCGGCCGGCGAGGACATCGCCGCCCGGCTGGACGACATCCCGCCGCCGCCGCCACTGGTGCCGTGGGACGAGACCGGAGTCACCGATTCCGACGAGGAGGTGGTGGTCGCCCACAACTGGGACGAGATCCGCCGGTTCATGTGGGACTATGTCGGCATCGTCCGCTCGACCAAGCGCCTGGAACGGGCCAAGCACCGGGTCCGGCTGCTGCTGGATGAGATCGCCGAGTATTATGGCAGCTTCCGCGTGACCAACGACCTGCTGGAGCTGCGCAACATCGCCATGGTGGCCGACCTGATCGTCCGCTCGGCCCTGTCGCGCAAGGAAAGCCGCGGCCTGCACTACACCATCGACTTCCCGGCACCCGACGTGATCGCACCGCCCCAGAACACCATTCTGACACCCAAGAATTTCTCGGCCCGCCGTGCGGCCGAGGCCGGGGCGGACGATGGCGAGCCCGGCTGAAGGCGGTCGTCGGCGGATCTTTCCGGCCGGCACCCTGCTGTTCGAGGAGGGGGCGCTGGGCGAGGAGGCGTTCATCGTCGAATACGGCCGGGTGCGGGTGTTCAAGACGGTCAAGGGCCGCGAGGTGGATATCGGCGAAGTGGGGCCGGGCGGCATTTTCGGCGAGATGGCGCTGATCGACGACCAGCCCCGCATGGCCTCGGCGGTGGCCGAGGAGGAGACCGCCTGCGTCGTGGTCGGCAAGCAGCGTCTGGCCGAGCAACTGGCTCTGGCGCCGCGCGGCGTGCGGTCGATCATGGGCGCCTTGCTGGACAATATCCGGCTGATGGGCTCCGAACTGGCCGAGGCGCGGGTGCTGCTGGCGGACCCCGAGCCGTGACGGCGTTGCGTCGCCGGCTGGCCGCCGCGGCGCTGGCCGCCCTGCTGGGCTTGGCCGCCGGGCGGGCAGAGGCTGCCGACGTCTACGTCAAGCTCCACACGATGACCGTGGAGATGTGGGATTCGTCCGGGCTCTTCCACCAAATCATCCTCGATCTGATGGTCGCCTTCCCGGAGCAGACCAAGCTGGACAAATCGGTCGTCTACAAGATCCAGCAGGCGTTGCAGTCGCTGCCCTATGAGGAGCTGGCTAAGCCTTCCGGGGCGACCACCGTCAAGGCCATCGCCATGGCGATCATCACCAAGCAGCCGGGCGGCGAGCGGGCCGAAGACGTGCTGATCCAGAAGCTGATGGTCTTCTGAGAACCGGCGGGTGCGAGGATGCTGGCGCGGCCGGAGGGCGCTTGCGACGAGTGCTTGACCGGCGCCGGCGGGTAGTCTAGCCACACCGGCGGCCGCGCGACAGGCCGCCGGGCCTCGTGTCCTGGACTGTACCCAATCAACCAGCAAGGTCGTTCCGCATGAGCCCGAGCACCGAACCCGTCCCATCGCCGGTCACCCTGACCCACCTCCAGCGGCTCGAAGCGGAAAGCATCTATATCTTCCGCGAAGTGGTGGCCGAGGCCGCCAACCCGGTCCTGCTGTATTCGGTCGGCAAGGATTCGGCGGTGATGTTGCACCTCGCCCGCAAGGCCTTCTATCCGTCGCCGCCGCCGTTCCCGCTGCTGCACGTCGACACGACCTGGAAGTTCCGCGCCATGTACGAGCTGCGCGACCGCATGGCGCGCGAAAGCGGGATGGAGCTGCTGATCCACCACAATCCCGAGGCGATGGCGCAGAACATCAACCCCTTCGACCATGGCTCGGCCCTGCATACCGACATGTGGAAGACCGAGGGCCTTAAACAGGCGCTCGATAAATGGGGCTTCGACGCGGCTTTCGGCGGCGCCCGGCGCGACGAGGAGAAAAGCCGCGCCAAGGAGCGCATCTTTTCCTTCCGTTCGGCCAGCCACCGCTGGGACCCCAAGAACCAGCGGCCGGAATTGTGGCGGCTGTACAACGCCCGCAAGGCCAGGGGCGAGTCCATCCGGGTGTTCCCCCTGTCCAATTGGACCGAGCTGGACGTCTGGCAGTATCTCACATGGGGTGGTTG
>JAKAFA010000130.1 GCA_021818185.1 Pseudomonadota bacterium | reverse complement strand
TCCGGTCTGGGGGATGGTTTCCGGCAAACGCCCCGCCGGGGGCGGGGTTCCCGCCGGGCGGGGCCAGGTCGCCACCCCCACCCGATCGGGCGGAGGGTTGCCACCTTTGGGGTGGCTGCGTTAATACCGGGGCGCAAATTCGCGTCTCCGGCCGGAAGGATCACCGATGCCCTACAAACGGATCACCCTGACCCATTTCCTGCTGCAGGAGCAGCGCCGCCTGGGCGGTTCCGGTACCTTCACCACGCTGATGCAGGATATCCTGACCGCCTGCAAGATGATCGCCCACGAGGTCAACCGCGGCGCCATGGCCGGCAATCTGGGCGTCGCCGGCACCGAGAATGTGCAGGGCGAGGAGCAGAAGAAGCTCGACGTGCTGGCCAACGACATCTTCATGTACATGAACGGCCAGGGCGGCTCCTACGCGGCGATGGCCTCCGAGGAACTGGAGGACGTTCACGTGGTCCGCACCTCGTCCGACGGCCGTTACCTGCTTCTCTTCGATCCCTTGGACGGATCGTCCAATATTGACGTCAACATCTCCGTGGGCACCATCTTTTCCATCCTGCGCCTCCCGACGGCGCATCCCCCGGGTCGAAGGAGGCGTTCCTACAGCCCGGCGCGCAGCAGGTGGCGGCGGGCTACGCGCTCTACGGCTCGTCCACCATGCTGGTGCTGACCACCGGGAACGGGGTCAACGGCTTTACGCTGGACCGCGACGTGGGGATGTTCTTCCTCACCCATCCCGGCATGCGTATCCCGGCCGAGACCGACGAATACGCCGTGAACGGCTCCCGCGCCCGCCATTGGGAGCCGCCGGTGCGGCGCTATGTCGAGGAATGCCAGGCTGGCAAGGACGGCCCGCGCGGGCGGGACTTCAACACGCGCTGGGTGGGGTCGATGGTGGCGGAAGTCCACCGCCTGATGGCGCGCGGCGGTATTTTCCTCTACCCGGCCGATGCCGGGAACATGAAGAAGGGCGGCAAGCTGCGCCTGATGTATGAGGCCAATCCCATGGCGCTGCTGGTCGAGCAGGCGGGCGGCGTCGCCTCGACCGGCCGCCAGCGCATCCTCGACGTGCAGCCGCGGGAGCTGCACCAGCGGGTGCCGGTGATCCTGGGCTCGAAGGCCGAGGTCGAGAGGGTGGTGGCGTATCACGCGGAATACGACTCGGGGCGCTGACGCGAAGGCCGGCTCGCGCCGCCCCCTTGCCTGCGAGGCGTCTAATGGTATCATTCCGCGGGTAGCCGGGGGGTGAACATGCAGGCAAAGATGGGTGGCGCGTCCGCGCCGTTGGATACGTATTATGCGCCGGGGCGGGCGGTGGTGGTCATTGATGCCGACCCGCGCTTCCGCGACCGCGTGGCCCGCGGCATGGCCCCCAGCTTTCGCGTCGCCGATTTTCCCGATGTCGAGGCGGCCGTCGGCCGCACCACCGTCCCGCCGGCCGCCGTGGTGGTGGGCGAGGCGGGAACCGCCAAGGCCGATCCTGCCGGCCGTCTGCGCCGTGAGGCGATATTCCGGCAGGTGCCCATCGTCCGTTGCGTGACGGGTGGGGGCGCACCGGGCCAGGGCGAGGCCGACGCCGTGGTGGACCGCGCCGCGCCGGTGGGCGACCTGGTCGAGGCGATAGGCCGCCTGGTCACCGGCCGGGTCGAGGAGAGCTGGGATCGGCTTCCCGCCAACGCCCAGATCTCGCTGCGCCGGACCCTGGCGCTGTTCCGCGATATCGGCCGCCTGATGGAGGCCGGCTCGCCGCTGGCCTTCGACGCGGTGACCCAAGCCTGCACGCCGATCCTGGACGTGGTGAAATGTGCCGGACAGGGCTTCGTGTTCAGGGGCCTGAAGGATCACGACGAGATGTGGTACGTGCACTGCCTGCGGGTCTCCACCCTGCTGGCGCTGTTCGGCCATACCATCGGCCTGGGCGATGACGAACTGATGATCCTTGCCTCGGCCGGCCTGGTCCACGATTTCGGCAAGGCGGCCCTGCCGCGGGACCTTCTCAACAAGGTCGGACCGCTGGACGCGCGCGAACTGGAAATGGCACGCGGCCACGTCGCCATCACCGTGGATTACCTGCGCCGGCATTCCGACGCGCCGCGCCAGGTGGTGGCTATCGCCGAGCAGCACCAGGAGCGCCTGGACGGCAGCGGCTATCCCCGCGGCCTGGCCAACGAGCAGGTCAACGACCTGGCGCGGATGACGGCCATCGTCGACGTGTTCGCCGCCCTGACCGAACGGCGCAGCTATCGCGCCGCCATGTCGCCCTATCAGGCGCTGGAGGTGATGCAGGCCAATCTTGCCGCCAAGCTGGACCAGCGGCTGGTCCGGCTGTTCCGCACCATGCTGCTGGAGGCGGCATAGGAGTTATCCCGCAAACGCGGCACGCCGTTCCTGGCCGCTGCCGGCCGGGCGGATGTCGCACCAGGCGGATTTCAGGACGTTTGACCCCGAGATCGGGTCGAAGGTCCGGCCATCAAGTATGGAATTGAGGCTGTCGGGCCACCACCCATACTGGGCGCAGACGGCTCCCGGCCGGATGGTCTCGGTCAGCCGGGCCCGGGCCCGGGCCGTGCCCCGTTCGGTGACGATTTCCACCCAATCGCCATCGGCAATTCCGCGTGTCCGGGCATCGAGGAGAGATATCTCCACCAACGGCTCCGGGGTCCGCCGCCGCAACGACGGCAGGTGGCGGAATTGGCTGTGGCAGAAATGCGGCCATTTGGCCGAGGTCAGGGCGAGCGGGAAGCGGGAATCCCGGGCGGGGTCGGCGAAGTGGGGCAGGGGCGGCTGGGCCGCCGCGTGCAACCTGGTCGAATAGAGTTCGATCAGGCCGGTTGGGGTGGCGAACCCGGTTCGGCGGTATTTCTGGAACTGGGTCTCGACCGGCATCGGGATGCCCCCTGGGCTTTCGCGCAGTCGCGAGGCGGTCACTCCGGTCGGCGCCAGCATTTCGGCAAGCCCGGCTTCCGGATCGCCGCCGAAGAAGTGCGGGGCCAATCCCAGGGTGGTCGCCAAGTCAAAGACGATGCGGGTGTCGGAGCGCGACTCGCCCAACGGCGTCAGCACCTGCGGGCGCAACTGCAGCAGGCGGTCGGCCTCCGAGCCGATCATGAAGCCGGCCTGCACGCCCTCGCGCTCCCAGGGAGACGCCACCGGCAGGACGATATCGGCGAAGCGCGCGGTCGGTGTCAGCACCATGTCGGCCTGGACATAGAGATCGAGCGACGCCAGCGCGTCCTCGTGGTCGTCGAGATGGGGCTTGGTGACGAGCGGATTGCCGCCGAAGGCCACCAGCCCCCGCACCGGATAGGGCTCGCCCTTAAGGGCGGCGCGGATGAAATCGTGGCTGGTGATCCACCCGCGCGAGGGCGGCCCCAGCGGGCGCTTGGCCAGGCCCAGCGTCTTCCGGGATTGGTCCTTGGACAACAGGTCGCGGCCGGAGACATCGCGGACCGGCGGTTTGGCGAACAGGACGTTGCCGCCCGCGCTGTCCCAGCAGCCGGTCAGGGCGTAGAGTATCCCGAGGGCCCGGGAGGTCTGCGTGGCCTCGGCGTGCTGGCCGGTGCCGGTCCACGTGTACCAGGAGACGGGGCGCGCGCCGTGGAGGAGCTGCGCCGTCTCGCGGATCATCTCCGGCGCCACGCCGGTGACGGCGGCGGCGCGGTCCGGCGTCCATTCGCGACACGCCCGTCGCAGCAGGTCGAAGACCGGGCGACAGGACAGCGGGCCCGCTGGGGTGTCGACCGTGACCTCGCCTTCGAGCGCCCAGTCGATGTCCTCGGCATGGGGGGAATGGGGCACGGCGCGGCCGCTTCGCTGGTCCCAGACGAGATGGCCCCCGTCGGCGGCGAGCAGGCTGTGGTGGTCGCTCCGCACCAACAGCGCCGCGTTGGTCCAGCGCAGCAGGAACTCCCGGTCGAACAGGTTTTCGTCCAGCAGAACCCCCGCCAGGGCCATGGCCAAGGGCCCGTCGGTGCCGGGGCGCAGCCCCAGCCAGTGGCCGGCGCGGGTGCCCAGGCCGGTCCGGCGCGGATCGACCACCACGAGTTGGGCGCCGCGGCCGACGGCGCCAAGGGCGGCGTGGGCCATGGCGGGCCATGTCACGGCGGGATTGGCGCCCCACAGGACCAGGCAGCCGGTCCGCGCGAAGTCGGGCATGCCGATCCCCGTGCCGAAGGTCAGGGCCGCGCCGAAATCCCGGTGCCAATTGCAGTTCTCGGTGGCAAACAGCATGTTGGGGCTGCCGAACGCGTTCGCCAACCGATGGACCCAGGGGAAAGAATCGGCGACGGCGGTGCCGCTGGGCGTGGCCACGGCGAAGGCCACCGCCTCGGGGCCGTCGCGCTCGGCGATCCGCCGCATTCCGTCGCCGATGTGCCGCAGAGCCTCGTCCCAAGCGATCGGCTGCCAGCCGGGATCGGCTTCGCCCTTGGGGCGGGTCCGCCGCAGGGGGGTGAGGACGCGTTCGGGAGCATAGACCAGTTCGGGGGCGGCGCGGCCCTTGGCGCAGATGGCGGCGCCCGTGGGATGGTTCCGATCGGCCTGGACGGCGGTAAGCCTGCCGTCTTCAACCACCGACACGGTGCCGCATCGCGAAATGCAGAGGGGGCAGTAGCCCCGGATGCCAACGGTATCGCCCGCCATTTGCCCTCCCATCGAGATACGGCCCGGCCACCGCCCGCCCGCGCTTGTGCGTCGTAGGAATATTAGCAGGAGTCTACGTACTGGGCGCCAAGGTGGCTTTGAGGTCGGTCAAGGCCAAGCCCGGCTTCGGGCGACCTGACCGGGATCAAGGTTTGGCCCGGCGGCCGGCGGCATCCTGCCAGCGAACCTCATCCGGGATCTCGACATGAGCACTTCCTTTCCCTCGTTCTTCGATCAGGCTCCCCGCATCCGGGTGCATGAGCCTTTGGCCGTCCTCCTCGGCAGCAGCCCGGATGGGCTCATCGAATACGCCTATGGCGACGCCGTAAAGTTGGCCGGCCATTCCTGCCCCACCGTCGCCGGCGCCTTCCTGATGGTGCGCGCCGGGCTCAAGGCGCTGTGGGGTGACGATGTGCCCGAGCGGGGGGCGGTGCGGGCCCACTTCCCGGATGCGGCACATAGCGGCGTGACCGGGGTCATGGCCAACGTCGCCGCTCTGGTGACCGGCGGACGGGACCAGGATGGCTTCCACGGGATCGGCGGACGCTTCGGGCGCAACCAGCTGCTCGTCTTCGCCGCGGCGGTCGACGGCACGATGGCGCTGGAACGGACCGACGACGGGCGGCGGGTGGTTCTCGAGTACCGGCCGCAGATCGTCCCCGCCGCCGCGGAAATGATGCCGCTGCTTCAGCGGTACCTGGCCGGTGTCGCCGATGCCGCCGAGCAGCGGGCGTTCGGCCGGCTCTGGCAGGATCGGGTCCGGCGGATCCTGGTGGATCACGGCGACGATCCCGCCCTGATCCAAGTGACGGCGTCGCCGGCAGGAAGGGGGCGGCCATGAAAAACCGTCTGGCTTTCGCCGCCATCGCCCTGTGGGGCGTGACCGCGGTCACGCTCGGCGTGTTGTTCGTGCGTGGCCAAACGGCGGCCGGGCCCGATGGCCGGACCTCCATCCTGCTCGCCGCCGGCGAGCGCGATTTCGTCCTTGAGGAGATGCGCGGGCTGCTGGTGGCGGTCCACGACATTGCCGACGGCCTTTCCCGGGATGACCGGGTCGAGGTGGCCCGGGCGGCGCGGGCCGTCGGCATGGCGGCGGCCCACGACGTGGCGCCGGCTTTGATGGTCAAGCTGCCGCTGGCGTTCAAACAGCTCGGTCTGCCGTTGCATCGGGGCTTCGACGATCTGGCGGCGGCCGCCGAACGCGGCGAGCCCGCCTCGGCCCTGTCCCGCCGGCTGGTCGAACAGCTGGACCGTTGCGTCGCCTGCCACGGCGCCTACCGCCTTGAGGTCAGGCGCTGACCCGAGAACCTGCCCGCTCCGCCGCTGTTCGCCTGGACGAGCAGGCGGAGGCGGGCATGGGCCAGCGGCAGGACGGCAATATCGAGCGCGCGCTCACCGATGTCGAGGACTCCGGCCATCCGACCCCGTCCGGGCCGCGCCTGCGCCCGGTACGGCGGCTGGCATGTCAGGCCCTGCGCACGCCGCCGCCCGACACGTTCGGCGCCTGGCGCCAGCCCCGCGATGACACTCAACGCCGCCTGGGCTGGACCGGCCTGATCTGGAGCGCGCTGCTGTGCCTGGCGGGGATCGGGGCGGGATTGGCGACCCTGCCGTGAGGGGGCGCGGGGGCCGGTGATCACTCCTTGCCATCCCCGGGCCGGGGTGGCACGATCCGGCCGGCCCAGAGCGGGCGCCGCCCCGCTCGTGTCCCTCCATCGACCGAACAAAGCGCCCCCATGAACCTTTTCAAGTATTTTCGCGACGAGATCGTCGCCATCGCCGAGCGGATCGTCCCCGGCCTGGACACGGCCCGCGTCACCGCCGAGCCGCCGCGCGAGGCCGAGCACGGCGACGTCGCCACCAATGCCGCCATGGTGCTGGCCAAGCCGGCAGGGATGAAGCCCCGCGACCTGGCCGAGAAGCTGGCCGCCGACCTGCGCGCCCATCCGGCGGTGACCGCCGTCGAGGTGGCCGGCCCCGGCTTCATCAACCTGCGGCTGTCCGAATCCTTCTGGTTCGAACGCCTGGCCGACGTGCTGGCCGCCGGCGAGGATTGGGGGTCCTCCGAGGCCGGCGGCGGGCACCGGATCAACGTGGAATATGTCTCGGCCAATCCGACGGGGCCGATGCATATCGGCCATGCCCGCGGCGCCGTGGTCGGTGACGCCCTGGCGGCGCTGCTGGAAAAGGCCGGATTCGCGGTGACTCGCGAATATTACATCAACGATGCCGGCGGCCAGGTGGACGTGCTGGCCCGCTCGACACATCTGCGCTACCGCGAGGCGCTGGGCGAGGCCATCGGCGCGATTCCCGAGGGTCTGTATCCCGGCGACTATCTGGTGCCGGTGGGGCAGGCGCTGGCGGATCGTGACGGCGCCCGCTGGCGCGACGCGCCCGAGGCGGAATGGCTGCCGGTATTCCGTGCCCATGCCGTGGAGGCCATGCTGGCGATGATCCGCGAGGATCTGGCGGCCCTGGGCGTGAAGCATGACGTCTTCACCTCGGAACGCGCCCTGGTCGAGGGCGGCAAGGTGGATGCCGCCCTGGCCTTCCTGGCCGAACGCGGCCTGATCTACGAAGGCGTGCTGGAGCCGCCCAAGGGCAAGCTGCCCGACGATTGGGAACCGCGCCCCCAGACCTTGTTCAAGGCCACCCAATTCGGCGACGACGTGGACCGCCCCCTCAAGAAGTCGGATGGGGCGTGGACCTATTTCGCCTCGGACATCGCCTACCACCTCGACAAATACCGCCGCGGCTTCCCGGCGATGATCGACGTGTGGGGGGCCGACCACGGCGGCTATGTCAAGCGCATGCAGGCGGCGGTCAAGGCGGTGACCGAGGGGGCCGGCGAACTGGATGTCAAGCTGTGCCAGATGGTCAACCTGCTGAAGGGCGGCCAGCCGTACCGCATGAGCAAACGGGCCGGAACGTTCGTTACCCTGCGCGATCTGGTGGATGCGGTAGGCCGCGACGTGGTCCGCTTCATCATGCTGACCCGCAAGAACGACGCCCATCTGGATTTCGACCTGGACAAGGTGCTGGAGCAGTCGCGCGACAATCCGGTGTTCTATGTCCAGTACGCCCATGCCCGCGCCCATTCGGTGCTGCGCCACGCCGAGGCCATGTGGCCGGAGGTCGAGACCACCGGCGCCGCCCTGGCCGGTGGGCCGCTCGCCCGCTTGACCGACCCGGCCGAGCTTGCTTTGATCAAGGCATTGGCGGGATGGCCGCGGCTGGTGGAAAGCGCGGCCGACGCCCACGAGCCGCACCGGGTGGCCTTCTATCTCTACGACCTGGCGGCGGCGTTCCACGGCCTGTGGAACAAGGGCAAGGACGAGGCGCGGCTGCGGTTCCTGCTGGAGGACGACCGTGAGTTGTCGCTGGCACGCTTGGGATTGGTGCGGGCGCTGGCGTCGGTGATCGCATCCGGTCTGTCGATCTTCGGCGTCGAGCCCAGGAAGGAGATGCGCTGATATGCCCGTGCGCCCCGGCGACGATTTCGACCGCGACATTCTCGACATCATTCCCGAGCGCTTCGACGCCGACGCCGATTCCCACCAGGCGCGGGCCGGCCACCGGCTGCGCTCGGCCCTGACCCTGGCGCTGGCCGTGGTGGTGGTGGGCGGCATCGTCGCCGCCGGACTGCACTTCGCCGGCAACCGCCAGGCCGGTTCGGGCGGCATTCCGGTCATCAAGGCCGACGACCGCCCCATCAAGATTCGCCCCCAGGACCCCGGCGGCATGCAGGTGCCCAACCAGGACAAGCTGGTCTACGAGCGGATGGACGGCCAGTCCGAGGCGCACACCGAACGCCTGCTGGCCCCGCCGGAACAGCCGATGCTGCCGCCCCCCGGCGCCGCCGCGCCGCCCGCCGCGTCCGCCGCCCCGGTGCCCGCTGCGCCGCCAGCTCCGGCTCCGCCACCGGCTGCCGGCGGGTATTCCCCGGTGGAGAGCCGGCCCGCCGCGCCGCCGCCCGCGGCGCTGGCCGCCGCCCTGCCGCCCCCGGCCCCCGCGGCATCGGCCCCTTCCAAGCCCGCTCCCGCCAGGGCGGAGTCGCGGCGGGAGGCGGAGGCCAGGCCGGCCCATGTCGCCCAGGCGGTGGCGGTGCCGCACCACAAGGCTCCGCCGGCCGGCGATTACGTGGTCCAATTGGGTGCCGTGCGGTCGGCCGAGGCCGCCGACCGGGAATGGAAGCGCATCGAACACGCCAACGCCGAGCAATTGGCCGGGCTGAAGCCCGACATCGTCCGCGTCGACCTGCGCGGCAAGGGCACCTTCTGGCGCATCCGGGCCGGATCGCTGTCGGAAGAGGCGGCGCGCGCGCTGTGCCGGGAATTGTCGCAACGCAACCAAGGATGCATCGTTGCCCGCAAGTAACCAGCCGCCGGCCGCCGCCATCCTGGGGTGCGCCGGGCTTCGACTGACCGAGGCGGAACGCGCCTTTTTCGCGCGGACCAATCCGCTGGGCTTCATCCTGTTCGCCCGCAACGTCGACACCCCCGCCCAGGTGGCGGATCTGGTGGCCGAGTTGCGGCTGGTGGTCGGCCGCGCCGATGCGCCGGTGCTGATCGACCAGGAAGGCGGACGGGTGCAGCGGTTGCGGCCGCCCCATTGGCGCAGCGCGCCGGCTGGCGCGCCTTTCGCCCGGCTGGCCGCCGCCGATCCGGCGGCGGCGGCGGCGGCGTTGCGGCTGAATTTTCGGCTGATCGGGCGGGAACTGGCGGCGCTGGGCATCGATGTGGATTGCGCCCCGGTGCTGGACGTGCCGGTGCAGGGGGCGCACGACGTCATCGGCGACCGTGCCTACGGCATTCGGCCGGCGCAGGTGGCGGCCCTGGGCCGAGCGGCGATGGACGGGCTGCTGGACGAGGGCGTGCTTGCGGTGATCAAGCATATCCCCGGCCACGGCCGGGCCATGGTGGACAGCCATCAGGCCCTGCCGGTGGTGGAAGCGGCGAGGGCCGAGCTGGAATCCCAGGATTTCGCGCCCTTCCGCGCCTTGGCCGCCGCGCCGTGGGCCATGACCGCCCATGTGGTCTACAAGGCCATCGATCCGGACGCGCCGGCCACCACCTCGGCCAAGGTGATCGGCGAGGTGATCCGCGGCGTGATCGGCTTCGACGGCGTGCTGGTTTCGGACGATCTGTCGATGAAGGCGCTGGGCGGCGGGTTCGGCGACCGGACCCGCGCCGCCCTGGATGCCGGCTGCGACATCGTGCTGCATTGCAATGGCGAGATGGCGGAAATGACCGCCATCGCCGCCGCCTTGCGCCCGCTGAGCGAAATCGCCCAGGAACGGCTGGCCCGCGCCGCCGCCATGAAGCGGCGGGCACCGCCGCTCGATGCCGCCGAGGCCGATGCCCGGGTGGCGGCGGCCTTGGCCACGGTCCAGGGGTAGGGCGGCATGATCGATCTGGCCCCGATCATCCTGAAGATCACGGTCTGGGCCCTGCCTCTGATCTTCGCGGTGACCCTGCACGAAGCGGCCCACGGCTACGCCGCCCTGGCGCTGGGCGATGACACCGCCCGGCGCCTGGGGCGGCTGTCGCTCAACCCGTTGCGCCACGTCGACCCGTTCGGCACCCTGGTGCTGCCGGGGCTTCTGCTGGCCTTCGGCGGGGTGGTGTTCGGCTGGGCCAAGCCGGTGCCCGTCAATTTTTCCAAGCTGAAGGGCCACGGCCTGGGCATGGTGGCCGTGGCGGCAGCCGGCCCGGCGGCCAATCTGGTGTTGGCGACGGTGGCGGTGGCATTGGCCGGGCTGGTGCCGCTGGTGCCCGGCGGCAGCCAGGACTGGCTGCGGGCCAACCTGTCCAACGCCCTGTACATCAACCTGCTGCTGGCGGTGTTCAACCTGATCCCGGTGTTGCCGCTGGATGGCGGCCGGGTCGTGGCCGGTCTGCTGCCGCGTGCGCTGGCGGCCCGGTGGGCGCGGCTGGAACGTTTCGGATTGCTGATCGTCCTGGTCGCCCTGTTCCTGCTGCCGACCCTCGGTCAGATGATCGGCGTGCCGCTGGACCTGTTCGCCTGGCTGGTCAAGGGGCCGGTGTCCTGGCTGGCCAGCCTGATCCTCCGCATCGTTCGCCCCTGGTAGGGCCCGGCCGGTGCAGATCGACGCCTTCGCCGAAGACGATCCGGCCCCGCGGCGCGAGGCGGATCTGCTGGTGCTGGAGTTGGAGGGGTTCGAGGGACCGCTGGACGTGCTGCTCAACCTGGCGCGCGAGCAAAAGGTGGATCTGGCCCGCATTTCCATCCTGCGGCTGGCCGACCAGTATCTGGATTTCGTGGCGCGGGTACGGGGCCATGCCCT
>JAKAFA010000129.1 GCA_021818185.1 Pseudomonadota bacterium | reverse complement strand
GGTGCAGACGATGAACAGCGCCTACGGGCAACTCCTGTTCGGCCTCGCCGGCGCCATCGTGCTCGTCTACCTGCTGATCGTCGTCAATTTCCAGTCGTGGCTGGACCCGTTCGTCATCATCACCGCGCTGCCGGCGGCGTTGGCCGGCATCGTCTGGATGCTGTTCCTCACCCACACCACCCTCAGCGTCCCGGCGCTCACCGGCGCCATCATGTGCATGGGCGTGGCCACGGCCAACAGCGTCCTGGTGGTGAGCTTCGCCCGCGAGGTCCTCTCCCAGGGCTCCGATCCGATCGCCGCGGCCATCGAAGCGGGCTTCACCCGCTTCCGCCCGGTGCTGATGACGGCGGGAGCCATGGTCATCGGCATGGTGCCGATGGCGCTGGGCCTGGGCGAAGGCGGCGAGCAGAACGCGCCCTTGGGCCGCGCCGTGATCGGCGGCCTGATTTTCGCCACCTGCGCCACCTTGCTGTTCGTCCCGGCGGTGTTCGCGGTGGTCCACTCGCGCACCGCGCACAAAGTACCGCTCGGCCGGGGACTGGCGCACGACGGACCAAATACGTGACATGCTGGATGAAGCGACCGCAGCACGCGTCCACGATAAATGACCGTGCCTTGTACGATGGCAAAACCATCCACTTGCATAAGACAATGATGGCCAATCACCTGTGTAGGTAACTTGGATGTCGGCAACGAGCAGCTTTCATCTTGGCGTTATGACCGAAGGAACGGGTGGAATCCCCCCGCTGACAACCGCGTGATCGAAGAGCACCGATGCGCATCCTGATCGTCGAAGACGAGAAAGATCTCGCCACCCTCCTCCTCCGCGACCTCGAGGCCGATGGCTACGCCGTCGACGCCGCGTCGACGGTGGCGGGCGGGCTGGCGATGGCCACCACGGTCCATTACGACATCATCATCCTCGACCTGCTGCTGCCCGACGGGTCGGGCACCGAGCTGCTGACGGCGCTGCGGCAGCGGCGCATCGACGCGCCCATCCTGGTCCTGACCGCCAACGGCGACCTCGACACCAAGGTGGAGAATTTCGATGCCGGGGCCGACGACTGCCTGACCAAGCCGTTCGCCATCGCCGAATTGTTGGTGCGCGTGCGCGCGCTGCTGCGCCGGGGCCCGGTGACCGTCAGCAGCACGCTGAAACTGGCCGACCTCGAAATCGACCGCCTGACCCATCAGGTGCGCCGCGGCGGGCAGCGCATCGAACTCAGTCCCAAGGAGTATTCGCTCCTCGAATACATGATGCTCCATTCCGGCCGCGCGCTGTCGCGCTCGATGATCGTCGAACATGTCTGGGACCAGTCGTTCGAGGATCTCTCCAACATCGTCGACGTCTATGTGCGCCTGCTTCGGCGCAAGATCGACGACGGGGTCGAGACCAAGCTTATTCGCACGGTGCGCGGTGTCGGTTACGCTATCGGCACGGATGGTGGCCCATGACCCGGCCGCGCCGTCCCCCACCCCTCCGTTTGTCCGCCGTTCTCCCCGGTTTCTAAGTTTCGGAAAAGGCTCCCTATGTCGCCCCATGACCAACATCGACGGAAATCCCCCGGCCTCAACAGGGGCTGGCTCACCGCCACAGGAGTTGCGGCCACCGCCGGCCTGATCTGGTTTGCCGTAGCCCACACCGGCGGCGAGGCCACGCGGAAGCGGGACGCCGGCGGGACGGCGGCCCTGGCCGTCGAGGTCATCACGCCCCAGCACGGCGCGAAGACCCACGAAATCGTGCTGCCCGGCAACATCCAGGCCTATTACGAGGCGCCGATCTATGCCCGGGTGAACGGCTACCTCAAGATGTGGTACCAGGATATCGGCGCCCATGTGAAGGCGGGCCCGCTCCTGGCCGAGATCGACACCCCCGACCTGGACCAGCAGCTTCAGCAGGCCCAGGCCGATCTGGTCAAGGCCAAGGCCGACGAGGACCTCGCGGCGATCACCGCCCAGCGCTGGCAGGCGCTGGTGGGATCGAACTCGGTGTCGCAGCAGGAGACCGACGAGAAAACCGGCGACCTCGACGCCAAGAAGGCCGCGCGCGAAGCGGCCGAGGCCAACGTGCAGCGCCTACAGGCCCTCGAAGGCTTCAAGCGCATCGTCGCTCCCTTCGACGGCATCGTCACCGCCCGCACGACCGACGTGGGCGCCCTGATCGACGCCGGCAGCGGCATCGGTCCCGAACTGTTCGCGGTGGCGGATGTCCACACGATGCGCATCTACGTCCGCATCCCGCAGGTCGATACCGCCGGCCTCCATGTTGGAATGCGCGCCAGCCTCTATCTGCCCGAACGCCCCGGCAAGACCTTTCCGGCAACCATCACGAACATGGCCGAGGCCATCAACGACACCTCGCGCACCATGCTGGTCGAACTCCAGGCGGACAATCCCAAGGGCGAGCTTCACCGGGGCACCTACACCGAGGTGCATTTCGAACTCCCGACCGACCCGACCGCGGTCTACGTGCCCATCAGCGCCATCCTGTTCCAGAAGCACGGTCTGCAAGTCGCCGTGGTCGGGCCGGACAACCGGGTGGTCCTGAAATCGGTGAGGATCGGCCGGGATTACGGCACCAAGGAGGAAATCGTCTCGGGGCTGTCGCCCGAGGACCAGGTCATCAACAGCCCGCCGGACATGATCGAGGCGGGCGAACTCGTCCGCGTCGTCCAGGACGGCGGAGACGCTTCCCCCAAAGGCTCCGCCGAGCCCCAGAAAGTCGGAGCCAACCAATGAGGCGACTGCTCAGCTCGGCGCTGATCGGCTGCATCCCTCTGATGGCGGGGTGCGACCTGGCACCGGAGTACAAGGCTCCGGCCATGGCGGTGCCGGCGGCCTACAAGGAATCCGGCCCCTGGCAGAGCGCCCATCCGTCCGAAGGCATCCCGCGCACCGCCTGGTGGCGGCTCTACGGCGACGACACGCTCGACAAGCTCGAAGACCAGATCGACGCGGCCAACCCGACCCTGGCGGCCGCCGTGGCGAATTACGACCAGGCCCGCGCCTATGCCGCGATCGCCGAAGCGTCGCTGTACCCCTTCCTGGACCTCGGGGGTTCGAGCACCCGCAACCGCCAATCCGCCGATCGTCCGCTCCGCTCGCCCAACCAGCCCAACCGGTTCGGCAACAACATCCTGGCGGCGCAGGCCACCTACGAGATCGACTTCTGGGGCCTGATCCGCAACCAGGTGGCGGCCGGAGAGATGTCGGCTCAGGCCAGCGCCGCCGACCTCGAAGTGGTGCGCCTCAGCCTGCACGCCGAATTGGCCAACAGCTACGTCATCCTGCGCGGCCTCGACGCCCAGGCGAAACTCCTCCAGGACACGGTCGAAAGCTACAACGAGGCCCTCAACCTCACCCGCAGCCGCTTCGAGGGCAAGATCGCCTCGATCATCGACGTCACCCGCGCCCAGACCCAGCTTTCCGACGCGCGCGCCGCCGTGGCCGACGTCCTCGGACTGCGTGCGCAATACGAGCATGCGATCGCCGCCCTGATCGGCAAGGCGGCCTCCGATTACACGCTGCCGCCCGCCCAGGTGGACCTGAGGATCGTCGCCGTGCCGACCGGGCTGCCGTCCACGCTGCTCGAACGGCGCCCCGATATCGCCGCGGCCGAACGGCGCGTGGCCGCGGCCAATGCCGAAATCGGCGTCGCCCGCGCCGCGTTCTATCCGAACATCAGCCTCGACCTCCTCGGCGGCTTCCAGAACTCCATGCAATCGGGGTTCCTCGCCGCGCCTTACAGCTTCTGGTCGGTCGGGCCGGGCGTGGTTCTGCCGCTGTTCGAAGGCGGACTGCGCCATGCCGAGGAGGCGCAGGCCTACGCCGCCCACGACGAGGCCGCCGCCAACTACCGCGCGACCGTTCTCGCCGCCTTCCAGGAAGTCGAGGACCAGCTCGCCCTGCTGCACCATTTGCAGCACGAGGCCGGGGATGTGGACGCGGCCGTCACCGCGGCCAAGCAGACGCTCGACACGTCCATGACCCTCTACCGCGACGGCGCCGTCAGTTACCTCGACGTGACCGAAGCGCAGCAGGCCGCGCTGGTGGAAGAGCGCGCCCAGCTCAGCCTGGTCACCCGCCGTTTGCAGGCGAGCGTCCGGCTGGTCCGCGCCCTGGGCGGCGGCTGGAGCGCCGGCGACCTGCCCAGCCGCGACGAGGCCGGCAACATCGATACCGCCTCGCGCACGGACTGAAGCGAAAGCGCAACTCCAACCCCCGATCGGGTAGGAGGGAGCCTTGCAGCCCCCTCCTCCCACACCACCGTGCGTACGGTTCCGTACACGGCGGTTCCTGTCGTCTCCGCTTTTGCGTCCCTCAGTGCCTGTCGCCCTCAAAGCGCTTGACCCTACCTCGCGGATTCCGTCCGCTACCTCAGATCGAAGCCCGCTTGCGCGGCATCTGCTCAAGGCGATCGGAAAAGCGGTCCCAGCGCCTCCGACAGGTTCAGCCCTTCACCGGAAGGTCACCCCGGCTACTACGGCCGCAGGATAGCGTCCGTCAAGCGGGTGTAAATTCTGGCACACGCTGAGGTAGTCATTGCTCAGGCGGCCTTGGGTGGGATCGCGGGTTGAAGTTGCTCGGCAATGGTCGGTGTAAGTTCGGCCATGGCCTCGATTTGCATGTAGCGGTGCTGGGTCTGCCATTCGTCGTTCTGCTCCAGGAGCACCGCGCCGATGAGGCGGAGGATGGACTGCTCGTTGGGGAAGATGCCGACGACATCGGCTCTGCGTTTGACCTCCTTGTTCAGGCGTTCCAGGGTGTTGGTGCTGTGCAGCTTGGTCCTGTGCTGGGCGGGGAAGCCCATGTACGCCAGGACATCATGCTCGCTGGCGTCCATGAAGGCCGCCAGTTTCGGCCAGCGTGGGCGCAACTGGTCGGCGACCTGGCGGAAAGTGGCGTGGGCGGTTTCGGCGTCGGGCTGGAGGAAGGCTTGGCGCAGGGCGGCGGCGGCGATGCTGCTCTGGCCCTTGGGCACGTAGGCCAGCGCGTTGCGCATCCAGTGCACGCGGCAGCGCTGCCAGGTCGCGCCCATGACGCGGGCGATGGCGGCCTTCAGGCCTTCGTGGGCGTCGGAGATCACCAGCTTGATGCCCTTCAGGCCCCGGCGCACCAGGCTCTTGAGGAAGGTGGACCAGAAGGTCTCGGCTTCCGAGGGGCCGATGTGCAGGCCGACGATCTCGCGCTTGCCGTCGGTGTTGGCCGCCACGGCGATTATCGCTGCCACCGAGACGATGCGCCCGCCCTCGCGCTGCTTGAGATAGGTGGCGTCCAGCCACAGATACGGCCACTCGCCCTCCAAGGGGCGGTCCAGGAAGGCGTTCACGCGCTCGTCGATGTCCTTGCACAGTTTGGACACCGTCGACTTGGAAATGCCGCTCAGGCCCATGGCCTGGACCAGATCGTCGACGCGGCGGGTGGACACGCCGCCGATCCAGGCTTCCTGGATCACCGCCACCAGCGCCTTCTCGCTGGTCTTGCGGGCCTCCAGGAACGGCGGGAAGTAGCTGCCCTGGCGCAGCTTGGGGATGCGCAGGTTGAGCGAGCCCAGCCGGGTGTCGAGACTGCGCTCGCGGAAGCCGTTGCGGTAGGTGGTCCGCTCGGCCGTGCGCTCGTGGCGCCCGGCGCCGATCAGCCCCTCCACGTCGGCCTCCATCAGCATCTGCAACACAGTCTCGGCGACGCTGCGCAGGAAATCGCCGTCTCCGGCCTTCTGCATCAACTCGGCAAGTGCCATTCTGTCATCGGTCATTGGGGTTCCCTTCGGTTCGATGTGAAGCGTGGTAACTCCACTCTAACCGACTGACCCAATGACCACCTCTTTCGCGTGCGCGCCGCCGGGGGCGGGGCATGCCCCGCCCCCGGCGATCACCGAATTTCCACCAGCAGCGCGGACGTTAACGACGCTCCGTCGGAACGACAGAAAAGGAACTGTCGTCCCGAGCGCAGCCGAGGGACCTTTCACGCACCTTGCCTGAAAGGTTCCTCGTCGCTGGCGCTCCGTCGGAACGACAAACCTGGACTGTCGCCCCGAGCGCAGCCGAGGGGCCTTTCACGCACCCTGCCCGAAAGATTCCTCGTCGCTGACGCTCCGTCGGAACGACAGAAAAGGAACTGTCGTCCCGAGCGCAGCCGAGGGGCCTTTCACGCACCCTGCCCGAAAGGTTCCTCGTCGCTGACGCTCACTCGGAACGACAAAAAAGGAACTGTCGCCCCGAGCGCAGCCGAGGGGCCTTTCACGCACCCTGCCCGAAAGATTCCCCGTCGCTGACGCTCCGTCGGAACGACAGAAAAGGAACTGTCGCCCCGAGCGCAGCCGAGGGGCCTTTCACGCACCCTGCCCGAACGGTTCCCCGTCGCTGGCGCTCACTCGGAACGACAAACCCGGACTGTCGCCCCGAGCGCAGCCGAGGAACCTTTCACGCGCCCCGCCCGAACGGTTCCTCCCGGTCACGCCCCGGCCAATTCCGCAGCCAGCCGCTCCATGATGCCGGCCACGGCGGGTTCGCCGACCAGGGCCTTGGCGCGCTCAAGCGGGAACCACTCCACCCTGCGCCGCCCCTTTTCCGGCCAGTCGTCAAGCGCCCGGGTCACGGGCATGAGGTAGACCCACACCTCGATTACCTGGGCCGATCCGTCGGGCTTGCGTTTGGTGATGCGGAAGGAACCCGACGCCGTCTGCCGGATCTCCCCGAGGACGCCGGCCTCCTCATAGGCCTCCTTGGCGGCGGATTCCGCGAAACCCATGGCCGTGGGTACGCGCCCCTTGGGAATGCTCCAGCGTCCGCGCTTGGCCGTGGTCACCAGCAGGATTTCCACCGCCCCAGCGGCGTCGAGACGGTACGGCAGAGCGGCGGATTGGATTTCCACCGGCAAACGTCGAATGGTGGCAGGCATCGTCCGGGAGAGTGAACCTGGAGGGCGGGAGTGGCCGGGCGGGAGCGGATCGCAGGCCACCCCTACCCCGCCGCATCGAACGCTGTCAACCGGCGCGGCCGGCGATCGCCGAACGGCCAGGGGACCAGAACCGATGGCGCGCGACCATCGTTTTACTTGGCGCGGCTCCCGCCGTAAGTTTACTGACAGATTCCTTGTCCATCCTTCCGGCGCGGCGCGGGACGCCGCAGGGAGCCTGAGCATGCGTGTCCTGGTGGTCGAGGACAATGACAGTCTGGGCGGGCTGCTGCGGAGCGGCCTGGGCGCGGCCGGCTTCACCGTCGATCGCATGCCGACGCTGGCCGACGCCCGGGAAGCCGCCGGGTCGGTGAAGTACGACGCCATCGTCCTGGACCTCGCGCTTCCCGACGGCGACGGACTGACGCTGCTGAAGGATTTGCGTATCCGGAACGTCCCCACCCCGGTCCTTATCCTGAGTGCCCGCGACCGGCTGGAGGACCGCATCCACGGGCTCAACGCCGGGGCCGACGACTACCTTCCCAAGCCCTTCTCCCTGGACGAACTGGTCGCCCGCCTGAACGCGCTGTTGCGCCGCCCGCCCAGCGTCCTGCCCAACCGCCAATGCGTGGGCAACGTCGCCATGGACATCAATTCCCAGGAGGTCGAGGTGGACGGCCGCCGTCTGGACCTGCCCCGGCGCGAGCGGGCGCTGCTGCGGGCCCTGCTGCGCAACGGCGGCCGGCTGGTGACCCGCGCGGCCCTGGAGGAAGCGCTGTTCGGCTTCGACGACGAGGTCGGCTCCAACGCCATCGAGGTGTACATCCATCGCCTGCGCAAGCGGCTGGAAGCGGCCGGCGCGTCGGCGGCGGTCCATACCGAGCGCGGGGTGGGATACGGCCTGGTCGCGGGGCGGACGGCTCCGTGACCGCCAACCGCCCCTCCTTGCTGCGGAGCCTGGCCCGCGACATGGTCGCGGCCCACGTGATCGGCGTCGTGGTGATGGTCCTGCTGGTGGTCCAGGTTCTCCAATCCACCGTCGATGCATTGGAAATCCGCGACATGCGGGAGGTCGCCGGCGACATCGTCGCCCGGGTGTCGACGGACGCGGCGGGCCGCCCGACGCTGCGGTTGCCGCCGGAACTGGCGGCGCGGTTCTCGCCCTCCTACGGACGCTACGTCTATGCCGTGCTGGACGCCAAGGGCCGGGGCGCGATCTCGTCATTGGGCGACGGCGAACCCATCATTCCCTTCACCCTCCCGGCTTCGGCCGACGACGGCCAGACCTTCCACGTCCGCCACGGCGACGCGCTGCTGATGGGGGTGACCGTGCGAAGCGCGGACCTGGCCAAGCCGGTCTGGGTCCAGGTGGCGGAAAACATGAACCACCGCGACGTCCTGATGGACGATGTGGTGGGCGCGTTCCTGATACGCGCGGTCTGGGGCCTGGTGCCGCTGTTCCTGGTGCTGGTGGCGGTCGCGCTGGTACGGATGAAGCTGCGGCTGCGGCCTTTGCTCAAGGCCTCCGATCTCGCCTCCCGCATCGGCCCCGACGCCATCGACGTCCGTCTGCCCGAAGACGCGATGCCGGCGGAAATCGTTCCGCTCGTCAGCGCGGTCAACAGCGCGCTGAACCGGCTCGACCATGCCTTCCAGGCGCAGAAGGAATTCCTGGAAAATGCCGCCCACGAATTGCGCACGCCTCTCGCCGTGCTGCGCGCCCGCGTGGACACCCTGGGCGATTCCGGCGCGCGCCGCCAGCTCGGCGACGACATCGCCATCATCGCCCGCACGGTGACCCAGCTTCTGCGCGTGGCGGAACTGGAGGGCCTGTCGCCCCCGGCCAACGAAAGCGTCGATCTCGCCGCCCTCGCCCGCGCCATCGCCACCTATCTCGGCCCGGTGGCCCAAGCGCAGGGAAAATCCTTCCTCGTCTCCGGCGCCGAGCATCTGCCGGTCGCCGGCAATGCCGAAGCCCTCGGCCAGGCCATCAACAATCTGGTGGAGAACGCGCTTTCCCATACGGCGCCGGAGACCCGGGTGGAAATCCTGCTGTCGGCCCGCCCCCAGCCCACCATTCAGATCCGCGACCACGGTCCCGGCGTGCCGCCCAACGAGCGAGAGCTGATCTTCCAGCGCTTCTGGCGCCGCGACCGGCGGCGCGGCACCGGCGCCGGCCTGGGCCTGTCCATCGTCGCCCGGGCCGTGGACATCCACCACGGCCGCATCGCCGTGGGCGACGCGCCCGGCGGCGGAGCCGTCTTCACCATCACCCTGCCCCCTGCCAAAACGGATGGCACCCCACCGAAGCCCATTTTTTGATCAGGTGCGCCAAATATGACCGTTCGGCGGGCAGGCCCTCTTTACAGGGACGTCGAGCGCTTCTAATAATCGCGTCATCTTTCCCCTATCGGGCGCCTGGCACGGAAGCTGCATTTAGGCCGGCGATGGGTGAAAAGGCCGCGCGGATGCGGTTGTTCACCTGGGGATCTTAGGTAAGAATTCGCCGGCCCGGCCACGTCAGCCCGGCCGGCGGACAAACGACAGGAGCTGCGCAATGAAGAGGGGAACGATGTCCTACCTGACCCGGAAGACGCTGTTGGCGTCAACCGTCGCCCTGGCCACCTTGTGTACGGTGGGGGCCGGGCTGTCACCGGCGCTCGCCGACGACGCAGCGCCCGCGGCCGATCCCAGCGCCATCAAGTTCTCCGCCCTGGTCGATACCGGCATCACCGCGGCGGACAATTCCGCCAACGTCAATTACGGCCATCTGTTCACCGACAAGAACGACCAGTGGCTGCTCAACCAGGCCATGCTGACGGCCGAGAAGGACCTCGATCCCAAGGCCACCGGCTACGACTGGGGCTTCAAGCTGCAAGGCTTCTACGGGTCCGACGCCCGCTACACCCACTTCATCGGCATGTTCGACCACAACACCTCGAACCGCAACCAGTTCGACATCACCGAGGCCAATGTGCAGGCCCACCTGCCGGTGCTGACCGACGGCGGCATCGACACCAAGGTCGGCGCCTATTCCACGCCGCTGGGCGAGGAAGTGATCCAGGCCAACAACAACTATCTCTACTCCCACTCGTACATCTTCAACTTCGCCCTGCCGCTCAAGCATACCGGCGTGCTGACCACCACCCACGTCACCCCCGTTTTGGACGTGTGGCTGGGCGCCGACAGCGGCATCAACACCACCCTGGGCGACCGCGGCACCGTCAACAACGGCATTTCGGGCATCGCCGGCGTGGGCCTCAACCTGATGGGTGGCAACCTCACGGTCCTGGGCCTGTCCCATTTCGGCCCGGCCGACCCCAATCTCAGCAGCGGGCCCCTGGGCTATCCCAATGCCGACCACGTCGGCCGCTACATCAACGACATCGTCACCACCTACAAGCTCTCGGACGCGTGGACGCTCATCAACGAGCTGAACTACACCCGCGAGGATCTGACCACCACCGCCCAGCCCCATGGCGCCAACGCCTACGCGGTCGCCCAATACGCGGTCTATGCCGTGAACCCCTCGCTGTCGCTGGTGGGCCGCGGCGAAATCTTCGCCGACCCCAACCACTTCTTCGTGTCCGGGTTCCAGGGCAACAACGACTTCGTCGATTACGAGCGGGGCAACTACACCGCCCAGACCGTGCTCGGCCCGACGCAGGGCACGACTTACAGCGAGATCACCTTCGGCGCCAACATCAAGCCCGCCGGCCTGCCTGCCATGCTCGACGGCGCCATGATCCGCCCCGAAGTGCGCTACGACACCACGCTCGACGGCCACAAGGTCTACGACAACCTGACCACCTCGAACCAGTTCACCGCTAGCCTCGACTTGGTCATCCCGGTCAGTTTCTGATCGCGGAGGCTCCTGCCGGAAACCGACGGCCGCCCGCAAGGGCGGCCGTTATTGTTTTCCGGCCCCCTGTTTGCCGTTCCGAGCGAACGACAGGAAAGGGTTTGCCGTTCCGACGGAGCGGCAGCGACGAGGAACCTTTCACGCACCCAGCCTGAAGGGTCTCTCGGCTGCGGTCGGGACGACATGTCTCCCTCACTTGTCCGGCCCGGCGAACATATCCCCGGT
>JAKAFA010000128.1 GCA_021818185.1 Pseudomonadota bacterium | reverse complement strand
CGACGAGGCGCCCAGCACCCGACTGGCGCTGCTGGAACAGGCCTACGCCGTTTCCGGCGGGCCGGCCGCGTTGGCCCTGCATCTGGCCGAAGCGGCGGATGACGCCGGCCAGGCCCGGCTGGCCATCGAGTACCGGCACCAGGCCCGGACGCTGAAGACGCTGGGCGACTGATCAGTTGCCCCGCTCGTAGGTGGCGCGTTCCGACGACTGGTAGAGCGAAACCGAGACGGCGGTCATGAACGAGATGTTCGACTTGGCGGTCATCAACGGGCTGGCGGCATTGGAGGCGCCGTTCAAGGCGTAGTAATCGACGCTGCCCAGGATGTTGATCCGGTCGAAGATGGGAAATTCCAGGCTGGTATGCACGTCGCCGGCCATGTAACCGGCCCGGGCGGCGTAAGCCGGGCGGAGTGCGGTCGCATATTGAACGGGAACCGCGTAATAATAGTTCATCAGGCCCTGGCTGGCGAAGATCGGCCCGACCGAAAGCTTCCAGCGCGCCGGGGTGTTGAGGAACCGCGAATCGACGAAAGCCAGGGCCGGCTGGCTGTCGAACCCGCGATAGGCGAACGAGGTCAGGTCGCTGGAGATGGCGGCGCGCACCGGCACCTCCAGTTGAAGGGTGGCCAGCCGGCCGGTCGCGGCGTTCTGCCAGTAGTAAAGACCGAGCTTGGCGCGCGGGCCGACCTCGCCCAGGTATTGGAGCTGCGGCATGCCCGTGCGCGCCAGGTCGTTGGCCTCGGATGGGAAGGACACCTTGGCGCTGATGTCGAAGGTGAAGCGGCGGGATTGCAGCAGCAGGCCTTCCACCTCGCCGCGGTCGTCGGTCCGCAGGAACTTGCCGCGATAGACGAACCAGGGAACCGGCAGAACATGGGCGTGCATCTGATTGCTGCCGGGATAGTCGGGCTCATAGCCGCCGATCGCCAGTGCCTCGATCTCCCACAGCGGCTTGCCGGTATCACCGGTATAGTCCTGCGCCCAGGCCGCCGGGATGGCCACGCCCGCCAGCATCAGGGCGACAACCAACACCCGGCCGGCGGCCGACACTGCTACCTTGCGCATAGACGCCCCACCCCCTAAGAATGTCTGCCGTTGGTACACTGGGCGGCCGGTCGGATGCAAGCGACATTGCTTTGGTTATTCATGGCCGTTCTGGTGGCAATCTCCGCGCCGGCACGCGCCTGTTCACCACAGGACTTACCGTTGCGATACCGTGACGGTGCCGGCATGCGGATCGGCGTGTGGGTTGGACGCTGCGGCGACGCGACGCCCACGCCGCCGGCTTGCCTGGGGCCGGACGGGGCGCAGGACGCCATCTATGCGGTGGCCGAATCCCGCGTCGCTGGCCCCGCCCCCCTCGGCGCGGTGCTCGACCGCCTCGCGGCCGTCGCCGCCTATCCCTCTATCCGCTACTGGTCCAGCACCCGTGGGCGCTGGCGGCCGCTGATCACCAAGGCCGAGGTTCTGGCCACCCCCGACGGACCGGAGCGGGCGGGCAATCTGGACCCTGCCGAATTGGCCCGCGGCGACGCGGCCTTCGTGCGGCAGGAGGAGAACACCCCGGCCGGCACCATGGTCTATCGCCTGGCCGTCGAAGAGTCCGGCCCCGACCGCCTGGCGCTGCGGGTCACCAACGCCCGGCCCGCCACCCTGCTGGGATTCACGCTGTTCGACACCGGCGATTATGTTTTCCGCCATTCCTTCCGGCGGATCGACAGGCAGTCGTGGATCTATCACGGCGAGTTGTCGGTGCGGGGCTGCGGCAACCCGCTGTTCGGCGACAAGGCCATCTCGTTCGCCACCCGGCTGGCGGCGGTGGGCTCGTACCTCATCGGCCGTCCCGAGGGCAGCCCGCCGCAGCCTGTGCCGTAGCTCAGCCCGGCCGCACGAAGCTCGCGGCCCCCGTCTGCTCGCCGGCCGACCGCAGCCGGGCCACCTCCGCCAGCACGTCGGCGATGCGGTAGGCGAAGATGCGGGTGGCCCCATCCTGGATGGTGCGGCCACGGGCGTCCACCGCCGTCAGGAAAACGCCCTGGCTGACCCCCACCAGCCGGCCCTGGGGGTCGACCACCGGACCGCCGGAATACCCGGGGGCGCCATCGGCGCGGATCAGCAGCCCCATTTGCCGGTGCGGGCAGCGGGTGGTGCCGTCCTCCTCGGGGCAACTCCATCCGCTGACGGTCTCCACCGTCCCCGCCACCACCGGGTCGGCGAACGGCATGGGGGTTCCCATCAGCCAGACCGCCTCGCCGGTCCGGCCGGGGGCGGCCACCAGGGGGCGGCCGATTCCCGGCGGAATGCGCAACAGCGCCAGATCCATGCGGTGGCTGACCGCCATCACCTCGACGGGGATCAGCCCGCGCCCGGCCACATAGCCCTGAATCCGGCTACTGGCCTCGACCACATGCCGGTTGGTGACCGCCAGCCCGTCGGCCACCACCACCGCCGAGGCGGTGTAGCCGAGGAACAGCGGCACGCCGCTATAGAGCGTGATGTAATTACCCCGCACCGACGAGAGCGGCGTTTCGGCCGCCCGGTCGAAAGGCAAGGCGCAGGCTGACAGCAGCAGGACCAGTCCGAGCACCAAGTTGGCCGCCCGCATGGCATCCTCCGGTTTGTCCATGCCATGCGATATGGCCGTGCCAGCCCATCGCGCGTTGAACGCTTCCGGATGATGACGCCCCCTGGACGTGGTAGGATGCGCCCGCCATGGCCCGCCATTTCGACCGCATCAGCGAGGACCACGCCGCCTTCATCGCGCGCCAGCCCATGTATTTCGTGGCGACGGCCTGCGCCGAAGGGCGGATCAATCTCAGTCCCAAGGGCCTGGACGGCACCCTGCTTGTGCTGGGACCCAACCGGGTCGCCTTCCTCAACCTCACCGGCAGCGGCAACGAGACGGCCGCCCACTTGGCGGCCGATGGGCGCATCACCCTGATGTTCTGTTCCTTCGACACGGCACCGCTGGTCCTACGGCTTTACGGCACCGGCCGCGCCATACATCGCCACGACCCCGACTGGGGCGGGCTGGACCGGCTGTTCCCGCCCCTGCCGGGCAAGCGGCAGATCGTGACGGTGGCGGTGGACAGCGTGATCACGTCGTGCGGCTTCGCGGTGCCCCGCATGACCCTGGATTCCGAACGCCCCACCCTCACCGAGTGGGCCGCGGCCAAGGGCGAGGATGGCTTGCGCGCCTATTGGCGGGACAAAAACGCCACCAGCTTCGACGGCTTGCCGACCGGCATCCTCGGGCCGGATATTCTCGGGTCCGGCGACCGCTGATCCGGCCGACGCTCCGCCGGTGCGGTCATTCGGGAGCGGCGCTGCTGAAATATCGGTAGGCGGTCGCCGGCATGTCGCTGCGCAGGCGCTCACGCCCATCGACGGTCACGTAGTAGCAGCGGTCCTGCGGGCAATAGACGAATTCCTTGACCGCCCCGGATGCGGCCTTGCAGGCGGCGATTTTGACGTCGTCGCACCCGCGGCCGTGACAGATTTCATCGGTGATGACGAACTGATCCACCATCCGGACTCCGCTGCTCGCGGGCGGGATACTAGCGCAAAGGCGAGGCCGATCTCAACCACATGCGGGTTGTGGCCATTCGCCTGCCCCGCTTTCCTGCCGTTTCACCCAGTGCGCCGAACCATCGGCGGCGATCAGCAGGGCGGCGGAGCCGCCCCCCGCGGCCAGGATGCGCGGCACCTCGGCCAGCGGCGCCAGCCCCACCGCCTTGGTCAGGGCGTCGGCGGCGGTGGCGGTGGGCGCCGTCACGGTGATGCCGGCCCATCGCGAAGCCGGGCGGCCGGTCGCCGGATCGAAGATATGATGGAAACGGCCGGTGGGCTCGAATCGCGTGCCGTAGCCGCCCGAGGTGGCCACCGCCTGATCACGGAGGTCCAGGCGCTGAAAGAGGCGGTCGGGGGCGCGCGGATCGGCGATGCCCACCCGCCACGGGCGCCCGTCGGGATGGCTGCCCAGCGCCCGCATCTCGCCCAGGTCGAGCAGCATGTCGGCGATGCCGCGCGCCCGCAGCAGGTCCGCCACCCGGTCGGTGACCCAGCCCTGGGCGATGCCGTTGAAGCTGGCCCCCATATCCGGCCGGGCGAAGGCCACCGTGTCGCCCGCCACCGTCAGGCCGTGCCATCCCACCCGAGCCTTCGCCTCGGCCACCTCGAGATCCGATGGCCCCCTGGGATCGGCGTCGGCGCGGGCGAAATGGCGGGCATACAGGATCCATAGGGGCTGAATGGTGACGTCGAAGGCGCCGTCGCTGAGGACGGAATACTGGCGCGCCCGGCCCACCAGTTCCACGAACGGCCCCGGCGCGCCGGTCACCCGGCCCTCGCGGTTCAGGCGAACCAGCAGGGAATCGCGGCGGAACAGGCTGAACAGGGCCTCGACCCGATGGATTTCGGCGACGCTCTCGGCGATCAGGCGCTCGGCGACCCGGACTTCCGGATGATAAAGGGTGATGCGGGCCGGCGCCCCCATGGCCGAGCCCGTCCAGGTCACCGGCCGGGCCCGCTTCTCCGCCAGCCAGGCGGCCAGGCCCAGTCCGGCGGCGGCGGTCACCGACAGGAAGCGGCGGCGGTCAAGGCTGCGGAGCATGGCAATCCTCTTGCGCAACGGCCTGGCTGGCCGGGAGGCGGGCCCGCTTGTCGGCCAGCACCAGCGGCACGCAGGTCGCGCGGTCGTCATGGATGGCGACGCAATCCAGGCATTGGAAGCATTCGGCATAGTCGATGCGCCCGGCGCGGTCGATGGCCTGATAACGGCAGCGCACGGCGCAGAGCTGACAGGGCGTGCCGCATTCCGCCCGCCGGGCGATCCACCCGCTGCGGCCGAGGCGGCCGAGCAGGGCAAGCCCGGCGCCCAGCGGGCAGAGGTAGCGGCAATAGGCCTTGTAGACCACCAGGCTGGGCAGCAGCACGGCGGCGGCGTAGAGCACGAACGGCCAGTGCCGCACGAAGATCAGGGTGATGGCGGTCTTGAACGGCTCCACTTCCACCAGCCGGTCGGCCAGGGCCGGCGACAGGGGAGCCGCGACCAGCAACACGGCCAGCACCGCGTATTTCACCCGCAGCAGGCGCCGGTGCCACCGCCAGGGCACCCGCCGTTCCGGCAGGCCGAGGGCGCGGGCCGGCCACGACAGCAATTCCTGCAAAGCGCCGAATGGGCACAGCCAGCCGCAGAAGGTTCCCCGTCCCCAGGCCGCCAGGGCGCCGAGCGTGAACAGCCCCAGCAATACGGTCACCGGGTCCTGGAGCATGAACGCCAGATTGCCGCCGGCCAGCGCCGCCTTTTCCACCGCCAGCAGGTTGACGATGGACAATTGCCCCTGGCCGTACCAGCCGACGACGCCCAGAGTCACCGCCAGGAAGCCCAGGCGGAACGCCATCAGCCGCCGGGGTGGCGCCACAAGCCGGGCCGGGCGGGCCAGCACCATCGCCAGGCCGGCCAGCAGCGCCGCCAAAGCGGCGAGTTCCGGCGCGCGGTCGGCCCAGGCGGCCATCCAGACCGGGCGATCCTGCCGCTCGACCGGCGCCTCGAACCATTTGGCCGGCAGGCGGTATTCCACCGGAAAATCGTGGGCGGCCGGAGCGGGATCCAGCACCCCCAGGTCGCGGCTGACCCGAAGCGCCAGGCTCCATGGGGCCGAAGGGTCGAAGCCCAGGCGGGTATCGATGCGCAGCACCAGCGACTGGTCGAATTTCGGCACGCCGGGCGCGAATTCCGCTTCGACGTCGGCGTCGCGCAGATTGACCGGGAAGCCCTGCTGGCGGGCCGACAGCAGATCGGGAACCGAGTTGCGGACGAAATTCTCGCCGGTGATGGACGCGCTGCCGTTGGCCAGCACCAGCACCGGTTCCTCGTAGGAATCGACATGTTCGGCCACGCGACGGCGGCCTTCGGCGTCCAGCAGGGCGTCGGCGATGGTTGGCACGCCGATATCGGCGAACCACAGATCGATGAACAGGCCGTCGGGATCGGCGCCCGAGGTCAGGCTGGCCAGTTTCGTGCCGGCGAAAGCCGCCTCGGCCTGGCGGTTGGTCAGATGCAGGTGGCCCATCATGCCGGCGCGCACCAATCCCGCCCAATCCATGACCTGCCGCAGGTTCCGGCGCGGTCGCGCCGCCGTCCGCGGCGCCACCCCGGCCAGGCGTTCGCGCGCCACCCTGAGGGCGGCGGCGAGGATGGTCTCGTTCATGATCCGCGTCGAGGCGGTGGCCTTGGTGACGCCGTCGACATAGGTGTTGGCGCTCTCGCGCCGTTCCCCGGATTCGTGGCTGTTGCCGACCTTGATGTTGCTGGCCACCGACTTGCCGGCGTATTGCCGCACGAATTCGTTCATCGGCCCCGGCCCCAGGCCGTCGACGAATACCGGCTCGTTCTGGTCCAGCACCTTGACGCCCAGGAAGGTGCCGGACTTGTCCATGGTCACCAGCATATTGATGGGCGAGCCGGAAAAGCCGGGCAGCGGCGCCAGGTCGCGGGTCTCGAATACGTAGCCGATCATCGCCCCGCCGCCGTCCAGCAGCGTCCAGATGGGCAAAGACGGGTCGTGGGTGCCCAACTGAAGGGGGGGCGTGATCAGCGCCGCCAGCGCGCGTTCCGACAGGCTGGCCCGCGCGGCTGACGGCACGCACAGGCCGCCCAGCAGAAGGCCGAGAATTGCCAGGACTTGCCGCACCGCATCCTCCCTCTACTCTGGCAAAAGCCTAAAAGCGGAGAAAGCGCGGCAACAACCCCGACCTTTGGGCAATTCCGCTCCCCGTGGTCGGCCCGATAAGCCCTAGGTCGAATTGACGCACAGGCCGGTCGGGCGGGAGAATCAACAGGTTAAAACTGTGTATATGTGGGAAGCCAAGGACTCGGGAGGAACAAATGCCTGAAGGCAAAAGGCTGGTGGAAAAAATTCACGGGGGGCCCGGAAAAGTCAACCCAGAGCGGGCCGTCAAGCTGATTTTCGCCGGTGTTCCCAAGGAATACACCGACCCGATGAAATACTCTACCCCGACGCCACCACAGGTCCTGCAAAAGATCAAGGACTTTGCCCAGAAAAACAACATCAGCTGACCAGCCCAAGGGAGAACCCCCATGACCAAGACTTTCGTCACCGCTTCGGCTTCGGGCGACAGCGTCGAGGCCGTGGTCGCGGCCCTCGGCCGGGACCTGCCGCACGATGCGGCCGCCATCCTGTATTTTTCCTCGGTGAAGTACGATCCGGCGGCGCTCGCCGCCGCCATGCAGCGCCGCTTCGGCGCGGTGCCGACCTTCGGCTGCACCACCGCCGGCGAGTTCACCACCGGCCAAGCCCGGGAGCACTCGGTGGCGGCCATCGCCCTGCCCAAGGCGGTGCTGCCCGACCTGTGCGTCCAGACGGTGGACCTAGCCGAGCCCGCCGCCGCGGTCCAGGCCGCCCTGGCCGCCTTCGGCCGCCATTTCGGCCAGCCGGTGTCCGCCATGCATCCCGACGAGTATCTGGCCCTGGTGCTGTTCGACGGCCTGTCCGGCAAGGAAGAGGCGGTCATGCATGAACTGGGTTCGGGCAACGACCTGCGTTTCGTCGGCGGATCGGCCGGCGACGACCTGCATTTCCACAATACCTACGTCTTCGCCGAAGGCCAGGCCCATAGCGGCCGGGCGGTGATGGTTCTGGCCCGCTGCGCCGTCCCCTACCGGATCGTCAAGACCCAGAGCTTCACCCCGCTGGCGCCCGAACTGACAGCCACCCGCATCCGCGGGCGCGAAGTGCTGGAATTCAACGGCAAGCCGGCCCGCCTCGCCTATGAGGAGGCGCTGCGCGCCGCCGGCGTGGTCTTCACCGATCCCACCGCCTGTTTCATGGACTACCCCCTCGGGCTGGTAGTCGAACTCGGCGGCCGCAAGGACATCTACATCCGCTCGCCGCAACGCATCGCCGACGACGGCAAGGGGATGGTTTTCTATTGCGAGATCACCGATGGCATCACCTTCAACCTGATGAAGGGCGGCGACATCGTCGGCGACACCGCCAAGGCCCTGGCCGCCGCCTGCGGCGACAAACCGGTGGCCGGCCTGCTGAATTTCAGCTGCATCCTGCGCACCCTGGGGCTCAAGGCGCACGACCAGCTCGACCGCTACGGCAAGGTGTTCGACATGCCCTCCATCGGCTTCGCCACCTATGGCGAGGCCTATCTGGGGCACATCAACCAGACTTCGGTGATGGTGGTGTTCGAAGCCACCTGACCAGCCGCAATCCCGGTAGACGTGGCGCCGGCCCCCCCAGCCGGCGCCATTCAATTCTTGACGGTGGGTGAGGATGCCATGCCGATCCGATTGACCCTGATCCTGTCGGCGCTGTGTTCGGCCGCCATTCTCCTGGGCCTCGCCCTCTTCACCCACCTCCGCATGGACGGATTGGAAACGGTGGCGGCCAGCCTGTACGACAAGGCCTTCACCGGAGCCGACCACGCCTACCGCCTGGAGATCGCCTTCGCCCGCTTCGCCGCCGCCCACCACGGCGACGCCACCGTCGATGCACAGGAAGACAAGGCGGATCTGGACGGCCTGACGGCGGAGATCGATGCCGCCATCGCCTGCGCCCTTTCCGATCAGGCGCGCACCCTGGCCCGGACCATCCGGTCCGAGATCACCGCGCTGCCCGACAGCGGCGCCTTCGGCCTGGCCGACCGCTTGGCCGAGATCGACCGGGGAATCCGGACCCTGACCCACCAGTTCCAGACCGATGCGGCCCGTGAGCGCGCCGGCATCGACGTCATCTCTGCCGGCAACACCCGGGGCCTGCTGGCCGCCACCCTACTGTCCATGGGGCTGGCCGGGGCGGTGGCCGGGCTTACCGCCCATCGGGTGGCACCGCCGCTGCGCCGGGCCGCCGCCGTGGCGGCAGCCATCGCCCAGGGACGGCTGGACAATCCCATCGACGTCCGCCCCTCGCGCAACGAGACCGACCAGTTGCTGGGCGCGCTGGCCATCATGCAGACCGCCATCGCCGAGAACCTGCGCCGGGTCGAGGCGTCCCATGCCGAGGAGATCCGCGAGCGCCGCCGCAAGGAGGAGCGCCAGGCGGAGTTGGACCGCCAGATTGCCGGCTTCAACGGCCTGTTCAGCGCCACGCTGCAAGGTCTGGCTGGCGCCGCCACCCAGTTGGAATCCACCTCGGAGGGCCTGACGCGCACCGCCGACCATACCGCCGGCCAGGCCCAGGCAGCGGAAACCGCGTCGGAGGCCGCCGCCGCCAACGTCACCGCCATCGTCGGCGCCACCGAACAGATGGCGGCCGCCATGGGGGAAATCGGCCGGCAGGTCTCCCATTCCGAGGCCATCGCGGTCGGCGCGGTGGACGAGGCCCGCAAGGCCAACGTCATCGTCGAGGGCCTGGCGGGGGCCGCCCAGCGCATCGGCGAGGTGGTGGACCTGATTCGCGTCATCGCCGCCCAGACCAACCTGCTGGCGCTCAACGCCACCATCGAGGCGGCCCGGGCCGGCGACGCCGGCAAGGGCTTCGCCGTGGTGGCCGGCGAGGTCAAGACCCTGGCCACCCAGACCGCGCGGGCCACCGGCGAAATCGCCCAGCATATCGGCGAGATCCAGGGCGCTACCACCCAGGCGGTCCAGGCCATCCAGGGGATTGGCGGCACCATCGAGCGGATCAGCGAAATCGCCTCGATGGTCTCGGCCGCCATCGAGGAGACCGCCGCCGCCACCGGCGAGATCACCCGCAGCACCCGCGCCGCTGCCGACGGCAACGCCGAGGTGTCGGCCAGCATGGTCGAAATGCGCCAAGGCGCCGGCGAGACCGGCACCGCGGCCGGCGGCGTCCACGATGCCGCCCTGGAGGTCAACCGCCAAGTCCGCACCCTGCGCGGCGAATTCGACCGCTTCACCGCGGCCATCCGCACCGGCTGAGGCCTTTGACGCCAGGGCGGAACGGATCAGGACGCTCCGATACGCGCCCTGATCCGTTCCGCGTCCGCGGGCGTCGCCGGATTGTAAACCACCATCCCGAGATCGGGCCGCCCATCGACCGCGAAGGCCGAATATTCGAAGGTGATCGGCCCGGCGATGGGATGGTGGATGTGCTTGATGCCTTCGCCGTAGCCGCGCACGTCGTTGTCCCGCCACATCGCCGCGAATTCGGGGCTGAGCCGGGACAATTCGTCCACCAGGACCTGGACCGCCTCGGTCGCGCCGGCGCGTGCCGCATCCGCCCGGAACGCCGCGACCACGAAGCGGGCCACCCCGTCCCAATCCACTTGCGCGGCCCGGGCGCGGGGGTCCAGGAAGATCAGCCGCAGAACATTGCGCCGCTCGGGCGGCAGCGCCGCATAATCGGTCAGCATCACGGCGGCCGCCCGGTTCCAGGCGACGATGTCCCAGGTCGCGGTCTTCACGATGGCGGGGCTGAATTCCAGCGCGTCGAGCACCCGTTGCAGCCGGGGCGTGACTCCTTCCGACGCCCGATAGCGGATTTCCGGCGGGCGGCCCAAACCGAGGAGGAACAGGTGCTCGCGCTCGACATCGGTCAGCATCAGGGCGCAGGCGATACGCTCCAGCACCTCGGCGGAGGGAGCGCCCCCCCGCCCCTGTTCCAGCCACGTATACCAGGTCGGGCTGATATTGGCGCGGCTCGCCACCTCCTCGCGGCGCAGGCCGGGGGTGCGCCTGCGCCCGGAAAGGCCGAAGGCCGCCGGATCGAGTTTGGCGCGGCGATCTCTCAGATAGGCCCCGAGGGAGGTGCCACCGGCTGCGGGCATGCCAATCCTGTTAGCTACTATACTACGATAATATCACTACTTTACCAGGATAGGCGCGGACGCGACAGTGGCTGCATCCACAACCCGGAGATTTTTCCATGCGTGTTTTTGTCACGGGCGCGACGGGATTCATCGGCTCGGCCGTGGTCAAGGACCTGATCGCCGCGGGCCATCAGGTTCTGGGCCTTTGCCGTTCGGACGAAAAGGCCGCGGCGTTGGCGGCGGCCGGGGCCGAGGCCCATCGCGGCTCACTGGAAGA
>JAKAFA010000127.1 GCA_021818185.1 Pseudomonadota bacterium | reverse complement strand
CGGGCGGAAAGACGCCGATGGCACCCTCCAAAGCCGAAAAAGGCCCCCCTCCGGGGGGAGGGGCCTGCACGCGAGGGGACGGCGGAGGGGATCTGGTTCCGCGTGGAAACCGGACCGTTACCGATCTGCCTCCCGGAATGCCGGTCTCTCCGGACGAACCGTAAAGGCCGGTGGACCAGGAACCGTTTCCTCCCGCACGTCCTGTAAAGGGATATGGGCCGGCGGCACGCCGCCGCCAGGGGACCCGGCCATCGGCGCGGCCGGCTACCGCATCAGACGTCCCGCTCGGGGTCGATGTCGTGGGCGCGGCGGCCGTATTTGTCGGTCAGCGAGGGACCGGTGGCGATCTCCGCCTGACAGCGCCTGGGCATTTCCCGCAGGAAGCGGCCTTGCAGGTCCAGGCAATGGCGCCAGTAATTCAGCACGCAGCCGACCGATTTCGCCCAACCTTCGAGCGCCCCCATTTGCAGGGTGGCCCAGGCCTTGATGGGATCGACCATGATCTGCCCTCCGCCAGCGGGTTCCCGCCGGTCTCCGCTATGCCGATGATACCGCAGGACCCGGCCGCCCGTCAGGCGGAAAGCGCCGTGTCGCGGTCGGGATGGATGGCCAGGATCTTGGAAAAACCGGAGACATCGAAAATTTCCCGGATTTGCGGCTTCATCCCGCACAACGCGAATTTGCGCGGCGCCCGCGTCATCTTGGCACCGACCAGAACGACCCGCAGGCCCGCGCTGGAGATGTAATCCAGATCCGAGAAATCGATGATGACGCGGGGAGCGCCGCTGTTGACCACCGCCACCACCTTGCCCTCGAACACCTTGGCCGTGGCACTGTCCACCCGCGACTGGGGGATGAGAACGACCGCCTCGCCAATGGCTTCTTCCTTGATTTCCATGGTCTAATCCTTCTCGATTTTCATGCTCATGCTGACGACGTTGCGCTCACCGTCGCGCCGGTATTCGCAGACGTCGTTGAATTCCTTCACCAGGAACACCCCCAGGCCGCCGACCCTCCGCTCGTCGACGCCGGCGTCCAGGTCGGGCTCGGGGGCTTCGGTGAACGGGTCGTAGGCCCGCGCGTCGTCGACGATGGTGGTGACCAGAAATCCGCCGTCGAGGCGCAGGCCGACCCGGATGTCGTGGCGGGCGGAATCCTCGTAGCCGTAAGAAACGATGTTGGTGATCAACTCGTCCAGGCAGAGGTTGAGGTTGAACGCCATCCGCTGCGGCAAATCGTGTCGGGCGATGAAGCTCTCCACCAGCTCGGCCAGCCGCTGCAATTCGCCCAGATCGTTGGCGATGGTGACGTCAAGGGCGGGCTCGGCAACAGGGCTCGCCGCGGGGGCGGGGGCGGGGGCCGGCGCGGGAGCGGGAGCAGGCGTCGCCGGCACCGCTGCCGGCGACGCCGGAGCGGGCGCGGACGGTTGGAGCTTGGGCATGGGCGGCCTCGCAACGGGTGTCAGGCGGACCACCGGCGGCGCCAGTACCGGCGCCTTCGCGGCCACAGGCGCGGCGGCAGCGGGCGGCGGCATGGCGACGGGGTCGGCGACCGCCGCCGCGGGAACGGGTACGGCCGGCGGGGGCGGAGGTGGCGGAGGTGGCGGTTCCGGGACCGGGGCGGCCGGGAGCGGCGCGGCGGCGGCATCCGACACGGCAAAGCCGGTCAGCATCAAGCGGCGGGGAGGTTCGTCGGTCCCGTCGCTGGCCGACGCCTGGCGGTCGAAACGCAGCGACAGCATGGTGATGTCGTCGAATTGCGGCGCCTCGCCGACGAAGCCCTCGACCGCCCGCTGGACGTGGCCGATCACCTCGGCGGGGTCCAGACCGGACAGCGAGCCCAACACCTCGATCAGGCGGCGTTCCTCGAACAGCGCCTCGTGGGCGTCGGTCGCTTCCGTCACCCCGTCGGTGTAAAGCAGGACGGCGTCGCCCGGCTGCAGCTCGAATCGGCCGGTGTCGTAATCCAAGTCTTCCATCACGCCGAGCGCCACACCCGACACCTCGCGGATCGCCTCGACCCGCCCATTGGCCCGCAGGATCAGCGGCGGCGGGTGGCCGGCGTTGCAGAAGGTGACCACGCCGCTGCGCAAATCCAGCACCGCCCCGAAGACGGTGGCGAACAGCAACTGCGGATTGTCGGCCGACAGCATGGTGTTGACGAAGGCCAGGCATTCGGCCGGCGAGGCCGACAGCGGCGCCACCGCCTTGATCAGGCTGCGGGTGATGGCGATGAACATCGCCGCCGGCACGCCCTTGCCCGAGGCGTCGCCGATGACGAAGCCCAGATGGTTCCGGTCGATCAGGAAGAAATCATAGAAATCGCCGCCCACCTCCTTGGCCGGCACCATGGCGGCATGAATCTGGAACTCGGTGCGGTCGGGGAAGGGCGGGAAGACCTGGGGAAGCGACGACAGCTGGAGTTCGCGAGCGAAATCCAGTTCCTGGCGCAACAGCGCCAACTGGTCGCGGGTGCGCAGGGCTTCCTTCAGAATTTCGACGTCGCGGGTACGCTCGGCGATCAGCGCCTGCAAATGGTCGTGCTGCTCGCGGATACGGTCCGACATGGTGCGGAACGCCTTGGCCAGCACCTCGATCTCGCCGCGATCGTCCGTGCCGCTCGCCGCGCCGCGATGCGAGATGGCTTCGATCTCGGCCAGATCGGCCAGCACGGCGGCCCGCGCCTCGGCCTCCAGCATCTCCGACAGGCCCTGCATTTGCAGGCGGATGAACAATTCCTGGCGCCGCCGCTGGCGTTCGCGGCGCTGTTCCATCATCTCGATCTTCACCGCGTTGCCGCGGAACACCTCGACCGTGCCGGCGATGCGGCCGATCTCGTCGCGGTCGTCGGCGACGTCGAGGCGCACCGAGGTATCGCCGTTCGACAAGGCGTTGAGGACCCGGATCGCCTCATTCAGCGGCCGGAAGGACCGGCGGAGGTAGATGTAGAAGCCGAACAGCACCGCGGCGAAGAAGGCGCCCACCGAACTCAGCGCCGCCGCACGGATGAAGTGCTGGCGCTGCTGTGCCGAAGTGACGTCGCGCAGGGTGGCCAGGGCGCCGATGGTGCGCTCCTGGTTGTCGCGCATCGGCAACACCACCAGGGCGAAATAATGCTCGCCGCGCTTCCAGGTTTCCAGGCGGCTCTTGCGCACCGGCAGATCGCCGTCGAACAGCTTGGCTAGGTCCGGGTCGGTGCCGGTGGTGACCCGGCCGTTGCGGTCGAGCAGGAAAATGTCCGATCCGGTCGATGCCTTGAATTCGGCCAGCACCGGTCGCAGGTCGGCGGCGATGGTGGCCAGGCCGACCACGTGGCCGGCCGGGTCGGTCAGCGGCAGGTTGAGGGCGGCGGTGAACCAGTGGTCGGCCCCCTGGATCAGGCCGGAACGCGGTTTGCCGTTGCCGACAACCAGTTCGACGGTGCCGGCATCGGCAAGCGGCGCGTCGAGGAGAGAACCCGAGGACGAATAGAGCAGGTCACCATCCGCCCCCACCACCTCGAACCGGGCCACCTGGGCCTGATGCGACAGTTCGGCCGCCACCGGCGTCATGGCTTCGCGCACGGCGGCCGGATTGCGGCGGGCTACCGCGTCGATCAGGTCGGGATGGCCGGAGAACGCCGCCGCCGCCGCCTCCATGCGCTGCAACGTGTTCTCGATCAGCTTCTGCCAGAACAGCTCCTGGCCGTTGATGGTCGCCTCGGCATAGCGCTGGTCGGCCAGTTGCTCGCTCTTCAGGCCGGCAAAGGTCAGCCCCGCCACCATCAGGGCGTAGGTGATAGAGACAATGATGGTTACGCGCGTGCGTAGAAGCATAGTCCCCCCCCGCTTTCCCCGCACGAAGCCTCCTCCGGCACCGGCGCCATGCCCGCCGGCAGGAATTCCGCCAGCAGCGCCCGGTATTCCATCGGGTCGAACAGCCGCATCCCTTTGGCGCGAAAAGCGGCGAAGGCTGCGGCGTCGGGCATGGAGCCATACTGGCGCCGCCACGGCTCCTGCGGGCGCGGATTGATTTCGCCGCCGGCCCGCAGGGTGTCGAGCATCCCCAGGAACAGGCCGATGCCGGGGCGGTAGGCGTTGACCACATGCCACAGCAGCGACCGGTCGCGCCGTACCGGCAGATAGCCGATGCCCACCACCGGGCCGGTGTCGATGCCGTCATCCACCCGGTGCAGCGAGCAGCCGATGCGCGTCTCGCCGTCCAGCATGGCGCGGAACGGCGCGAACAGGCCCGCATAACGCGGCAATTCGCCGGGATGGAGATTGTAGGTGCCCCAGCGCGGCAGGTCGAACACCCGGCGACGGAAGATATGGGAAAAGCGGATCGACACCATCAGGTCCGGCCGGTACTCGGCGATCATCGCCGCGGTATCGGGAGCGTTGACGTCGGCCACCACCGTGACCGGGACCCCGAAGCGCCGGCAGACCCCTTCCAGGGTGGCCATCCGCCCCCCCTCGCCGCCCAGCCGGTCCACCAGCGGGAACAGGGTATCGACCGGCAGATCACGTTCCAGGTACTTGATCTCGGCCAGTTCGGGCACGGTGTGCTCGGCCGGCCGGGTCTTGTCGGACAGCAGCACGGTAACGGCACATCCCGCGAGCCGGGGCAACAGGGTGTTGAGGACGACCGCGCCGGCCAAGTCGCGCTTGGTGCAGACGATGAGACGCACGGGAACCATCCTTATTTCGCGGCCGTCGGATCGACGACTTCGGCCAGGCCCAACAGTTTCATCGGCGGATAGACCCCCAGGCTGCGCACCACGGGCATGTTGATCAGGATCGACAGCCGCTTGGGCGGGTCGATGGGAATGTTGGCCGGCTTCTTGCCGCCCATCAGGATCTGCGCCGCCTTCAGCGCGGTTAGCTGGCCTACCGTATAGTAACGGTAAACGCCACCGAACATCGCCTTGGAATCAACCACCGGGTTCTCGGCGGCGGCGAAGCTGGGCAGTTTCTGCTCCAGGGCGGCAGCGGTCAGGATGTCGCGATTGACGTTGAGGAAGGTGTCGGGGGGAATGTAGAGGAAATCGGCATGGCCGGCCTTCAGCGCCGCCACCTTGGCCGGGATGCTGGCCGGCGAGGGCTTGCCGTCCACCACGTCGGCCGGCAGGGCCAGCAGGGTGAAGTCCATGGCCTTGCCCAGGCGCCGGATCTCGTCGATCGCCACCAGCGAATTACGCTCCAGGGGGTTGTAGACCATCCCCAGGATCTTAAAGGGGCGATAGGACTCGATCAGGTTCAGTTGGGTTTCGACCGGAACCAGATAGGTGGTGCCGGTGATGTTGCGGCCGCTGGAGCGATAATTGGGCACCAGCCCGGTTTCCACCGGCTGCGAGACGATGGCAAACACCGCCGGGATGTCGGTGATGTATTTGGCCGGATCGGGATGGGGGCCGCTGCCCAGCATGCCCAGGCTGACCGAGGTGCCCCAGGTGAACACCAGATCCACATGCAGGCTTTTGGCCTCGGCGACGAATTCCGGCAGCCGGCTGGGGTCCTGGGCGGCGTCGCGGACGATCAATTCGACCGGAATGCCCTGGTTGGCGAAATAGTCCTTGAAGCCTTGGGCCGCGCCCTCCCAACCGCGCCACAGCGCCATGTAGATGCGGAACGGGCGGTGGGGCGCCCCGGCCTTGCCCTCGTCGGCCCGCGCGCCGCCCGCCGCCACGGCCAGCAGCGCCAGCGCCAGGATCAGCCGCCGCAGGATGCGCGCCATCATGCCCGCTCCTCCGACTGGATATGCGGGCCGCTGCCATAGGCGAAGGAGGCCACGGCAAACACCAGCGCGGAGGCCAGCACCCCCACCCCCAGGGCGGCGATCGCCCCGGCATAGCCCATCGCCGGCACCAGCGCCGCCCCCAGCAGCGGGCCGGCGGTCGACCCGATGCGTTCCAGCAGGCGCATCTGGGCCAGCACGCTGGTCTGGCCGAAATTGCGGCATTCGATCCAGCAGATGTCGGGCACCGCCGCCAATTGCGGCGAGGCGGACAGGCCCTGGGCCAAGCCCAGGCAGAACACCGCCAGCATCATCGGCGGCAGCCCCGGCCCCAGGGCCGGAATCAGCAGGCCCAGCCCGCCGATCACCCCGCCCAGCGCCACCAGCCCCGCCCGCCAGCCGGTCTGGTCGGCCAGGCGCGCCACCAGCGGCGACAGGACCACCACGGTGACGGCGTAGAGGGCCAGGACCCGGCCGATATCGCCGAACCCGTAGCCCAGCTTGGCCAGGTAGACGGGGACCAGGAAATAGACCACGCCGGTCAGCGCCAGCTTCGAGGGAATGGCGGCGAACAGGATGAGGACGGCAAAGCGCCAGTTGCGCATCAGCGCCAGCAGGTCGCGCATGATCGGCCGCGCTGGGGCGGCCGGCTCGCGCGGCTCGTGCAGGCGCCAGGCCAGCAGGCCGGACAAGGTGGCCAGGGCGGCGGACACGAAGAACACGTCGCGAAAGCCGATGCGCTCGACCAGCACCCCGCCCAGGGCCATGCCGCAGACGCTGGCGGTCAGCACCGCGCCGACGAACATCCCCAGGCTTTGGGCACGCCCCTGGTCGCGGGCCGCCCGCGACATGTAGCCCTGGCAGGCCATGGTCACCACCGCATAGCCGAAGCCGGTGAAGGCCCGCCACAGCGTCATGTCGGCCACCGTGTGGGCGAATCCGGCGGCGACGAAGCCCAGCACCGCCGGGATCAGCCCCAGCAGGAAGACCGGCCGGCTGCCCAGCCGGCCGGTAATGGCGCCGGCCCAGGGCGAGCCCAGGGCGACGCAGGCCATGAACACGGCGATGGGCACGGCCATGGCCATGTCGGGCGTCAGCCAGGGGAAGGGCGAGGGCAGCGCATGGACATAGAGCGGCAGGAACGGCCGCGACAATTCCTCGGCGAAGGTGAACAGGAACAGCGCCAGGCGGATGTCCACGGCCTGGCGTTCCTGCACCGCCTTGGGCTCGCCGCCGACGGCGAAGCGGTATTGGAAGTTGATCCGCCCCTCGATCATGCCGGCGCGCTCGATGGCGCCCGCATCGAAATGGGCGCTCTTGATCTCGTCGATATAGGCGGCGAGGCGGCGGTACAGGTCGTCGGTGCGCAGCACCACGGCGTTGAGGCCGCGCACGAACAGCCCCACCTCGTCCAAGGGGCCGACGCCGGCCAGCCTGGTGAAATCGCCGCGCCGCGCCCGCGCCATCATCGCCCGCGCCCGGCGCAGGGGGCCGGACACGTTGACCGCCACCACAAACAGCAGGATCTCGGAGGCCAGCAGCAGCGCCACCGCCAGCACCACCCCCATGTCCACCAGCGTCGCCATCACCCGGCGATGAACGAAGTTGGCGTCCATGCCGACATGGACCATGCCCAGGCGAATTCCCTTCACCTCGACGGGCAAGGCCAGATCGACATAGTCGCCGATCACCGCCCGCAACTGGTCGGCCGGCAGATCGTAATCGGTGGTGCGGTAGTGGGGTTGCAGCGCCTCGCGCTCGGCACCGCGCAGGAACAGCACCTTGCCGTTGGCATCGGTCACCGCCAGGTAGCGCAGTTCGGGATTGGCGTCCAGAGTCGGGGCGAAGAACTCCTCGACCCCCACCAGCTTGTCGAGGGGGATTCCCAGGCCGACCGCCCGTTCCACCTGTTCGGTCAGGCCGTGGCCCACCGCCAGCGCCTTGCCGTCCAGTTCGGGGGCGATGGCCTGTTCCACCTGGTCGAAGGCCGACCAGGCGATCAGGCCGATGGGCGGCACCAGGACCAGGACGGCCAGGACCACGAGGCGCAGAAACAGGGGGATCGCGCCGTCAAGCTTCATCTCGCCCCTCATGCCAGCCGGTCCAGGCGTTCGACGTCCTGCATGGCGTCCTCAAGGTCGTGGATGGTCTCGTGCGCCTTGACGGCAAAGCCGGCGAAATCCGTCTCGAACGAGGCGGGCTCGTCTTCGGGCAGGGGATCGGCCCCCTCGGCCAGCACCGTCCCCAGGACGGAATCCATCGTCTCCAGACGCTGGCGCACGCCGCCGAACAGCCGATACGACCCGGCCACCCCCAGCGCCGCAAACACCGCCAGCACCAGCCCGGCCTGGCGGGCCAGCCCACCCAGCGACGCCCCCAGCAGGTCGTCGAGATGGACGCCGGGATAGCGCAGGACGACGCCGCCATCCACCGTGCCCAAGCTGTCCACCAGCGGCAGGCCGACGATGCGGCCTTCCTCGTCGGTGATGGCGAAAGGATGGTTGCCGGCCGCGGCGGCCGCCCGCACCCAGGCCGGTGGCACCGAGGCGCCGATGGCGCCGCGGTCGGTGTCGAACAGGATGGCGCCGGACGCGTCGAAGACCTCGATGCCGCGGATGCGGCTGTCGTTCACCTTCATCCGGTCGATGACATCCTGGACGGGGCGCAGTTGCCGCAGCGGGAAGCCCAGGGCCAGCTGGTCCTCGGCATTGTGCTTGACCGCATAGACCACCACGCCGTAGCGCGATTCCGCTAGTGCCGACAGTACGCTTTGCAACTTAGAATAAGTAAAGAACCCAGTCGTCGCGACCGTGCCCGCCAGAATGCCGAGCAACGCCGCGGAAACCTTGCGGGCCAGGGGCCAAGCCATCGTCACCCCCACGCCGGAAACCGGTCCGAACCGGACCGCACCGGACTGCCGCCGACATATGTCCGACGCCTCACACTCTTGCTCCCCAAAAGCTGACCGGCACCCATCCGGCACAGCCAACCCCCCGGACGAGTTATAAGTCATTTGTGCATTTCGGCCAAGTGCCGCAAGCGCGAAACGGCCCTGCGCCGCAAGCCGCTCAAGCCCCCTTGCCCGGTCGGCGTCCGGTCGTGCTATGGTCCGCCCCGTGTTGATCCGCCCGCCCTTGTCATCGTCCCGGCCCGCGCCCGATCCATCCCTGCCGATCGGCGTCTTCGATTCGGGAGTGGGCGGCCTGACCGTGGCGGCGGCGCTGCGGCGCCGCCTGCCGGCCGAGCATCTGCTCTATCTGGGCGACGTCGCCCGCCTGCCCTATGGCACCAAATCGCCGGCCACCGTGGTGCGCTACGCCCTGCAGGCCGCCCATTTCCTGGTGAGGCGGGGCGTCAAGCTGCTGGTGATGGCCTGCAACACCGCCTCGGCCCATGCGCTGGGGGAGGTAGCCGAGGCACTGGCCCCCCTGCCGGTGCTGGGGGTGGTCGAGGCGGGAGCCGCCGCCGCCGCCGCCGCCAGCCGCACCGGCGGCATTGTGGTCGCCGCCACCGAGGGCACCACCGCGTCGGGGGTCTATCCCCGCGCCATCGCCGCCCGCCGACCCGACGCGCGCGTCTCGCAGGTGGCCTGTCCGCTGTTCGTCGCGCTGGCGGAAGAAGGCATGACCGCCGGCCCCATCGCCGAGGCGGTGGTGCGGGCCAGCCTGGGCGAACGCTTCGCCGCCCCGGCGGGCAATGACACCCTGCTGTTGGGCTGCACCCATTTCCCGCTGCTGGTTCCGGCCCTGCGCGCCGCCTTGGGGCACGGCCCCGCCCTGGTGGATTGCGGCGAAGCCGTGGCCGACCAGGCCGCCACCCTGCTGGCCGCCCACGGCCTGACCGCCCCGGAGGGGGCCGGCGGTATCCGCCTGGCGGCCACCGGCGGAGCCGGCCGCGTCGCCCGCCATGCCGCCGCCCTGCTGCCGGGCTGGACCGGCGGCACGCCGGTGGAGGAAGTCGACCTGTAAGCCGGCCCGCCGGCAAGGCGGCGGATTTCACCATGCTGTCACTTGCCGCCACGGCGCCGCACGCCTACCCATGCGCCAGTCTCCACCGGCAGGGAGCGGCCGAGTCATGCACATCGCCATCGTCACCGATGCCTGGCATCCCCAGCGCAACGGGGTGGTGCGGGTGCTGTCCACCCTGGCCGACACGCTGCGCGGGCTCGGCCATCGGGTGACGGTGATCGAGCCCGCGGGCTTCGCCGCCCTGCCCTGCCCCAGCTATCCCGAAATTCCGCTGGCGGTGCTGCCCGGCCGGGCCATGGCGCGGCGGCTGGACTCGTTGGCGCCCCAGGCCGTGCACATCGCCACCGAGGGCCCGCTGGGCTGGGCGGCGCGCCGCTGGTGCCTGCGGCGCCATCGGCCCTTCACCACCGCCTACCACACCAAGTTTCCGGAATATGTGCGGGCCCGCACCGGCGTGCCGCTGTCCTGGCCCTATGCCGTGGTGCGCCGCTTCCACGCACCGTCGGCAGCGGTGCTGTGCCCCTCGCCCTCGGTGCACCGCGAACTGGCCCAATGGGGATTCCGCAACGCGGTGGAATGGAGCCACGGCGTCGATACCGCCACCTTCCGGCCGCAGCCCAAGGACTTCGTCGACCTGCCGCGGCCGCTGTTCCTCTATGTCGGCCGGGTGGCGGTGGAAAAGAACTTGCCGGCCTTTCTCGGCCTCGGGCTGCCGGGAAGCAAGATGGTGGTCGGCGACGGCCCGGCCCGCGCCGGACTGATGCGCCGCTTCCCCCAGGTCGCCTGGCGAATCGCCAACGACGACGGGGAATTGTCGCGCTATTTCGCCGCCGCCGATTGCTTCGTGTTTCCCAGCCGCACCGACACCTTCGGCTTGGTGATGCTGGAATCCCTGGCTTCGGGCGTGCCGGTAGCGGCCTTCCCGGTGGCCGGCCCCCGCGACGTCATCGGCGACGCGCCGGTGGGCGTGCTGGACGAGGATTTGGCCACCGCCGCCCGCGCCGCCCTCGCCATCCCCGCCGCCGCCTGCCGCGACTACGCCTCCCGCTTCGCCTGGGGGGAGGTCGCTTCGGGATTTCTGCGGCAAATACGGCCGATCTTGTGACCGCGGACAACAAAAGGTTCGGGCTTTCCGGTGGCCAGGATGGACCCGTTCGGTGACGCAGTGACCAGGCCCGGCGGCCTATTCGTGGGCAACCGGCTGGCCGAGTTCGGAGAACCGGAACAGCTGAAAGACCCGCTGGCCGTTGTAGTCGAGGACGCGAAGATCGTCCGTTTCATGCAGGTCGCTGAGGACGGCGGCGAAATGATTCCCGTAGCGTTCCCGGGCGAGGGCGACGGGCACCTCGTAAGCGATAAATTTCTCGATTCCTTTGACCTTCAGCTTCTCCAAAAAGGCTCTGTTCGCTAATCGCATTGATGCTCAAGCTCCCATCGCGGCGCCGAGGCAGTAGCGCGGGGTTGGGTCGGCATGCAGGGCGATGAGATGGAAC
>JAKAFA010000126.1 GCA_021818185.1 Pseudomonadota bacterium | reverse complement strand
TGGCGGAGCTCGACCGCCGCTTCAAGCCATGATCGCCTTCATTGACGAGCACCGGGCGGTGCATGGGGTCGAGCCGATCTGCAAGGTGCTGCCGATCGCCCCGTCCACCTACCATGCCCGCGTCGCCGGACGTGCCGACCCATCCAAGCTGTCGGCGCGGGCGCGGCGCGATCTTGCTCTGCAAGGGGAGGTGCGGCGGGTGATGGTCGGCTGCGAGCAGAGATCGGCACCGCTCTCCGGCAGCCGCCCCACCGCCATCTTGAAGGCGGGATCGGCCCTGAGCGTGTCGCAGTCGTTGGCGTCCGGATGGCCGGCGGCGATCGCCAGGGCGCGGAACCGGATCATTCGGCGAAGCTGTGCGCGATCCGCCGGGGATCGCGCGGATCCTCGATGCAGCGGGCGAGACGCTCGGAAATCCTCAGCCGCCGGTCGACCTCGGCCAGCAGCAGAACCCCGGCATCCGAGGTCAGTTGGCCGCCGTCGAAGGCGACATGAACCGGCTTGCCGCACACCAGTGGAAAGCCCGGCAGAATCCCCGTAATCCCGCCCCTGGCGGATACAACTCCGTGTGATCGTGCTGGTCTTGCTTGAACACCAGAGTCATACAGGATTTCAGCGGCCGATGCTGCATCCGCCAGCCAACTCGGGCGGCCCGACGAATTATCCGGATTAGGACGGGGATGCCAGCCCCTACCGCCCGCCGGGCATCGACGACGTGCTTTCCTCAAGCGGCGAGCGAAGCATGAAGCCGCCATGGTAGGCGTTGTCGAAGTCGGTGCTGATGCCGCTGTCCGGCGATCCGCCATAGGTGTAGGGCTCGGTCGGGCTGGGCGTATAGCCGGTGGTGCAGGCGCAAAGGCCGAGAACGCCGAGAATTGCGAGAAAAGAGCAGGGACGCATGATCAGCCTCCCGCAATAAGATCTTCTGCCTATAACATTTGGGGTGGCGGCGGGGAGAATCAAGGGCGCGCGCATTGGGGCTGGCGGGAAACCAGCCAAGTGGACGGGCCGTTACCTCCCCGAAATGGAACCTCCACGGGGAAGGGCCAGGCCATGGCAGACACCGCCGCCGACGTGCTCCTCGACACCATCCACGATTGGGGAATCGATCTGGTTTTCGGCCTGCCCGGGGACGGCATCAACGGGATCATGGAAGCCCTGCGGATCCGCCAGGGAAAGATCCGCTTCATCCAGGTCCGCCACGAAGAGGCCGCCGCGTTCATGGCCTGCGGCTGGGCCAAATTCACCGGGCGGCTGGGCTGCTGCCTCGCCACCTCGGGGCCGGGGGGAATCCACCTGCTCAACGGCCTGTACGACGCCAAGATGGACGGGGCGCCGGTCCTGGCCATCGCCGGGATGCATTACCACGACCTGACCAATACCTACGCCCAGCAGGATGTGGAACTGGACCGCGTATTCATGGACGTGGCCAAGTACAACGCGCGGGTGATGGGGCCCGAGCACGTCGAGAACGTCGCCGACCTGGCCTGCCGCACGGCGCTGGCCTATCGCGGCGTGTCGTGCATCTCGTTCCCGGTGGATTTCCAGGACCGGCCGGTCAGCCGCAAGCTCTACTCCAAGCGCAACGTGCCGGGCCACACCTCGGACGTCTACGCCCGCTCCGCCGCCTTGCCGGAACCTTCGGCGCTGCAGGCCGCCGCCGCCATCCTCAACCAGGCCTCGCGGGTATGCATCCTGGCCGGCCGCGGCGCCATCGGCGCCGGCGACGAACTGGAACGGGTGGCGCAAGCTCTGGGCGCGCCAGTGGCCAAGGCGCTGCTGGGCAAGATGGCTCTGCCCGACGACAGCCCGTATACCACCGGTCCGGTCGGGCTGCTGGGCTCGACCCCCAGCTACGACGCCATGATGGGGTGCGACTGTCTTTTCATCGCCGGCAGCACCTTCCCGTACATCGAGTATTACCCCAAGCCCGGCCAGGTGCGTTGCGTGCAGATCGACCTGGACCCTCAGCGCATCGGGCTGCGCTATCCCGCCGACGTTGGCCTGGTGGGCGACGTCAAGCGGACGCTGACCGCCCTGCTGCCGCTGCTGGCCGACAAGCCGGACAAGTCGTTCCTGCGCCGGGCCCAGGCCGGCATGACCGACTGGCGCCGTCAGATGGACGAGCAGGGCCAGCGCGGCGCCAGGCCGATGAAACCGCAGGTGATCGCCGCGGAATTGGGCCGGCGGCTGCGCCAGGATGCCATCTTCACCTGCGATTCCGGGACCATCGCCACCTGGTATGCCCGCCACATGCCTTATCGCCGCGGCCAGATGTGCATGCTGTCGGGCAATCTGGCGACCATGGCCAACGGCTTCCCCTACGCCATCGCCGCCCAGATCGCCTATCCCGGCCGCCAAGTGGTGTCGTTCATCGGTGACGGGGGCTTCACCATGCTGATGGGGGAATTGGCAACCTGCGTCAAATACAACCTTCCGGTCAAAGTCGTTATCAACAAGAACAATTGCCTGGGCCAGATCATGTGGGAGCAGATCGTCATGCTGGGCAATCCCCAATTCGGCACCGATCTGCAACCCATCGACTTTGCCATGTACGCCCGCGCCGTGGGGGCCGCCGGCTATACCATCGAAGACCCCCGCGAATGTGGCGACATTCTTGACCAGGCGCTGGCCGAGCCGGGGCCCTGCGTCATCCAGGCGGTCACCGACCCGTTCGAGGCGCCGCTGCCGCCACGCATCCGCCCGGAACAGGCCCTGCATTTCGCCGAGGCGCTGGCCCGCGGCCAGCCCCACCGCACCCGTATCGCGCTTGCCTCCCTGTCGGAAAAGGTACGGGAGATGATCTGATGCCGGTGGTCGAGGCCCTGGACGTCAATGTCTACACGGTTCCCACCGTGACGCCGGAATCCGATGGCACCGCCTGCTGGGCGCAGACCTCCATGGTGGTGGTGCGGTTGTGGAGCGGCGGCGTCGGCGGCCTCGGCTACTCCTATGCCCATCCCGCTGCGGCCAGAATCGTGGAAAGCCCGCTCCGCGATCTGGTGGTGGATTTCGACGTTCACGCCACCGAAGCCGCCTGGATTCGCATGGGGCAGGCGATCCGCAATTTCGGCCGCCCGGGTATCGCCATGGCGGCGGTGTCGGCCGTCGATTCGGCGTTGTGGGATCTCAAGGCTCGGCTGCTGGGGCTGCCGCTGGCCGACCTGCTGGGCCGGGTGCGGGACGGCATCCTGATCTACGGCTCGGGCGGCTTCACCAACTACAGCATGGAGCACCTCGCCGAACAATTGTCCAACTGGGCGGCGGCCGGCATCCGCGTGGTCAAGATGAAGGTCGGAACCTGGCCCGGTGAGGACGTGGCGCGGGTGCGCCAGGTGCGCCGCGCAGTGGGCGAGGGGGCCCGCATTTTCGTCGATGCCAACGGCGCTTATGGCGCCAAGCAGGCCCTGGCCTTCGCCGAGGAGTTCCAGGCCGAGGGCGTGGTGTGGTTCGAAGAGCCGGTATCGTCGGACGACCTGGAGGGATTGGCTTTCGTCCGCGCCCATGGTCCCGGCGGGATGGATGTGGCCGCCGGCGAGTACGGCCACGATCCATCCTATTTCCGCCGGATGCTGGCGGCGGGGGCGGTGGATGTGCTGCAAGCCGACGCGACCCGGTGCGGCGGGGTGACCGGGTGGATGAAGGCGGCGGCGCTGGCCGAAGGCTTTCACATCGGGCTGTCCGCCCACACAGCGCCGGCCCTCCACCAGCATGTGTGCTGTGCCGCGGCCGCGGCGGTCAACCTGGAATATTTCTACGACCACGTGCGCATCGAGGAGATGCTGTTCGACGGCGTCACCCGGCCGCGCGGCGGGTTCCTTCATCCCGACCCGACGCGGGCGGGGAACGGGCTGGAACTCAAGACCAGGGAGGCGGCGCGCTTCGCCGCGTAAAACCATGGGGCAGCCGATCGGAAGGCGGCGATGGGCCATCGCCGAAGGCTACATCCCCGGCCGCAGCACCGGGACTGGCGACATGCTCAGTCACGAGGCGCTGTGCGTGCTCAATGCCGGCGACGCCGATGCCCATCTGGCGGTCACGCTGTTCTTCGCCGAGAGCGAGCCGGCCGGCCCCTATCGTCTGGAGGTGCCGGCCCGGCGCACCCGCCATTTCCGTTTCAACGATTTTCCCCGACCGGCCATCCCCCGCGATACGCCGTATGCCAGCCTGATCGAATCCGACGTCCCGGTGGTGGTGCAGCATACCCGGCTGGATTCGCGGCAGGCGGAACTTGCCCTGATGTCCACCATCGCCTATGGCGAGGCCTAGCGGCGAGGCCCCATCCGGCCGGCGGCCGCACGGGCGATATCGCCGCCGGCATTCGAAGCCTATGTGGTGTGGTATGGGAAATACCGGGGACGGCGACGACATGGGCGAGGATCGGTCTGGGGCGGCGTTGGGCGGCGGTTCGGCGAGCCTGTCTTTTGCCGACCGGCTGGAACAGGTGATGACCGAGATCTGCGCCATGCCGGGGATGGCCGGGCTGGACCGGGTGGCGGTCGCCATCTACGACGCGGCGACCGGCATGTTGCGCACCTTCGCCCACGTCACCGAGGGCGCCGTGCCCTTCGCCTTCTACTCCCGCCACCTGGCCGAAGTGCCCTCGCTGGAGCATCTGGCAGCCTCCGGCCGGCCGCGGGTGGTGGCCGACCTCGCCACCGGGCCGGTGGGCGGCCACGACCGCGACCTGCTGGCGGCCGGCATCCGCGCCAGCTATACCGAGGCTTTGCGTGGCGACGACGGCGCGCTGGTCGGGTTCCTGTTCTTCGATTCCCGCCAGCCGGGCTTTTTCACGCCGGAACGGATCCGCACCCTCGCCCCTTATGTCCGGGTGGTAGCGCTGATGCTGGCCGCCGCCCTGGACCGGATGGAAATGATCCGCGGCGCCGTGCGCACCATGCGCGAGATCGGCCACCATCGCGACGACGAAACCGGCGGCCACCTGGACCGCATGTCGCGTTACGCCCGGCTGATCGCCCGCACCCTGGCTCCCCGGCTGGGCCGCAGCGAGGAATGGGTGGACAACGTGGCGCAACTGGCGCCGCTGCACGATATCGGCAAGGTGGCGGTACCCGATGCCATCCTTTTGAAGCCGGACCGGCTGTTGCCGTCCGAATTCCGTCTGATGCAGCACCACGTGGAAGCCGGCGTGGCCATCGTCGATGCCCTGGTGCGCAACTTCCACATCCAGAATCTGCCGCAGGCCGACATCATGGCCAATGTGGTGGCCTATCACCATGAAAAGGTGGACGGGTCCGGCTATCCTCGCGGGCTGGCCGGTCCGGCCATTCCCATTGAGGCCCGCATCGTCACCGTTGCCGACGTGTTCGATGCCCTGACCAGCCCGCGGGTCTACAAGCGTGCCTGGACCAACGACGAGGCGTTCGGCTATCTGCGCGACCGGGCCGGCGCCCAATTCGATGCCGATGCCGTCGCGGCCCTGCTGGCGGCGAGGCCCGAGGTCGAACACATCCAGGCCAGCTTTCGCGAAGACGGGTGAATCCGCGCCGGCCGATGCTATGCTGTCGGCTCCTCCGTCAAAATAGGAGCCTGCCCGTGGACCACTTCAACGCTCTCCTTCTCGAAGATGCCGGCGGCAAGGTGTCGGCGTCGATCCGGCGGCTGGACAATGCCGCGCTGCCGGCCGGCGATGTCACCGTGCGGGTCGAGTATTCCACCCTGAACTACAAGGACGGCATGATCCTCAACGGCCTGGGACGGCTGGTGCGCCAGTATCCCCATGTGCCGGGTATCGATTTCGCCGGAACGGTGGAGGCCTCGGAGACGCCGGCGTGGAAGCCGGGGGACAAGGTGATCCTGACCGGCTGGCGGGTTGGCGAGATCCAGTGGGGCGGCTACGCCCAGCGGGCCCGGGTCAAGGGCGAATGGCTGGTGCCGTTGCCGGACGGGCTGACCACCCGCCAGGCCATGGCGGTGGGGACCGCCGGCCTGACCGCCCAACTGGCAGTGATGGCGCTGGAGGCGAACGGCTTGACCCCCGAGGCCGAAGGTGACGTGCTGGTGACCGGCGCGGCCGGCGGCCTGGGCAGCGTGGCGGTGGCGCTGCTGGCCCGGCGCGGCTATCGGGTCGCCGCCTCGACCGGCCGGGCCAGCCAGCACGATTACCTGCGTCGGCTGGGGGCGGCAACCCTGGTGGATCGCGCCGAACTGGCCGCCGCTCCCACCCGGCCGCTGTTGTCCGAGCGCTGGGCAGGCTGCGTCGACAGTGTCGGCGGCGCCACCCTGGCCCATGTCCTCGCCACCCTGAAGCTGCATGCCGCGGTGGCGTCCTGCGGCAATGCCGGCGGGGTCGACCTGACGACCACCGTGCTGCCCTTCCTGCTGCGCGGCATCACCCTGGCCGGCATCGATTCGGCGCAATGCCCGACGCCGCGCCGGCTGGAGGCCTGGCGCCGTCTGGCCCAGGACATGCCCGCCGACCTGTTGGAGGAGATGACCGTCGAAGCGGGATTGGCCGATCTGCCCGAACTGGGGGCCCGCATCCTGAAAGGCGAGGTGCGCGGCCGCGTGGTGGTGGACGTCAACCGTTGAACCTGCCCTCTGGGCTATCGACATGGTAGTCCGGAGGCATCGCCCCGTCGGAGGGCCGGACGGGGGCGATGCCGCCCAGGCTGGTCGTCGTCAGGGCGGAGGTTCCTATGCTGTTGCGTCATGCCGTGGATATCCGCGAATCCGAAATCACCGACCGCGCGCTCTACCTCGACCGTCGGCGTTTTCTGACGCTGGCGGCGGGCGCCGCCGGGCTGGCGCTGGCCCCGCGCCCGGTGCAGGCCGGGCCGCTGGCCGGATACCGCAAACGGGCGATGACGGTGGACGACAAGCCGACCTCGTTCGAAGCCATCACCACCTACAACAACTTCTACGAATTCGGCACCGACAAGTCCGACCCGTCCAAATACGCCCCCGGCGTGTTCGTCACCAAGCCGTGGTCGGTGGCGGTGGACGGCGAGTGCGGCAAGCCCGGCACGGTGGCCTTCGAGGACCTGATCCGTCCGGTGCCGCTGGAGGAGCGCATCTACCGCCACCGCTGCGTCGAGGCCTGGTCGATGGTGATTCCCTGGGTGGGGGTGCCGCTGGCCCCGGTGCTCAAACGCTTCGAGCCGGGATCTCGCGCCAAGTACGTCCGCTTCACCACCCTGCTCGACCCCAAGCGGATGCCGGGGCAGAGCCGGCCCATCCTCGACTGGCCCTATCGCGAGGGGCTGCGCATCGACGAGGCCATGCATCCGCTGACCTTCCTGGCGGTGGGGCTGTACGGTCAGGACTTGCTGCCGCAGAACGGCGCGCCGCTGCGTCTGGTGGTGCCGTGGAAATACGGCTTCAAGAGCATCAAGTCGATCGTGCGCATCAGCTTCGTCGAAAAGCAGCCGACCACCACCTGGATGGAGGCGGGGCCCGACGAGTACGGTTTCTATTCTAACGTCAACCCCCATGTGGACCATCCGCGCTGGAGCCAGGCGACGGAACGGCGCATCGGCGAGTTCTTCCGCCGCAAGACCCTGATGTTCAACGGCTATGGCGATCAGGTGGCGTCCCTGTACCAGGGCATGGACCTGAGGGCCAATTTTTGAGCCGGGCGCTGCGTCTGGCGAAGCCGGCGGTGTTCGCCGTGTCGCTGCTGCCGCTGGTCTGGGTGGCGTGGCTGGCGGTGGCGGGCGGGCTGGGGGCCAATCCCATCGAGGCGCTCAACCGCTTCCTGGGGGACTGGGCCCTGCGCTTCCTGCTGGTCGCGCTGGCGGTCACGCCGGTCCGCCGGCTGACCGGCTGGGCGGCGGTGGGGCGGCTGCGGCGCATGCTGGGGCTGTTCGCCTTCTTCTACGCCGTCCTGCACGTGTCCTCGTATGTCGGGCTGGACCAGTTTTTCGATTGGCAGGCCATCGGCAAGGACATCCTTAAACGCCACTACATCACCGTGGGGATGGCCGCCCTGACCCTGCTGGTCCCCTTGGCCGCCACTTCCACCCAATCGATGATCCGCCGCGTGGGCGGCCGCAACTGGCGCCGCCTGCACCGCGCCGTCTATGTCATCACCCCGCTGGCGGTGGTGCATTTCTGGATGATGGTCAAGGCGGACCACTCCCGCCCGCTGGTCTACGGCGTCGTCGCCGCCCTGCTGCTTGCCGTGCGGCTTCCCCGTTTCCTTGGGCCGGCCGGCCGGACATAATGGCGGCATGCGTCCTGTCTTCCGCCTTGCCGGCCTTGCCCTGGCCGCCGCCTGCCTCACCCCGCCGCCCGTCCTGGCGGCCAAGCCCAAGGGGTGCCTGACGTCGTCCGAGATGCAGACCGAACAGTTGGTCCGCCACGGCGTGTTCCTGCGGGAAGCGGCCAACCACTGCAACGACAGCAAGCCCGGTGTCGGGCAGATGTGGAAGACCTTCGATACCACCTACAATACGCGGCTGTCCGGCCTGACGGCGAAGCGGGCGAGCATCTTCAAGCGGGAATTTCCCAAAAACTGGCGGCAGATGATGATCTATTTCGACGGACGGATGGTTACCGCCTACCGCAATGCCTCGTTTGAAAATCTGTTCTGCGGCGACGTTCAGTCCCTGCTGACCAAGATCAGGCGCGGCGGCTGGCCGGTCTTCGCCCGGCAGGCCAAGGTCATCCAGGACAATGTTCGGCTGGATTTCCACGAGTGTGGGAAATAACCTCCGCTATGGCCGGGGGAGCGTTCACAATGTCCCCGTTCCAGACCCGCGGCGCCGATCCGGGTTTCCCCGTCAGGGGGGGCAAAGCATTTGCTCCGGCGTCCGCCCTCACATTTCCATGCGGATGCGGATATCGCCTTCGCGCCGCAGAACATTGACGCCGACGCTGTGGGGATGGCGGTTGAGAATGACGTCGAGGACGGAACCGCCGACGGCCAGGCCGTGGATTTCCACGCGGTTGAGGACGTCGGGCAAGGCCGGGCGGCGGAACAGCAGGGTGGGTGGATCGGCAATCAGTTCCAGCCCCAGCACCGATTGCAGCAGCAGGAAGGCGCTGGCCGCCGACCATGCTTGGGGGATGCAGGCGACCGGATAGAGGGTGGGGCCCTGGCCGCCCTGGCGGGGAAAGCCGCAGAACAGTTCGGGCAGGCGGTTCAAGTCCACCGCCAGCGCGGCGTCGAACAGGCCCTCCAGCACCTTCCGGGCACGGTCGGCCATGCCGTAGCGGGCCAGGCCGGCGGCGATGATGGCATTGTCGTGGGGCCATACCGAACCGTCATGGTAGCTCATGGGATTGTAGCGGGCCTCGCCCTCGGCCAGCGTGCGCACCCCCCAGCCCGAGAACATCTCGGGTCCCATCAGGGAATCGGCGACCCGGCGCGCCCGCCCGGGATCGACGATGCCGCAATAGAGGGCATGGCCGGGATTGGAGCTTTCCACCCGGCAGGGGCGCTTGTCGCCATCGAGGGCCAGGGCATAGGTACCGAGATCCTCCATCCAGAACGCCGTCTCGAAGGCGGCGCGCAAGGCCTCGGCCTGGGCGCGCAACAGGACGGCCTGATCCGGCCGGCCCAGCGCATCGGCGATGTCGGCGACGCCCAGCTTGCCGGCGTAGACGTAGGCCTGGACCTCGACCAGGGCGATGGGGCCCTCGGCCAGGCGGCCATCGGCATGCATGATGGAATCCTCGGAATCCTTCCAGCCCTGGTTGGCCAGGCCCTCGGGCCCCTTGCGGGCGTATTCGACGAAGCCGTCGCCGTCCCGGTCGCCGCAGCGGTCGATCCAGTCCAGCGCCGCCTCGATGTTGGGCCACAGTCCCTCCATCACCGCGCGGTCGCCGGTGCGCCGCCAATAGGCTGCCGCCAGCATCAGGAACAGGGGGGTGGAATCGGCGCTGCCGTAATAACAGCCATAGGGCACCTCGCCCAGATTGGCCATCTCCCCCTCGCGCCATTCATGCAGGATCTTGCCGGGATCGGCATCCTGCACGGCGCTTTCGCGGGTGGCCTGGTTGGCCGCCAGGGTCGCCAGCACGCCCCGCGCCATGGCCGGGTCGATCCACAGATATTCCAGGGCGGTCAGGATGCCGTCGCGGCCGAACACCGTCGAATACCAGGGGACACCGGCATAGGGATACGGGCCGTCGGGGGTCTGCGTTTCCAGCATGCGCAGGTCGGCGGTGGAGCGGTCGAGCCAGTGGTTGAACTGCTGGTTCGAGGTTTCGATGCGGCAGGGCCGTGACGACAGGCGATGTTCCAGCTTCTCGCGGTCAGTGGCGAAGCCGGTGGCGGAGGGGCGCCGCGCACCCTCGAAATCGGCGATATGATACAGTTCGAACGGCGTGCCGGGATCGAGGCGCCGGCTGAACCGGGCCTGGGTCGGGCCGATCTCGGCCGGTTTGACGGAAAAATCCAGGCGGGTGCGCCGCCGGATGCCGTCCAGGCCATCGTAATGCAGGCCGACCGCCTGATCCGTGACCTCCGTCCAGCTTTGACCGCGGCGGCGGCGGTGGACGCCGCGCACCTCGAACACGTCGGCGAAATCGGCGTCGAACAGGAAGGTGAGATCGAGGTCCAGGCCGACATCGCCGTAATTGTAGACCCGCGTGCGGCAGTGCAACGCGCCGCGGTAGAGGAATTCCGAGCGGAACACATGCAGGGTGCCGCGCGGCGTGATGCATTCCCCCCGTTGCGGGCCGTCGGGGTGCGGGCCGTCGGGGTGCGGGCCGTCCGGGTGCGGGATGTCGGGGTTGGTCAGATCGACCGCCACGAAGGCGTTGTGTTCCTGGACCGTCGAGGACAGCAACAGCGGCCGCTGGGGACCCAGGTGGAATTCGTGATGCGACAGCATGCGGGTGCCGCGGTGGTAGATTCCCTGTTCCCCGCCACCCAGGGTGCCGACGTCGCCGTAGCGGTCGAAGACCGCAAAGGTATCGCCGTGCTTCAGGGTCAGGGTGCGCCCGGCGACCCGGGGGCTGGTCGCCAGCACATAGGCATGGCCGAGGATGCGGATGATGTCGCTCATGCCGGTCTCCCGCGCGTGGTGAGGCGCCGATAGATCGCGCAATAGCCGGCCGCCATCCGCGCCGCTACAAACCGCCGCTCGAAGGCGGCGCGGCAGGCTGCCCGGTCGAAGCGGGCGCAGGCCTCCACGGCGGCCACCGCCTCGTCGACGGAGGAAACGACGAAGCCGGTCACGCCGTTCTCGATCAATTCGGGGGCGGCGCCGCAGGCCCAGGCGATGGTCGGGGTGCCGCAGGCCATGGCCTCGATCATCACCAGGCCGAAGGGCT
>JAKAFA010000125.1 GCA_021818185.1 Pseudomonadota bacterium | reverse complement strand
CGCTTTGCCAGCGGCGTGAACAAGGCGGCAAGATCCACCTCCTGGAACGCCTCGCGTCCGGCGAAACGCCGGGGCACGGCGCCCACCAGCAGCAGCATCGGGGTGGAATCCTGGAAGGCGGTGTGCACGCCGACCGCCGCCTGGCAGGCCCCGGGGCCGCGGGTGACGAAGCACACCCCCGGCCGGCCGGTCAGTTTGCCGATCGCCTCGGCCATGTAGGCGGCGCCGCCTTCGTGGCGGCAGGCGATGACCGACAGACGCTCGCGGCGGTCCCAGGCGGCGTCGAGAAAGGCCAGGAAGCTCTCGCCGGGAACGCAGGTGACCCGGTCGGTTCCATGGGCCAGCAGGCTGTCGGCCAGGATTTCGCCGCCGCTCTGCCTGGATGCCTGGGCGCTAGTCGTCATCCCATCCGTCCTTTGCTAAGGTGGCACCGCGGCGCACCGGATTCAGGAGGCGAGGCCGCAAGGATAAGGTAGGGGCGCCGCCCCGCGCGGCAAAGGGAGAAGAGCGGATGGCCGAGCCGTCGGTGGAATGGGAGAAGCTGGCCGGATGGCTGGCCCGCGCTACCGGAGCCGATCCCGACCTGGATGCCGCCCTGGCGGCGGCGTTCGACCGGCCCGCCGCTCCCTTCACCGCCTCGGCGGATTCGGCGCGCGCTCTGGTGGCCGCGGTCCTGCCCGGCCGGCGCCTGCATGTCGGCTTCGACGCCACCGGCATCTTTCCCTATGCCAGCCTGGGCGGTGATGGCGAGCGCAGCGAAGCGGGGGCGCCCACCCTGCCGTTGGCCATCCTCAGGGCGATGGTGCAGGCGACGCGGCCGCATCCTTAAGCATGGCCAGCGCCACGGCCGCCGCCTGCCGCCGCACGGCGTCGCGGTCGCCGGCGAAGATCTCGCATCGGCTGCGGGTCGGCAGCTCCGCCCGTGCGCAGGCGAAATGTACCAGGCCCACCGGCTTGCCGGGGCCGCCGCCGCCGGGGCCGGCAATGCCGGTGATGGCGACGGCCAACTGGGCCGCTGAATGGGCCAACGCCCCTTCGGCCATGGCGCGGGCCACCGGCTCGCTGACCGCGCCGTGGGCGGCCAGCAGGGCGGGCGGCACGCCCAGCATTTCGGTCTTGGCCCGGTTGGAATAGGTCACGAAGCCGCGGTCCACCACGTCGGATGAGCCGGCGACCGCGGTCAGCGCCGCCGCCACCAGTCCGCCGGTGCAAGATTCGGCGGTGGCCACCATCAGGCCGGCGACGCGGCAGGCGGCCAGCACCGCGGCGGCCGGCCGCGTCAGGGCGGCGGGCAGCCGGGTCATCTCCGCACCGCCTGCAACAGCGCCAGGACCGCCGCGGCGTAGACGGCGGCCAGCACGTCGTCCAGCATCACCCCCAGCCCGCCGCTCACCCGGCGGTCGGCCAGCCGCACCGGCCAGGGCTTCCAGATGTCGAACAGGCGGAATGCCGCGAATCCGGCCAGGTAGATCAGGGGATCGCGCGGCACCAGCAGCAGCGTCAGCAACTGGCCAGCCACCTCGTCAATCACCACTTGGCGCGGGTCCTCGACGCCGCTGCGCCGGACATAGACCGCCGCCGCCCACCAGCCGGCCGCCAGGATGAGCACAGCGGCGGCGCCCACCGCGATGCCGCCGTGCCAGCCGGCCAGCACCCAGGCCAGGGGCAGGGCGGCCAGCGACCCCCACGTGCCGGGCCCCAGCGGCAACAAGCCGCACCCCATCCAGGTGGCCAACAGAAAGGCGGGGTGCCAGACCGGCATATCGTGGTGATGGATTTGCGACAAAGGCTGGTTCCGGGCCTGAGGGGGCTTGAGGCGAACAGCCTACCATTCGCGTGGCTGACCGCAAGTCCATGGGGGCGTTATCACCACCGGGCCGGTTCAAGATCCGCTTATGGCGTAACCAGTTGAAAAAGGCCTGTTGATGATTGATCGCATGGTCGTGCCTGACGGGGAGGCCAAGGGGAAGGCGCGCCAGCGGCGGGCGGGCGGGGAACGGGGGGGCTCCCGGTGTCGCCCGCTTGCCCTGGCGCTGCTGCTGTGGTGGCCGGCGGCTTCGGCCCTGGCGGCCGGCGGGCCGGCATCCTGTCCGGCCGTGGCGGCATCCGCTCCCGGCCAGGTCGAACATATCCTGCGGCGGGCGGGGCCGACGGTGCGGCGGGTGCTGCGCCGGGCCGAAGGCGGGCCGCTGGTGCCGCTGGGAGCGCGGCGCCAGACGGTCAGCTGCACCGTCTTCCATCGGGCGATGCTCCATCTGCCGCTCGCCCGTCCGGTGGGACACGCCCACATCACCTCGGGGTTCGGCATCCGCGTCGACCCGTTCACCGGACATCGCGCCATGCACGAGGGAATCGACTTCGAGGCGCCGTTCGGCGCCCGCGTGCGGGCGACGGCGCCGGGGCGGGTGGTGGCGGCCGGCTTCCGCGGCGGCTATGGCCGCATGGTGGAGGTCGATCACGGCAACGGGGTGCATACCCGCTACGGCCATCTATCGGCCATCCTGGTCCACCGCGGCCAGCAAGTGGCGGCCGGCCAGCCCATCGGCCGCGAAGGATCCAGCGGGCGCAGCACCGGCCCCCATGTCCACTATGAAATCCGGGTCGACCACGCTGCGATCAATCCGGCGCCGTTTCTCCGGGCGGGGGTCCGCTTGCAGCGGAGCGACGCCTCGGCTGGCGGATTAGGAGAGGGGTCCGGGGAATGGATAAATCGATAGTATTAATCCGTATACGAAATACTTGCGCACAGGGCGAGGTTTGCGGTGGCCGCGGGCGGTGCGGCCCGGCAGGATTCTACCAGATCAATGCGGAAAGGGTCCGTGACGGACTTCTGCCGATGACGCGGGGGCGCGCCGATGGTGCCTGTCATGGCGGGATGGCGACCGGGATTGCTGGTTCGCCTGGTGGTGGGCGGTACGGCTGTGGCCTGCATGCTGTGGTATGGGCTCGACCTGCTGATCAGCCGTCACATCGGGCGTTTGGCCGAGCAGCAGGCCGTTGCCCATCTGCAGGAAGGGGCGCGCTTCGACCGCGTGCGCTTCGAGCGGGCGCTGGCCGCCCAACGGATCTTCGCCCGGCTGGCGGCCGGGCAGGGGGGGGCGGCCGAGGCGGCGGCAGCTCTGGCGGCAATGGCCGGGCCGCTGCACCGGAGTTTGGGCGCGCCCGCCTGGCTGATCGACGCCGCGGAGCGGCGGCTGTTCCCGCGCATCGACGTGGTCATGCTGCTGGATGCGGCGCACCGCCCGCGCGAGGTGGACGATCTGGTGCTGGACGGGGTGCCGGCGAGACTGGCGGCCCTTGACGGGCAGGCCCTCGGCCAGGCGGAAGAACGGCCGACCATCGTGATGATCGGGGATCGGCCGTGGCTGCTTTCGGCGGCGCCGGTGGCGGCGACGGGGATGACCCTGGTTGCGGCATCGCGGCTCGACTCCCGGTTCCTGCATGACGCCCTGGAAGCCCTGCCGCCCAATCGGGTCAACCTGCTGGTGGGCGCCGACCACACCATCTATGCCAGTACCGATCAGGCACATTTCCTGGCGGGCCGCGCCCTGGAAACGCCGCCGGCCGACCTGACCGCCGGGCGGGCGCTGGTGGATTACGGGCAGGGTGTTCCCCTGACCTTCCTGACCCTGATTCCGCCCGGGGAAATCGCCGCGACGGTGCGCCCGCTGCTGCAACTGGACCGCTCTCAGCGCACCTTGATGGCGACGACGATGAGCGGGCTGTTCCTGGCGGTACTGGCCTGGCTGGCCTTTCGCGTGCGGCAGGTGATCGGCCAGGTGGCGCGGGTGACCGACGACATCTTCGGGGTCCAGGCCGAGACGGTGCGCGGTGGCGACGAATTGGTGGCGCTGCACCGCGAAGTGGAACGGCTGGGCGCCGCGGTGCGCGAATCCCGCGAGGCGCTGAAGGCGGAAGCGGCCGAACGCCTGCGCCTGCGTGAACGGCAGCTGGTGGTGCAGGCCGAAATGGACCGGCTGGCGCAGTTGCAGGCGGTCACCGATCTTCTGGGGGTCGGTGTGCTGGTGTTGGGCGAGGACGGGCCGGTCTGCCGCAACGGCGTGATGCGCCGGCTGGTGGCCCGGCTGGGCGGCGCCGAGCCCCTCCTTGCCGCCAGGGCCCGCGGCGAGGACGAGGTGCGCGTCGGCTCCGAGATCTTCGCGGTGACCCTGGCGCGCCAGGTCGATCCGGGCATGATCCTGGTCGAAGACGTCACCGCCCGCCGTCAGGCGGAGGAGGCGGTCGCCAGCTTTGCCCTGTTTCCGGCGCAGGACCCGTTTCCGGTGCTGCGGCTGGACGCCGACGGCCAGGTGGTCCATGCCAACGACGCCTCGATGCCCCTGCTGCGCCACTGGCAGGCCGGCTTCGGCCGGCGGGTGCCGGAGCCGTGGGTCGAGCGGATTGGCGCGGCCCTGGCCGACGGTTCGACCCGCGATTTCGAGGAGACGGTCGGCAGCCGGGTGCTGTCGCTGGTGATGGTGCCGCTGCGGGAGTCCGGCTACGTCAACCTCTACGGCTCGGACGTCACCGACCGGGTGATTGCCGAACGTCAGCTCCAGGCCTTTGCCGGCTGGCTTGAGGACCGGGTGGCCGACCGCACCCGGGCGCTGGAACAAGCCAAGGACCAGGCCGAACTGGCCAGCCGCTCCAAGTCGGAATTCCTGGCGATCGTCAGCCATGAACTGCGCACCCCCCTCAACGCCATCATCGGCTTTTCCGAGGTGATGATTACGGGGCTGTTCGGGCCGCTGGGCAATGACCGCTACCGCGACTACATCACCGCCATCCTGGATTCCGGCCGCCATCTGCTGGATGTGATCAACGACATCCTCGACGTGTCGAAGATCGAGGCGGGCCGGGTCGGGCTGATGCTGGAATCGGTGGCGATCGACGAGGTGGTTGCCGCCGCGTTGCGTCTGGTCGAAGGGCGGGCGCGGGCCGGCGGGCTGGAACTGAGTGCCGCCGTGCCTGCCGGCCTGCCGCCCGTCCATGCCGACCGCCGCCGGCTGTTGCAGATCCTGATCAACCTGCTGTCCAACGCCGTGAAATTCACGCCGGCAGGGGGGCAGGCGGCAATAGCTGCCGCCATCGAGGGCGGCGATCTGGTGCTTACGATCCGCGATACCGGAATCGGGATGGATGCCGCGGAGATCGCCGTCGCCCTGGAGCCCTTCCGCCAGGTGGACGGGCGGCTGGCCCGCCGCTACCAGGGGACCGGGCTGGGGCTGCCGTTGGCCAAGTCCCTGACGGAGCTGCACGGCGGCAGCCTGGACATCGCCAGCGCCAAGCACCAGGGAACCACCGTCACCGTTCGCATCCCCTCCCGGCCGGCCGCCCGAAGCGCCGCCTGATCTTCCGTTTAACTACCCGCCCCCGCCCTACCCATCCTCGCAGCTTCGTTGCTCCCCCCTATCCTAAAGAGTATATAGAGGACACCACAGGGAGAGAACGGCGTGAGCATCTCGGATCATTCCAACCTGCATGGGCTGGTGGCCTTCCGGTTGGCCGGGGCCCGCTTCGCCCTTCCGGTCGAGGCGGTGGCCGAGGTGGTGCCCATCGCCGAACTCGGCCACCCGCCGGAATTGCCGGCGGTGGTGGAAGGGCTGCTCAACCTGGCCGGCGAGGCGGTGCCGGTGCTGCGGCTGGATCGCCTGCTGGGGCTGGCCGAAGGCCGCTACGGGCTCGATGCCTCCATCCTGGTGCTGAAGGGCCAGCCGCGTACCGCGCTGCTGGTCGAGCACGTGGATGCGGTGCTGGCCGCTGCCGATCTGGTGGTTCTGCCCGTGGCCGCCGACCGGTCCTTCAACGGCTGTGTCGCCGCACAACTCGAAGCGGGGGGAGGCATTCTCCACCTGCTGGTTCCCGAGCGTCTCTTGCTGGAGGAGGAGCGTCTGCGTCTGGCCACGTTCACCCAGCGCACCCGCGAACGTCTGCTGGAACGCTGGGGCGACGGGGCTTGAGCGCCGCCGCCGCCCTCGCCGCCTTGCGCGGGGTCGTGGCCGACCCCGTCTTCGCCGCGCTGAAGGCGCTGGTGATCGAAACCACCGGCATGGCGTTCTACGCCGACAAGGACGAGGAACTGGCCCGCATCCTGTGGACCAGGATGGAAGAGACCGGGATCGCGCGATGCGCCGGCTATCTCGGCCTGCTGCGCGATCCGGTGGCCGGGATCGCCGAGATGGAAGCCCTGGTCGCCGAGCTGACCATCGGCGAAACCTATTTCTTTCGCCACAAGGAGCAGTTCGACGCCCTGCGCAGCACCGTGCTGGATGACGTCATCGAGCGCAACCAGACGATCCGTCGCCTGCGCATCTGGAGCGCCGGCTGCGCCACGGGGCCGGAACCCTATTCCCTGGCCATCCTGCTCAAGCGGGAATTCGGCGCGCGGATCGCCGGCTGGCAGGTGTCCATCGTCGCCACCGACATCAATCAGAAGTTCCTGGCCCGCGCCCGCGAAGGCCGCTACGACGACTGGGCCTTTCGCTCGGTGCCGGACGAAATCCGCCACACCTGTTTCGATCAGGTCGGGCGGCAATGGTTCATCCGGCCCGAATACAAGCGGCTGGTGACCTTCCATTATCACAACCTGATTACCGGACCGATCCCGTCGCCGGCCGACAACATCGCCGCCTTCGACATCATCGTCTGCCGCAACGTGGTGATCTATTTCAGCGCGGCGGCCATCCAGGGGCTGATTCCGCGGTTCCGCGACTGCCTGGCCGAGGGCGGCTGGCTGATCATGGGTCATGCCGAACCCAGTCCCGATCTCTTCCGCAATTTCCGGGCGGTGAATCTGCCCGGCGCAGTGCTCTACCAGAAGCGCGAACCCGCCCCCGCCGCCCCGGTGGCGCCGCTGCCCCTGCCGGTCCGTCCGGCTCCGGTGCGCGGCCATGTCCCCCGGCGGCCGCCGCCCGCCGCACCGCCGCAGCCCGCCGTTCCGGTACCGCCGACCGGTGCCGCCTTGGAGCGGGTGCGCACGCTGGCCGATGGCGGCGACTGGGACGAGGCGGCCAAGGCCTGCGACCACCTGCTGGCCGAGAACGCCCTGGATGCCGGGTTGCACTTCCTCCGTGGCCTGATCCTGGAACAGATGGGGGCGCTGGATGAGAGCGAGAAGGCGCTTCGCCGCGCCATTTATCTCGACCGGCAGCGGGTTCTCCCCCATTATCATTTGGGGCTTTTCCTGTGGCGGCGGGAGGATGCCCTGGGGGCGGCGCGGTCGTTCCGCAACGTGCTGGGGCTGCTGGAACGCTACCCCGACGATCACGCTTTCGGCGAGGGCGACGGGATCACCGCCGGGCAGCTGCGCGAGGTGGTTACGGTGCATCTTGGCTTGATCGGAGGCGTATGAGCCAGGGCAGGGGGGAGAGCGGAAAGTTCGCCGAGCGGCTGGCGCGGCTGGCATCCGGTGCAGCGGGGGGGGATGACGCCTTTGCCGCCGCGGTGCTGGCGGCGCGGGCCCGCCGGCTGGCGGCGCCGCGCGACGTGCGCGACCGGCGGCCGGCCGGGACGCCCGTCCTGTGTTTCGCCATTGCGCAGGAACGCTACGCGTTGCCGTTGGCCGAGTTGGCCGAGGTGCTGCCGCTGGCGGCGTGGACGCCGGTTCCCGGCGTGCCGCAGCATCTGCTGGGGGTGACCAACGTGCGGGGCGACATCCGTCCGGTGCTGAACCTGCACGCCATGCTGTCCCTGCCCGAACCGGCCGAGGGCGACGACGCCTATGCCGTCTATCTGCGGACCTCCGGCCGCGAGATCGGCCTCAGAGTCGATAGTCTCGACCGCATCGGCTTCATCGAGACGGCCGGCCTGACCCGCCCGCAGAAATCGGGCAACGGGCTGCCGCAACGCTATGTCGCCGGCATCACCGCCGACACCCTGATCCTGCTCGACACCCGCCAGCTCCTCGGCCTCGACGCGTTGCAGGATCGCCGCGCGCCCCTCCATGCCGCTCCCTGAAGGATGATCGGATGATGACGCCCAAGTTTTCCCTGTGGAAGTCGATGAAGCTGCGCCGCAAGTTCAGCTTGGTGGCGGCCATGTTCACGCTGGTGCTGGCCGGCCTTATCGCCTTCAACGTCGTGGCCATCGAAAGCCAGAAGGCCAGCACCGAGATCACCGATCTGGCCGGCCGCCAGCGCATGCTGTCGGAGCGCTTCGTCAAGGAGCTGGTGCTGGCCAATTCCAACCTGCCGGCCGATCCCGCCGCGACCATGGAGCAATTGCGCCAGTCGGTGACGGCGATGACCGTCGGCGGCACGGTGGCGCTGGGGGATGACGGCGGCCGGCGGATCGAGGTGGCCGCCGCGCCGACCGAGGAGATCGCCGCCAAGCTGGCCGACGAGCAGAACCTGATCCGTACCCTGGATGCCGAGGCCCAGAAATACGGCGCCCTGGCCGCCAACGATTCGCACCGCGCCGAACGGCTGAAGGAACTGCTGGCGGTCGAGGGGCGGCTGACCGACACCGCCGACCAGGTGGTCAGGCTCTATAGCGCCCATGCCCTGTCGCGGGTCGCCACCGCCATTCTGTTGCAGGTGATCGCCGGGCTGGGCGCGGCCGTCGTCGGCGTGGCCATCAGCATGCTGATCAGCGCCCAGATCGCCGACCCCCTGGCCGCTTGCGCCGAGGCGGCGCACGAGATCGCCAAGGGCAATCTGCGCATCGAGCCGCTGAAGATCTCGTCGGGCGACGAACTCGGCACGTTGCAGATGGCCTTCAACGACATGCTGGCCGGCTTGCGCGACATCTCGCTCCAGACCCGCTCGGTCTGCGACGCGCTGACCGCCGCTGCCGCCCAGATCCTCGCCTCGACCCAGGAACAGGCGGCCGGCATCAAGCAGCAGGCGGCCGCCGTGCAGCAGATCACCAGCACGGTCGAGGAAATCTCGACCTCGGGCAAACAGGTGGCCGAACGGGCCCGCCAGGTGGCCGGCACCGCCGAGGCGGTTGCGGCCTCGGGTACCGCCGGCCTGCAGGCGGTCTGCGAGGTTTCCGTCGGCATGGAGGCCATCCGCGAGCAGGCGGAAACCGTGGCCGAGAACGTCATCACGCTGTCGGAGCGCACCCAGGCGGTGGGCGAGATCATCGCCACGGTGAACGACATCGCCGAGCAATCCAATCTGGTGGCGCTGAATGCCGCCATCGAGGCGGCCGACGCCCGCGAACAGGGCCGCCGCTTCTCGGTGGTCGCCAACGAGATCAAGAACCTGGCCGACCAGGCCAAGGAGGCCACCGCCCAGGTGCGCGGCATCCTGGAACAGACCCAGAAGGGCATCAATACCTCGGTGATGCTGACCGAAGAGGCGCTGAAACGCGTCGAGGTCGGCCGCGACCGCACCAGCGTGTCGGAGCAGGTGATCCGCCAGATGGCATCCAACATCCAGGACAGCCTGCATGCCTTCCAGCAGATCGTCGGCGCCACCAACCAGCAGCAGATCGGCCTGGAACAGGTTACCCAGGCGCTGCATGAGATTCGGCACGCCAGCCAGCAGAACGCGGTGACCACCGGCCAGTTGGAAAAGTCGTCGGTCGAACTCAGCCAGATCGGCGTGCAGCTCTCCAAGGCGCTGGAGAAGTACCGGCTCTGATGATGGACATTCGCGAACGCCTGCTGGCCGCCTTCGAGGTCGAGTACCGCGAGCACCTGGAAGCCATCCGGGTGTTATTGGCGGAACTCGTCCAGCGCGGCGAGGGCAGCGGCATCGCGCAACTCGACGAGGTGTTCCGCCGCGCCCATTCCCTGAAGGGCGCCGCCCGCGCGGTGGACCTGATGCCGGTCGAGCGGGTGGCCCACAAGCTGGAGACCCTGTTCGCCCGCCTGCGCGGCGGGCAGATCAAGCTCGAGGCGGCGATCGTCGCGCTGGTGGGCGAAGTGCTGGACCAGATCGAGGACTGGGTGGCGGCCAATGCCCAGGGTCAGGCCCTGCCGGATTTGGAGGCGGTGGTGCCCCGCATCGAGGCGCGGCTGGGCGGCAGCCGACCCGGCGGGCGGGCCGAGTCCGCGCCGCCCCCCGTCCGGCGGGCGGACATCCCCGCGCCGCCACCGCCGCCGGCCCCGCCGCCTGAGTCCGAGGCGTTGCCGCCCGAGCCCGAGGCGCCGCCGCGTCCCGCCGCGTCGCGCCCCGAGGAGACCGTGCGGGTGCGCGCCGTCCATCTCGACCGGCTGCTGCGCACGTCCAATGAATTGCTGACCGAAACCATGAACCAGCGGGCCGTCACCGACGATCTGGTGGCCATGGACCGCCGGCTGGCCGAGATCGACAAGCAATGGCGCCGGGTCCGCAAGCTGGCGGCCGGGCTGGCCCGCGATACCGCCGAGGGCGAACCGGCCGCCCGCCTGGACCGCCAGGCCGAGGCTTTGGACCAGTTGCTCAAGGTGGCGGTGCGCCAGGGGCGGGCCTCGCGGCGCATGCAGCAGCGCACCGGCTGGTCGTTGCGCCGCTTGGCCGGCGATCTGCAAGGCGAGGTGCGCGACGCCCGCATGGTGCCGGCCGAGGCGGTGTTCGGCGGTTTCCGCAAGATGGTGCGCGACCTGGCCCGCGATGCCGGCAAGCGGCTCGAAGTGCAGGTCGCCGGACTGGACGTCGAGGCCGACCGCATGGTGTTGCAGGGGTTGAAGGACCCGGTGATGCATCTGCTGCGCAACGCGCTGGCGCACGGCGTCGAACTGCCCGACGAGCGGGCGGCGGCCGGCAAGTCGCCCTCGGCCGGGGTCTGGCTGCGCTTCGAGGTGGCCGAGGGCCGGCTGGTGGTGCGGGTCGAGGATGATGGGCGCGGCGTCGATTTCGCCGCGATCCGGCGCAAGGCGGTGGAGGGCGGCGCCCTGGACGAGGCCGAAGCCGCCGCCGCCGGCAAGCGCGCCCTGCTGGACCTGATCTTCGATCCCGGCTTCTCCACCCGTCATGCCGCCGACGATTTGGCCGGCCGCGGCATGGGCCTGTCTGTGGTGCGCGAGGCGGTGGCGATGATGAACGGCACCGTCGAGGTGCTGGAGCGTCAGCCGGCCGGCACCTGTTTCCGCCTGTCGCTGCCGCTGACCGTTTCCAGCCAGCGACTGTTCCTGGTGGAATGCCAGGGGCATGTCTACGGCCTGCCAACCGAAGGCATCGACCGGCTCTACCGCCTGCGGGCCGAGGACGTGAGGACCGTCGAGGGCAAGTCGGTGGTCTGCCTGGGTGGCCAGCAATTGCCGCTGCTGTCGCTGGCCCATCTGCTGGCTCTGGGCGAAAGCGCCGTCAAGGTCAGCCGCAACGTCGTGCCGCTGGCCGTCAG
>JAKAFA010000124.1 GCA_021818185.1 Pseudomonadota bacterium | reverse complement strand
ATATGCGGGTGCGCCGATGGCTCTGCTAGAGAGTGATATGCGGCTGTGTGACATAAAAAGCGGCGGCGATTGTGCGCGGCTTGGACGTCCGGTGACCATATGGCTGTTCGTCCTGGCCGGTATGGCAGCGGGGATGGTGCTGTTGGGCGGCTTGACGCGGCTGACGGGATCGGGGCTGTCCATGGTCCATTGGCAACCGGCAACGCTGCTGCCCCCCATCGGACACCAGGCCTGGGAGGCGGCTTTCGCCGATTACCGCGCCAGTCCGCAATTCCGGCTGGTCAATTCCGGCATGGATCTGGCCGGGTTTCAACACATCTTCTGGCTGGAATACCTGCATCGGCTGTGGGGGCGGCTGGTGGGCGTGGCGGCGCTGCTGCCGCTGGCGGCGTTCTGGGCGTGCGGGCGCATCGACCGCCGGCTGGCCCGCCGGCTGCTGGTGCTGGTGGCCCTGGGCGGGGTGCAGGGCCTGCTCGGCTGGCTGATGGTGGCCAGCGGCCTGGTCGACCGCCCCGCGGTCAGCCCCTTCCGCCTCGCCGCCCATCTGGTGATGGGCTTTCTGTTGTTCGGCGGCCTGCTGTGGACGGCGCTCGACACCCTGCCGCCGCCGGTTCCGGCCGGCCGTGCGGGCGCAGGCCGGGTGGTGGCCATCCTGGTCCTGCTGCTGGTGACCGTCACCTGGGGGGCGTTGACCGCCGGCACCCATGCCGGGCTGGTCTACGAAACCTTTCCCCTGATGGACGGCCGCCTCCTGCCGGCCGACGGCCTGGATCCGTTGCGCGACCTCGGGGCGATCCAACTGGCCCACCGGCTGCTGGCGGTTTCCACCGTGCTGGGCCTCTCGGGGCTGTGGCTGGCCCGCCGCCGCCTGGTGCCTGCCGCCCGCCGCCCGCTCTCCTTCGCCGCCGCCTGGGCGTGGTGCCAGGCCGGGCTGGGGATTTCCACCCTGCTGCTGGCCGTGCCGCTGTCGCTGGCCGCCGCCCACCAGATGGGGGCGCTGACCCTGTTCGGGCTGGTGGTGTGGACGCTGCACCGTAGCGCGGCGGCGCTCAGATAAGGCCTTGCAACTCCGCGATCAGGCGGTCGCATTCGGCATCGGTTCCCACGGTGATGCGCAGGAAGTCGCCGATGCGCGGCCGGGCGAAGTGGCGGACCAGCACGCCGCGTTGCCGCAGGCCGGCGGCCAGTTCGGCACCGGGATGGCCGGGATGGCGGGCGAAGACGAAATTGGCCAGCGACGGCAGCACCTGGAAGCCCAGCCCGCGGAGGGCGGCGCTCAGCCGTTGGCGGCTGGCGATGATGCGTCCGCGCGTCTCCTGGAACCACGCCTCGTCGGCGATCGCCTCCACCGCCCCGGCGATGGCCAGGCGGTCGAGGGGATAGGAGTTGAAGCTGTCCTTGATCCGTTCGAGGGCCTCGATCAGCAGGCGCTGGCCGATGGCGAAGCCGACCCGCAGCCCGGCCAGCGACCGGGATTTGGACAGGGTTTGGACCACCAGCAGGTTGTCATGGCGGGCGACCAGCGGCACGGCGCTGTCGGCGCCGAAATCGACATAGGCCTCGTCGATCACCACCACCCGGTCGGGATGGTCGGCCACCAATCGGGCGATGGACGGGCCGGGCAGGCCGATGCCGGTGGGGGCGTTGGGATTGGGCAGGATGATGCCGCCGCAGGCGCGCCGGTAATCGGCGGGGCGCACCCCCATCGCCTCGTCCAGGGGAATTTCCTGGTAGGCGATGCCGAACAGGCGGCAATAGACCGGATAGAAGCTGTAGGTGATGTCGGGGAACAGCAGCGGGGCATCCTGCTTCAGCAGGGCGGGGAAGGCATGGGCCAGCACCTCGTCCGAGCCGTTGCCGACGAACACTTCCTCCGCCTTGACCCCATAGCGGGCGGCGATGGCCTCGCGCAGGCGCGTCGCCTGCGGATCGGGATACAGGCGCAGGCGGTCCGACGCCTCGGCGGCGATGGCGGCCAGGGCGCGGGGCGACGGCCCATAGGGGTTTTCATTGGTGTTGAGCTTGACGACGTCGCCGCCTTTGGGCTGCTCGCCCGGGACATAGGGCGACAGGCCGTGGACGACGGCGCTCCACAACCGGCTCATGCCGCCGGCTTCCTCAGATAGGGCGTGATGTCCACGGCATCGATCTGATCGGCGCGCAAAAATTTCTCAGCATAATCCTTCCACACGCCGGAGGTCAGGAACAGCTCCCACAGATCGGGGTCGATGTGCTGGTCCTTGACCATGAAGGACATGATCTTGATGGCCTCCGACAGGGCCTTGGCCTTCTTGTACGGGCGGTCGCAGGCGGTCAGCGCCTCGAAGATGTCGGCGATGGCCATCATGCGGGCCGGCAGGCTCATCTCCTCGCGGCGCAGCTTCTTGGGATAGCCGCTGCCGTCCATCTTCTCGTGGTGGCCGCCCGCCCATTCCGCCACCCGCCGCAGGGTCTTGGGGAAGGGCAGCGCCTTCAGCATCAGGATGGTCTGGATGATGTGGTCGTTGATGATGAAGCGGTCTTCGGCGGTCAGGGTGCCGCGGCCGATGGCCAGGTTGTAGACCTCGCCGCGGTTGAAGCGGTGGGCGCAGGGCATCAGCTTGATGCCTTCGGCGGCATAGCGGGCCGGGTCGACCGATTTCTCGTGGGGCACCACATGCCAGGACTGGTCGGCCAGCACTTTCTCGACCACCGGCGGCTTGGGGGCGTCGGGATCGCGGACGCGCATTTCCTCGATCGACAGGCCCAGCGTGTCGTCGAGGGTCCGCACCCAGGTCTGCTCGGCGACGGCCTTCAGCCGCTCGATGCGTTCGGGGGCCATGAACTCGCCGCCGACATTGCATTCGGCGACAAAGGCGAAGTCGTCGTCGATCCGGGCCAGGCGGGCGTCCAGGGCGGCCTTCAGGGAATCGGCATCCTCCTCGCCGGCCACCAGGCCCTCCAGGTACTGGATGACCGCGTCGCGCTTCATCACCTCGAAGCGCATGCGCACCTCGTGGATACGGTTGTAGATGGTCTCCAGCTTGGTCGCCTTGTCCACCACGTATTCCGGGGTGGTCACCTTGCCGCAATCGTGCAGGCCGCCGGCGATTCCCAACTCGTACCACTCGTCCTCGGTCAGGGAGAAGTCGGCGAAGGGGCCCTCGGTGCTGTCGCAGGCCGCCTTGGCCAGCATCTCGGTGATGATCGGCACCCGGTTGCAATGGCCGCCGGTATAGGGGCTCTTGGCGTCGATGGCGCCGGCGATCAACTGGATGAAGGCCTTGAACAGCTGCTTCTGGCTTTCGATCAGCCGGGCATTGTCCAGCGCCACCGCCGCCTGGCTGGCCAGCGCCTCGATCATCAGGGCGATCTCGGCGCCGAAGGCGATGACCCGGTTGCGGCTGTCGCGGGCGTTGATCAGTTGCAGGACCCCGGTGACCTCGCCGTCGTGGTTCTTCAGCGGCACGGTCAGGAACGACTTCGAGCGGTAGCCGGTCTTGGCGTCGAACGCCTTGGTGCCGCTGAAATCGAACTTCTCGGCGTCGTAGGCGTCTTCGATGTTGATGGTGTCGGCGGTCAGGGCGCAGGAACTGGCCACGTTCTTGTGGTTGGGGGCGCCGGCCTCGTCATGGAGCCGAAGCGGCGGGAAGGGGATGTCCTTGCCGCTGGTGCCGCCCATGGCCACGTTGAGGGTGTCGTTGAGCATGATCTCGAAGCGCAGCGCGTCGCGCTCCTCGGTCACCAGATAAAGGGTGCCGCCATCGGCATTGGTGATGGATTTGGCCCCTTTCAGGATCTTCTCCAACAAACGTCCGTGGTTGCGTTCCGCCGACAGCGCGATGCCCAATTCCACGAGGGTGCGGTAGCGTTGTTCCCTGGTTGTTCCGGCCATTGTCCTTATCCCCTCGCCAAGCCCCAAGATCCCTCGCGCATAAGGGTACCGGTGAATGTGCGCAAGGGGCAAGGAACAAACCCCGGAATCGTCGGCCGGCTTGACGCGGCGGCGGCAAGCGGTTCTCCTGGGGCCGGAGGTGCCATGCCCTACGAATCTCTGCGCGACTTCATGCGGCGGCTGGAAGAGGCCGGCCGCTTGGTACGGGTGACGGCGCCGGTGTCGCCGGCCCTGGAAATGACCGAGATCCAGACCCGCCTCCTGGCCGAGCAGGGGCCGGCGGTGCTGTTCGAACGGGTGCTGCGGCCCGATGGCAGCCTGTCGCCCATCCCGGTGCTGGTCAATCTGTTCGGCACGGTGGAACGGGTGGCCTGGGCCATGGACCGCCGGCCGGACCAACTGCGCGAGGTGGGCGAGACCCTGGCCTTCCTGAAGCAGCCCGAGCCGCCGGGCGGCTGGCGCGAGGCCCTGGAGATGCTGCCGCTGGTCAAGACGGTGATGGCGATGAAGCCCAAGACGGTGGGCAGCGCGCCGTGCCAGGAGGTGGTGCTGAAGGGCGACGAGGTCGATCTCGGCCGCTTGCCGATTCAGGGCTGCTGGCCGGGCGAGCCGGCGCCACTGATCACCTGGCCGCTGGTGGTCACCCAGGGACCCAAGGCCAAGGGACCCGAGTCCGACCGGCGCGACGCCTTCAATCTCGGCATCTACCGCATGCAGGTGACCGGGCGGAACACCACCCTGATGCGGTGGCTGCGCCACCGCGGCGGGGCACAGCACTACCGGCGGTGGGCGGCGGAAAAGGCCGAGCCGCTGCCCTGCGCGGTGGTGATCGGCGCCGACCCCGGCACCATCGTCGCGGCGGTGACCCCGGTACCGGAGACTCTGTCGGAATACCAGTTCGCCGGCCTGCTGCGCGGCCGCAAGGTCGAGCTGGTCGATTGCAAGACCGTGCCCCTGAAGGTGCCGGCCGAGGCCGAGATCGTGCTGGAGGGCCACGTCATGCTCGACGAGTTCGGGCCGGAGGGGCCCTACGGCGATCACACCGGCTATTACAACTCGGTCGAGAACTTCCCGGTGTTCCGGGTGTCGTGCATGACCATGCGCAAGGACCCCATCTACCTCTCGACCTTCACCGGCCGGCCGCCGGACGAGCCCAGCGTGCTGGGCGAGGCCCTCAACGAGGTGTTCATCCCGCTGCTGGCGCAGCAATTTCCGGAAATCGTCGATTTCTGGCTGCCGCCCGAGGGGTGCAGCTACCGCATCGCCGTGGTGTCCATCCGGAAGGCCTATCCCGGCCATGCCAAGCGGGTGATGTTCGGCGTGTGGTCGTTCTTGAAGCAGTTCATGTACACCAAGCTGGTCATCGTGGTGGACGACGACATCGATGCCCGCGACTGGAAGGACGTGATGTGGGCGGTGTCCACCCGGATGGACCCGGCCCGCGACATCACCGTGGTCGAGGGCACGCCCATCGATTACCTGGATTTCGCCAGCCCGGAATCCGGCCTGGGCGGCAAGCTGGGCCTGGACGCCACCAACAAATGGCCGCCGGAAACCCATCGCGAATGGGGCCAGAAGATCCGCATGAGCGACGAGATGGTGGACCAGGTCACCCGGCGATGGGCGGAATACGGCCTGCCGGGCAGCGGCCGGCCCATCTGGAAATAAGGTGCGGCGCCACGCCCCGCGGGGTGCGGCGCCGCGCGCGGCCTACTTCCCGGCCAGAGCCTGGATCATGGCCGTCACCGCCTTGATCTGCGGCGCCGCGGTGGTGGCGTAATGGGTGGGAATGTCCATGAACGGAACGTTGGTGTAGCCGAACCAATCCCAGCAGGTCTGCGGGTTCAGCGGATTGTTCGCCGCCACCTGGGGATAAAGCACGATGATCCGGTTGGTCGCGGCCCAGCGGTTGTAGCCGACCTGATCGTAGACCACGTCGCCGATGCCGGGGTTTTCGGCCGATTGCAGGCAGCCGTGGAACACCACGTGGATGCGGCAGGCCTGGGCGTTTTTGCCCTTGCAGGCGGCCGGAACATAGACATAGCCGGTGTTGGCCATCCCGGCCTTGGCCGATCCGAACGCCGTCTGGTCGAAGGGAACCGCCTGCTCGGTCTTGGGGCTGGGCGGATTGAGGGGGCCGTAGAGGGCCTTCAGCACCTGCAAGGGCTGATCGTAGGGCTGGCCGTTGACCATGCACTTGCTGACGAAGGGCGAGGCGTTGACGTCGCAGGAATTGCGGGCATTGGGTGAAATGAAGGCATGCCCGGCGGGAAGGGAATTGTCGTAGGTGATGGTCTTCACCCCGGCCAGTTCGTAGAACCGCCTGGCGGCGTCGACGCTGCCGGTCGAAACCACCGAATCGTTCTTGCCGCTGAACAGGTAGACCCGGCTGGACGCCAGGTTGGCGATCTGGTCGATCTGCCCGATCGAGGCCAGTAGCTTGGCCTGGTTGAACAGAGTTGCAGCGGTGGCCTCGGCGGCGGCCGGCAGGATCTTCATGCAGCCGATGGCCAGGGCGGGATTGCCCTCGGCGCATAGGTCGGGCCCGCCCGCCACGATGCCGGCGCCCAGCAGCGAAGCCGAGTGGGCAACATGGTACTGCATCGCCATATAGGCGCCCGACGACAGCCCGGAGACCGAGGTCTGAGCGGGGTCGATCTTGTACTGGCCCAAAGGTGCGGCGGTTTGGGCCTCGGCAGCCGGGGCGGCGGCCAGGGAAACGGCGAGTACGAGGCCAGCCAGGAAACGATGATGCAACATAGCAATACCCCCTGATCGTGCAACCAAGACGGGATGATGTCCCGGCTCTAGCACGAACAACTTTAAGGAGTCAATGCCGATCACCTACTCTCGTATCTAGTGGCTATGGCCTGGCCCAGACAGACTCATGGCCGGGACGAGCCCGGCCATGAGGATATTCCGGCAGTCCGGGGCCGGTCGCGCCCCGGCTCACCCGGCAAGGGCGGTCAGTGCCCGCGGCAGCCGCAGCCGCCGGCGGGAGCCTTGACCTCCAGGGCGGCGACGCCCGGCAGGGTCTTGCCTTCCAGCCATTCCAGGAAGGCGCCGCCGGCGGTCGAGACGTAGGAGAACTTGTCCTCCACGCCCGCCTTGGCCAGGGCCGCCACAGTGTCGCCGCCACCGGCGACGGTCAGCAGCTTGCCTTGCCTGGTGCGCTCGGCCGCCACCTGCGCCACGGCGTTGGTCGCCCGGTCGAAGGGGGCGATTTCGAAGGCGCCCAGCGGGCCGTTCCACACCAGGGTCTTGCATCCGCCCAGGCGGTCGATGATCGCCTCGGCCGAAGCCGGGCCGGCATCCAGGATCATCATATCGTCGGGCACCGCATTCGCCGGGACCACCTTGTTGGGGGCGTTCTCGGCGAATTCGGACGCGACCACCACGTCGGTGGGCAGCACGATATGGCAGCCGGCCGCTTTGGCCTTGGCCACGATCGCGCGCGCCGTGTCGGCCATCTCCTTCTCGCACAGCGACTTGCCGACCGCGACGCCCTCGGCGAACAGGAAGGTGTTGGCCATGCCGCCGCCGATGATCAGGTAATCGACCTTGGCCACCAGGTTGCCCAGCAGATCCAGCTTGGTGGATACCTTGGCGCCGCCCACTACGGCGGCCACTGGCTTTTCGGGATGCTGCAACGCCTTGCCCAGGGCCTCCAGCTCGGCCTGCATCAGCCGGCCGGCCGCCGCCGGCAGCAGATGGGCCAGGCCTTCGGTCGAGGCATGGGCGCGGTGCGCGGTCGAGAAGGCGTCGTTGACGTAGAGGTCGCCGTTGGCGGCCAGCTGCCGGGCGAAGCCCGCGTCGTTCTTTTCCTCCTCGGGGTGGAAGCGCACGTTCTCCAACAGGGCGATGTCGCCGTCCTTGAGGGCGGCGACGGCCGCTTCCGCCGCCGGGCCGACGCAATCCTCGGCCCAGGCCACCGGCCGGCCGACCGCCTTGGCGAGCGGCTCCAGCAGCAGCTTCTGCGAGTACTTGTCCTCACGGCCCTTGGGGCGGCCGAAATGGGTCAGCACAATGACCTTGGCCCCCTTGGCGGCCAGTTCCTTGAGCGTGGCCGCCGAGCGGTCGATGCGGGTGGTGTCGGTGACCTTGCCGTCCTTGGCCGGGACGTTCAGGTCGGCGCGGACCAGCACCCGCTTGCCCTTGACCTCAAGGGCGTCGATGGTGCGGAACATGGATGGACCCCTCCTTCCCGGTTCAGTTGGCGGCGACGTATTCGACGAAGCGCAGCATGTTGCAGGTGTAGCCGTACTCGTTGTCGTACCACGCCACCACCTTGAGGAAGGTCCCGTCCAGCGCGATGCCGGCTTCGGCGTCGAAGATCGAGGGATAGGGGCAGCCGCGGAAGTCGGTGGACACCACCTTCTCGTCGGTGTAGCCGAGCACGCCCTTGAGCTCGCCCTCGGATGCCGCCTTCATCGCCTTGCAGATGTCGTCGTAGGAGGCGTCCTTGTTCAGCTCGACCGTGAGATCGACCACCGAGACGTCCGAGGTCGGCACCCGGAAGGACATGCCGGTCAGCTTCTTGTTCAGCTCGGGAATCACCTTGCCCACCGCCTTGGCGGCACCGGTGGACGAGGGGATGATGTTCTCCAGGATGCCGCGCCCGCCCCGCCAATCCTTGTTGGACGGGCCGTCCACCGTCTTCTGGGTGGCGGTGGCGGCATGCACGGTGCTCATCAGGCCGCGCTTGAGGCCCCAGGTGTCGTTCAGGACCTTGGCGACCGGGGCCAGGCAGTTGGTGGTGCAGGACGCGGCCGAGACGATCTTCTCGCCGGCATACTTCTTGTGGTTGACGCCGTAGACGAACATCGGGGTGTCGTCCTTGGACGGCGCCGACTGGACCACCTTCTTGGCGCCGGCGGCCAGATGCTTCTCGCAGGATTCCTTGGTCAGGAACAGGCCGGTGGACTCGATGACGATGTCGGTGTCCACATCGCCCCACTTCAGTGCGGCGGGGTCCTTTTCGGCGGTCAGGCGGATCGTCTTGCCGTTGACCACCAGCGAGTTGCCGTCGACCGCGACGTCACCGCCGAAGCGCCCGTGCACCGAATCGTACTTCAGCATATAGGCTAGGTATTCGGGGTCGAGGAGGTCGTTGATGGCGACGATCTCGATGCCGGGAAAGTCCTTCGCGACGGCGCGGAACACCATGCGGCCGATACGGCCGAAACCGTTGATGGACACGCGAACTGCCATTTTTCCCTCCAATTTGTGCGCCTCGACGGGCATGCCCCAGACGGGATGCGGGGTCCGGGCCGCCGGCACGGAATGTTGTTCAAACGTCGGGCCTGCCGATTGACGGAGAACCATATTGCACACTCGTTCCCATGAATCCAGCCCCGAAATTGCCGTCGCGAAGGCAGAAGATCGACTGGTCCAGATCAAGATTCAAATCCCACCCGAAGGGATGAGTGCATGTCACCCGCCCGGCAATGGCCGGTTTACAGAAATATTTCACTAATGCTTACCCATCTATCCTACCCAGAGGGCCGCGCTTTCTATTTTATTGCGGCGCAGAAATGGCAGTCCTGCCTTAAATTGACTTAACGGAAGCTTTCCGATGATGTGGGTGGCCCAAGGCCAACCCGTTGGGGCGGGTCCGGGCGAGTCATACTATTGAGCTAGCAGTCTGGCCGATGCGCGATAGAACGCCTGCCCGTTTCCCCGGCGCGGCCCGGCGCGGCATACTTCCCGCCATCAACCGGTTGCCGCCGCTCCCAACGGCGGCAGTGTCGGGGGCGGCCTGACCCCCCAATCCCCCCTTGGGCCGCCCTCGATCCCCCGAGGGCCGTCGCGGGCAACCGCGGCGGCCCGTTGGCGCGGCCGGCCGGCGGCGACGGGCCGGCGTGGGGAAGGGGGGTGGGCGGCGGCTGCCTCCTCGGGCACTCCCCGAATGAGGGTCGCATACTCCCCCGGACGCCCGCCCAAGAGTCAGAGGGGCGTGAGAGGCTCTGGCCGAGGCCGCGCGACATCCATTATTCTTGCCTGAAGTTAGTGGGAGGAAGAGGCATGTTGCACGGAAAAGTGCTGGTGGCCCAGGGTGGCGGGCCGACCGCGGTGATCAACCAGTCGATGGCCGGCGTGGTGCTGGAGGCGCGGAAGTTCCGCAACGTCGATCTGGTTTACGGCGCCTATCACGGGGTCCGGGGGATCGTGAACGAGGATTTCCTGGATCTGACCCAGGAGACCAGCCACAACCTGGAAATGGTCGCCAACACGCCGTCGTCGGGGCTGGGATCGACCCGCGACAAGCCCGATCTCAAATACTGCCAGGAGATCTTCAAGGTCCTCAAGGCGCATGGGATCAGCTATTTCTTCTATGTCGGCGGCAACGATTCGTCGGATACGGTGCGCATCGTCAGCGAGGAGGCCCGCAAGGCCGGCTACCCGCTGCGCAGCGTCCATATTCCCAAGACCATCGACAACGACCTGGTGGGCAACGACCACACCCCCGGCTTTCCCTCGGCGGCGCGCTTCGTGGCGCAGGCTTTCATGGGGGCCAACCTGGACAACGCCGCCCTGACCGGCGTCTACCTGGCGGTGGTGATGGGCCGCCACGCCGGCTTCCTGACCGCCGCTTCGGCGCTGGGCAAGAAGTTCCCCGACGACGGTCCGCACCTTATCTACATTCCCGAGCGCACCTTCGTCGTCGACAAGTTCCTGGCCGACGTCAAGGCGACCTACGACCGCTACGGCCGCTGCGTCGTCGCGGTGTCGGAGGGCATCCACGACGAGAATGGCGTGCCGATCATCACCAAGCTGGCCAAGGAAGTGGAAAAGGACGCCCACGGCAACGTGCAGTTGTCGGGCACCGGCGCCCTGGCCGACCTGCTGTGCGAAGAGATCAAGACCCGACTGGGCATCAAGCGGGTGCGCGGTGACACCTTCGGCTACCTGCAACGCTCCTTCGTCGGCTGCGTCTCGGATGTCGACCAGCGGGAAGCGCGCGAGGTGGGCGAGAAGGCGGTGCAGTACGCCATGTGGGGCGAGCAGGACGGCTCGGTCGCCATCAAGCGCACCGGGTTCTATTCGGTGGATTACCAGTTGATGCCGCTGGAGATGGTGGCCGGCAAGACCCGTGTCATGGAGGACGAGTTCATCAACGCCGAAGGTAACGGCGTCACCGACGCCTTCCGGCTGTACCTGCGCCCGCTGTTGGGGGCCGGCATGCCGGACGCCTATCGCCTGCGCACCAATACGGTGCCGAAGATCCTGCGCTGATCCGGTGCCGCGCCGATCCGGTTCCGGCGGGCCGCCGCGGGCGGCCCGCCGGGCCGCCCCCGCCCCCTATCCCTTCCCGCCCTGCTCACGGCGGTATTTTGCCACGCAGGACTGGTATTTCTTGTCCTCTTCCATGACGTGCCGCGTCAGCCACCCCACCAGATAGCGGGACAGGTCCTCGCCCATCGCGGCGCTTCCACCCGCATCGGAAAACCGCTGCTCCCGGATTTCCCAGATGGCCGAGCCATTTCGTGACCAAATGGCGTGAATCTGATATAGAAATCAACGTGGTATGGACGGCTGGAGTGGCTGAA
>JAKAFA010000123.1 GCA_021818185.1 Pseudomonadota bacterium | reverse complement strand
GGCACCATGTTGTGGGATGATCCCGGCCTGTCGGCCGAACCCTCGCTGCAAGGCGGCTGGTATCCGGCGCCGCCCGCCACAGCCCGTTCCGGTTTCGAGGCCCGTTACGCCAAGGCCTTCGGACCTCTGCCGCCGCGGCTCGGCATCTTTGCCAGTACCGCGTACGACGCCGCCGCCCTGGCGGCGGCGCTGGCCCGCCAGGCCCAGGGAGGCTACCCCTATCCGCCGGCCGCCCTGACCAATCCCAACGGATTCGCCGGAGTGGACGGCATCTTCCGGCTGCTGCCCGACGGCACCAGCGACCGCGGGCTGGCGGTGTACCAGATCGCCCAGGGTGGCAATCAGGAAGTCAGTCCCGCCCCCACCTCGTTCGCGCCGGCTAGTGCCGCGGCGCCCAATACCGCGGCGGTCAGCCCAGCAATGCCGCCGTCAGGGCATTGAGCACCAGCCGGCCGCGCGGCGTGGCGCGCAGGCCGGCAGTGTCGCCGACCGCGAAGCCGCCGTCGACCATGCGGGCCAGCCCGGCGGGGTCGACCACCCGGTCCAGGGGCTGGCCGGCGGCCCGGGCGAAGGCGGCGGCGTTGATGCCGGCGGTCAGGCGCAATCCCATTATCACCAGTTCCTCGGCGCGGGTGGCGGCGTCCAGCCGTTCGCGGGCGCGGGTGCCGTGCCCCTCGCCTTCCACCGCTTCCAGCCAGGAGGCGGCGGCCCGTCGCTGGCGAAAGGCTTCGCCGCCCAGCCGGCCATGGGCTCCCGGCCCCACCCCGACGTAATCGCCCCCCAGCCAATAGGTCAGGTTGTGCCGGCATTCGCCGCCGGGGCGGGCGTGGTTGCTGACTTCGTAGGCCGGCAGGCCGGCGGCGGCGGTCAGTTCCTGGGTCAGGGTGAACATTTCGGCCGCGGCGTCCTCATCGGGCAGGGCGAAGTCGCCGCGGGCGTGGGCCGGGGCGAAAGCGGTCCCCTCCTCGATGGTCAATTGATAGAGCGACAGGTGGTCGCCGGCCAGCGCCAGGGCGCGCTCCAATTCGGCCCGCCAGTCGGCCGGGCTCTGGCCGGGCCGGGCATAGATCAGATCGAAGGAGAAACGGGGGAACAGGCGGGCGGCCAGGTCGAGGGCGGCCAGGGCCTCGGCCGCATCGTGGCGCCGGCCCAGGAAGCGTAGCGATGCATCGTCCAGCGCCTGCACCCCCAGGGAGAGGCGCCCCACTCCGGCGGCGCGGAATTCGCGGAACCGCCCGGCCTCGACCGTGGACGGATTGGCCTCCAAGGTGACTTCCAGGTCGGGAGCGGCGGACCAATGGCGGCGGACCCGCTCGATCAGTGCCGCCACCGTTTCCGGTGCCATCAGCGAGGGCGTGCCGCCGCCGAAAAAGATGCTGGTCACCGTGCGCCCCGGCGCCAGGGCGGCGAACCAATCCAGCTCGGCCAGCAGCGCGGCGCGCCAGCGGCCCTGGTCGACGGCGTCGGCCGCCTGGCTGTTGAAGTCGCAATAGGGGCACTTCGACAGGCAGAAGGGCCAGTGGATGTAGATGCCGAAACCGGGGTCGCGCATGGCGCAGCTTAAGCACGGCTTCCGGCCGGGGCGAAGGGAAAAGACGGCCTTCGCCCCGGCCGCCGTCAATCCTTGGGAGTGAAGCAGGCCGCCACCAGCAGGCGGAAGGCGGCGGCGCGATGGCTGATGGCGTGCTTGGCTGCGGGGTCCATCTCGCCAAAGGTGACGGCATGGCCCTGCGGCCGGAAGATGGGGTCATAGCCGAAGCCGCGTGCGCCTTGCGGCGGCCAGACGATGGCGCCCTCCACCGTGCCCTCGAAGGTCTCGCAATGGCCGTCGGGCCAGGCCAGGGCCAGGGCGCAGACGAAGCGGGCGGTGCGGTCGGCGGCTTCGCCCATGGCTGCATGCACTTTGGCCATGGCCAGGGCGAAATTCTTGCCCGGTCCGGCCCAGCGGGCCGAATAGATGCCGGGGTCGCCGCCCAGCGCGTCGACCGCCAGGCCCGAATCGTCGGCCAGGGCCGGCAGGCCGGCGGCGGTGGCGGCGGCCCGCGCCTTCAGTTCGGCGTTGGCGGCGAAGGTGGTGCCGGTCTCCTCGGGTTCGGGCAGGTCCAGCGCCGACGACGAGATGGCCTCGACGCCGAACGGGGCGAGCAACTCGCCGATCTCGCGCACCTTGCCGGGATTGTGGCTGGCGATGACCAGCCTTCCCCCCGTCACCCGCCGGTTCATCACAGCCCCAGCGCCCTGGCCTGCAGGGCGGCCAGTTCGGCGACGCCCTTTTCGGCGAGGCCCAGCAGGGTGTGGAACTGGTCGCGGCTGAACGGCCGCTCCTCGGCGGTGCCCTGGATCTCGACGATGCCGCCCCGGCCGGTCAGTACGAAATTGGCGTCGGCCTGGGCTGAGGAATCCTCGGCGTAATCCAGGTCGAGGACCGGAATGCCGTCGTAGATGCCGCAGGAAACCGCCGCCACCGTATCGGTCAGCGGCACCGCCTTCAGGATGCCCATGCCCACCAGTTTCTGGAAGGCCAGGTGCAGCGCCACATAGGCGCCGGTGATCGAGGCGGTGCGGGTGCCGCCATCGGCCTGGAGCACGTCGCAATCCACCTTGACCTGCATCTCGCCCATGGCCGGCAGATCGGCGACGGCGCGCAACGAGCGGCCGATCAGGCGCTGAATTTCGTGGGTGCGGCCCGATTGCTTGCCCTTGGCCGCCTCGCGGTCGGTGCGTTCGTGGGTCGAGCGCGGCAGCATGCCGTATTCGGCGGTGATCCAGCCGCGGCCGGAGCCGCGCAGGAAGGGCGGCACCCGCTCCTCCACCGAGGCGGTGCACAGCACATGGGTGTCGCCGAACCGCGCCAGGCACGAGCCTTCGGCGTATTTGGCGAAGCCGGGTTCCAAGAGGATGGGGCGAAGCTGGTCGGCGGTGCGGCCGGATGGTCTCATGGCGCAGGATCCCCGGGCTGGTGGCGGAAAGCCGGCACGGTACCCGCTCGGCGGCCCGGCGTCCAGCGGGGCCGCCGCCGTCCATCTGTCTCTCACGCGCCGGACGCCGCGCCTTCCGCACACCGCGCGCCGCCCAAGTTGACGAGTCCGCGCCCCCTCACTAGATTCCGTCGCGTCTCACAAGGGTTTGGGTCCACATGCTGCGCGGCAAGAGCCCCGTCGTCACCGAACTGAACGAGCGTTCGCGCGAGATCTTTCGCCATATCGTCGAGGCGTATGTCGAGACCGGCGAACCCATCGGCTCGCGCACCGTCTCGCGCCGGCTGCTGGTGTCGCTGTCGCCGGCCACCATCCGCAACGTCATGGCCGACCTGGAAGATGCCGGCCTGCTCTATGCGCCCCATACCTCGGCCGGGCGGCTGCCGACCCAAGCCGGCATGCGGCTGTTCGTCAATGGCCTGTTGGAGTTGGGCGGCCTGCCCGAGGGTGAGCGTGCCCAGATCGACCTGCGGTGCCGCGCCGCCGGCAAGAGCATCGAGCAGGTGCTGTCCGAGGCGATCGGCACCCTGTCGGGCCTATCGCGCTGCGCCGGCATGGTGGTGGCGCCCAAGATGCAGCGCTCGCTCAAGCATGTGGAATTCGTCTGGCTGGGCCGCGGCCGGGCCCTGGTGGTGTTGGTCACCGAGGACGGGCTGGTGGAGAACCGCATTCTCGACCTGCCGAACGAGGTCGGCCCCTCGGCCCTGGCCGAGGCCACCAACTACCTCAATGGCCGGCTGACCGGCCGCCACCTCGACGAGGTGCGCGAGGAGGTGCTGGCCGAACTGGAGGAGCAGCGCCATCAGATCGACGAATTGTCCAAGCGGGTGATCGAGGCCGGCCTGGCCACCTGGGCCGGCGGCGAGGGGCGTTCGGCGCTGATCGTGCGCGGCACCTCGCACCTGTTGGAGGACGTCACCGCCGTCGAGGACCTGGAGCGCATCCGCGGCCTGTTCGATGCGCTGGAAACCAGCCGGCAATTCCTTCAGCTGCTGGAACTGACCGCTCAGGCCGAAGGCGTGCAGATCTTCATCGGTTCGGAAAACGAACTGTTCGGCGTCACCGGCTGTTCCATGATCGTCGCCCCCTACCGCGACTCGCGGGAACAGATCGTCGGCGCCATCGGCGTGATCGGGCCCACCCGGCTCAATTACGCCCGCATCATCCCCATGGTCGACTACACCGCCAAGGTGATCGGTCGGTTGATCGGCTGAACCCATAAGCAACCCGAGAAGGACGCATGACCCAGGACCAAACCAACGAGCCCGTCACCCCCGAGACCGCCGCTGCCGAAGCCGCGACGCCGGCCGCCGAGGCCTCCGCGCCGGCCGTCGAGGGCGAGGATCGCTTCGCCCGGCTGGAAGCCGATCTGGTGAAGATGAAGAATGACCTGCTCTATGCCCGGGCCGAGACCGAGAACGTCCGCCGCCGCCTGGAGCAGCAGGCTGAGGACCGCGGCAAGTACGCGGTCGCCCAGTTCGCCAAGGACGTGCTGAATGTGGCCGACAACCTGCGCCGGGCCCTGGACGCCGTGCCGTCCTCGGCGCGCGAGGGTAACGACCTGGCCAATACGCTGGTGGTCGGGGTCGAAATGACCGAGCGCGACCTGCTGGCAACGCTGGAACGCTACGGCATCCGCCCGGTCGAGGCCATGGGCACCCGCTTCGATCCCAACTTCCACCAGGCGATGATGGAGATGGAAGACACCACCCAGCCGGAAGGCACGGTGGTGATGGTCATGCAGCAGGGCTACACCATCCAGGATCGCCTGCTGCGCCCCGCCCTGGTCGGCGTGTCCAAGGGCGGCCCCAAGGCGCCGGTCGGCGAACAGGTCGATACCAGCGTCTAGGCGCCTGCGCCTCGGCGGGCGGCGGGCACGACGGAAGGAAAGCGGCCATTGGCCCCGTCGTGCCCACCCCGCCTTCATGGTTCAATCGGGCGGTTCACCGGTTGGGAAGACCGCCCATGGCCCGTTCCCTGCTCCCCCGATTGGCGCTCCTCGGTCTGGCCCTGGCCGGCGGCCTGGGTGCGGCCCTCGCCGCCACGCCGTCTCCCGATCCGTCGGCGGGACCTCCGCCGGGAACCCGCTTCCAGGTAGACGTGGCCGATCTGCCGACGCCCGGTGCCACTCCCTCGGTGGCCGACGCGCCGCTGGTGGTGCCCCGTCCCGCCGGTGCAGGACTGGCGGTGCCGGCCGGCTATGCCGCCAGCCTGGTGGCCGAGCAGCTGGAGGATCCGCGCAATCTGCTCGCCCTGCCCGACGGCAGCCTGCTGGTGGCGGAATCCCGCCCCGGCCGGCTGGTGCGGCTGGCCAATGGCGCGCTGCCGCAGGTGGTGGCCGATGGCTTCGACACTCCCTATGGGCTGGCTCTGACCGATGGACTCCTGTGGGTCGCCGACCTTGAGGGGGTGTGGCAACTGCCCTGGCCGGCCGGACAGCAGCGCCCGGGAGAGCGCCGGCGGATCACCCCGCCGGGGGCGCTGGGCGGCACGCGTGGCCATGTGACCCGCAGCCTGGCCGTCGCCCCCGATGGGCGGCATTTCTATGTGGGGATCGGCTCGGCCGCCAATCTGGACGTAGAGGCTCCGCCGCGGGCCACTGTCCAGGAATTCGACGGCGCCGGCAGCGGCGGCCGCACCCTGGCCTCCGGCCTGCGCAACCCGGTGGGACTGGCGTTCCGCCCGGGGACCGGCGAGTTGTGGACGGTGGTCAATGAGCGCGACCACCAGGGCGACGGTCTGGTGCCCGATTACCTGACGGCGGTGGTGCCGGGGGCCTTTTACGGCTGGCCCTATGCCTATCTCGGCCCCCATCCGCAGCCGGGTTTCGCCGACCGCGATCCGGCCAAGGTGGCGGCCACCCGCAGGCCCGATCTGCTGTTCCGTTCCCACTCGGCGCCGCTGGGCCTGGCCTTCTGGCACGGCGACGCCTTCGTCGCCCTGCACGGCTCCTGGAACAGCTCGCGGCCCCAGGGGGGCTTCGTCGCCCGCGTGCCCTTGGCCGGCGGCCGGCCGCAAGGCGGCTACGAAGCCTTCGCCACCGGCTTCCGCCTGGGCGAGGAGGACGGACGTGCTCGCGTCTGGGGCCGGCCGGCCGGTCTGGCGGTGGGAACCGACGATGCCCTTTACATCTGCGACGACGCCGGCGGGACGGTGTGGCGGATCACGGCGCCGAAATAGCCGTCACAGCCCCAGCACGTCGCGCATGGTGTAGAGTCCTGCCGGTCGGCCCACCGCCCACTGGGCGGCGCGGACCGCGCCCTTGGCGAATACCGCGCGGCTCGAGGCCTTGTGGGTCAGCTCCAGGCGTTCCTCGGCGGCGGCGAACATCACCGTATGGTCGCCCACCACGTCGCCGCCCCGGAGGGTGGCGAAGCCGATCTCGCCGGTCGGTCGGGCGCCGGTATGGCCGTCGCGGCTCTTGCGCCACACCTGCTCCAGGGCGACGCGGCGCCCCTTGGCGGCGGCGCGGCCCAGGCCCAGCGCGGTGCCCGATGGCGCATCCACCTTGTGGCGATGGTGCATCTCGACGATTTCGATGTCGTAATCTTCGCCCAGGATGGCGGCGGCCCGCTCGGTCAGGGCCATCAGCAGATTGACGCCCACCGAGTAATTGGGGGCATAGACCACCGGGACACGCGACGCGGCGGCGGCCAGTTCGGCCTCGTCGGCGGCCGACAGCCCGGTGGTGCCGACCACCAGGGCGGTGTTGGCCTGGGCGGCTAGGCGGGCATGGAGCACGGTGGCGGCCGGGGCGCTGAAATCGATCACCGCGTCGGATTCCGCGAACAGCCGGCCGGCATCGTCCTCGACTAGGCAGCCCAGCGGGCCGCGGCCGATCACCTCGCCCAGGTCGCGGCCCACCGCGTCCGCGCCCGGCCGCTCGGTGCCGCCCGCCAGGGTCGCGCCGGGGGCGGCCAGCGCCGCCTCGGCCAACATCCGTCCCATCCGGCCGGCGCAGCCGACGATCCCGATCTTCATTGGTCTTCTCCCTTGGCTCAGATGCCGGTGAACAGGAAATCCGGAGCGGCGACGAGAGACGCCGGGCGGGACCGGAGGTGTCCGGTTACTCCGTCAGATCCTTCCACATTTCCTTCACCTTGGCGAAGAAACCGTGGGATTCCGGGCTGTGCTTGCCGGAATCCGCCTCGCCGGCCTGGTCGAATTCCTTGAGCAGTTCGATCTGGCGCTTGGTCAGGTTGACCGGTGTCTCGACCATCGATTGAATGAACATGTCGCCGCGGGCTGGACTGCGCAGCACGCTCATGCCTTTGTTGCGCAGGCGGAACTGGTTGCCGGTCTGGGTGCCGGGGGGGATGGTGACCTTGGCCAAGGTGCCGTCGATGGTCGGCACGTCGATGGTGCCGCCCAGGGCGGCGGTGGTCATCGGGATGGGGACGCGGCAATAGATGTTGGCGCCGTCGCGCTGGAACAGCCGGTGGGGAACGACCGTCAGGAACAGGTAGAGGTCGCCGGGCGGCGCGCCGCGCATGCCGGCTTCGCCCTCGCCGGCCAGGCGGATGCGGGTGCCGTCCTCGACCCCGGCCGGGATGTTGACCTGGAGCGTGCGGTCCTTGCGCACCCGTCCGGCGCCGCCGCAAGCGCGGCAGGGATCCTTGATGACCCGGCCCATGCCCTGGCAGGTGGGGCAGGTGCGTTCGATGGTGAAGAAGCCCTGCTGGGCGCGGACCTTGCCGTGGCCGTGGCAGGTGGAGCAGGTCACCGGCTGGGCGCCGCCGGCCCCGCCGGTGCCCTTGCACTCCTCGCAGGGTGCCGAACTGGGCACGGTGATGGTGGCGGTCTTGCCGGCGAAGGCCTCCTCCAGGGTGATTTCCATGTTGTAGCGCAGGTCGGCGCCGTGGCCCGATGCCTGGCCGCGCCGGCCGCCACCCATGAACTCGCCGAACATCTCCTCGAACAGGTCGGAGAAACCGCCGGCTGCGCCGCCGCCGAAGCCGAAATCGAAGCCGCCCGCCCCCGGCCCACCGCGGCCACCCTCGAAGGCGGCATGGCCGAAGCGGTCATAGGCGGCACGCTTCTGCTCGTCCTTCAGGACGTCATAGGCTTCGTTGATTTCCTTGAAGTGGTCGGCGGCCGAAGGATTGTCCGGATTGCGGTCCGGATGGTACTGCATGGCCAGCTTGCGGTAGGCCTTCTTCAAATCCTCGGCCGTGGCGCCCTTGGCCACACCCAAGATCTCGTAGTAGTCGCGCTTGCTCATGCCTTCCCATTCATCCTGTCACGCACGCTCCCGACGCGCCGCCGCCCCGGAGAGGAGGAGTCCTTCCGGGGCGGCTGTGCCTTGCGGGTCGTTGCCATGCCGCAACCGATTTGCCCCGCCTTACTTGTTCTTGTCCACCTCTTCGAAATCGGCGTCGACCACCTTGTCGTCGCTTCCCCCGGACGAGGCGCCGCCCTGCTGGCCGGGGCCGGCGCCCGGACCGGCCGCTTCCTGGGCCTTGTACATGGCCTCGCCCAGCTTCATGGAGCTTTGGGTCAGCGCGTCGGTCTTGGCCTTGATCTTTTCGGCGTCGCCGGATTCCAGCACGTCCTTCAGTGCCTGAAGGTCGCGTTCGATCTCGCTCTTGACCTCGGCCGACACCTTGTCGCCGAACTCCTTCAAGGTCTTTTCGGTGGAGTGGATCAGGCCGTCGGCGTGGTTGCGCGCCTCGACCGCGTCCTTGCGCTTGCGGTCCTCGGCGGCGTGGGCCTCGGCTTCCTTGACCATGCGCTGGATGTCGGCATCCGACAGCCCGCCCGAGGCCTGGATGCGGATCGCCTGCTCCTTGCCGGTCGCCTTGTCCTTGGCCTGGACGTTGACGATGCCGTTGGCGTCGATGTCGAAGGTGACCTCCACCTGCGGCACGCCGCGCGGCGCCGGCGGGATGCCCACCAGATCGAACTGGCCCAGCATCTTGTTGTCGGCCGCCATCTCGCGCTCGCCCTGGAACACGCGGATGGTCACCGCGGTTTGATTGTCCTCGGCGGTCGAGAAGGTCTGGCCCTTGCGGGTCGGGATGGTGGTGTTGCGGTCGATCAGGCGGGTGAACACGCCGCCCAGGGTCTCGATGCCCAGGCTAAGCGGCGTGACGTCGAGCAGCAGGACGTCCTTGACCTCGCCCTTCAGCACGCCGCCCTGGATGGCGGCGCCGATGGCCACCACCTCGTCGGGGTTGACACCCTTGTGGGGCTCGCGGCCGAAGAATTCCTTCACCACTTCCTGGATCTTGGGCATGCGGGTCTGGCCGCCCACCAGGATGACCTCGTCGATCTCGCTGGCCTTGAGGCCGGCGTCGCGCAGCGCCGCCTTGCAGGGCTCGACGGTCCGCGCCACCAAATCCTCGACCAGGGCTTCCAGCTTGGCGCGGGTCAGCTTGATGTTGAGGTGCTTGGGCCCGGTCTGGTCGGCGGTGATGAACGGCAGGTTGACCTCGGTCTGCATCGACGACGACAGCTCGATCTTGGCCTTCTCCGCCGCCTCCTTCAGGCGCTGCAAGGCCAGGCGGTCGCTGCGCAGGTCGATGCCCTGCTCCTTTTTGAACTCGTCGGCTAGGTAATCCATGATGCGGGCGTCGAAATCCTCGCCGCCCAGGAAGGTGTCGCCGTTGGTGGACTTCACCTCGAACACGCCGTCGCCGATCTCCAGGATCGAGATGTCGAAGGTGCCGCCGCCCAGGTCGTAGACGGCGATGACGCCGGCGCCCTTCTTCTCCAGGCCGTAGGCCAGGGCGGCCGCCGTCGGCTCGTTGATGATGCGCAGCACTTCCAGGCCGGCGATCTTGCCGGCGTCCTTGGTGGCCTGGCGCTGGGCGTCGTTGAAATAGGCCGGGACGGTGATGACCGCCTGGGTCACCTTCTCGCCGAGATAGGATTCGGCGGTTTCCTTCATCTTCATCAGGATGAAGGCCGACACCTGGCTGGGGGAGTACTTCTTGCCGCTCGATTCGACCCAGGCGTCGCCGTTGTCGCCCGCCACGATGTGGTAGGGGACCAGCGCCATGTCCTTCTTGGTGATGGGGTCTTCGAAGCGCCGGCCGATCAGGCGCTTGATAGCGAACAGCGTGTTGGTCGGATTGGTCACCGCTTGGCGCTTCGCCGCTTGGCCGACCAGGCGCTCGCCCGATTCGGTGAAGGCGACCATGGAAGGCGTGGTGCGCATGCCCTCGGCGTTCTCGATGACGCGGGCGCTCTTGCCCTCCATCACCGCCACGCACGAGTTGGTGGTGCCCAAATCGATGCCGATGACTTTGCTCATATCGTCCTCTTCGTTGGCGGCAGGTCCAGGCAGTCCTTCGCGAGCAACCGCACGGGGGACCCCCTTCGTCGTTGAAAATCGCTCAATCCATGGGCGGCGGCATCCCGTCGCACCGGCGTTATATAGGGTGTGTCCGAAGGGGCGCAACAGCGGGGAATGTTGGCTTGCGCCCCGCCCCGCAAGCGCCCATGCTCGCCCGGTCCGGCCATGATCGTTTCCGCCAGCTACCGCACCGACATCCCGGCCTTTTACGGCGCGTGGTTCCTGAACCGTTTCCACGCCGGCTTCGCGCGGGTGGTCAATCCCTATGGCGGGCCGCCCTCGGCCGTGCCGTTGCGCGCCGGGGTGGACGGCTTCGTGTTCTGGACCCGGAATATTGGGCCGTTCCTGCCGGTCTTGGCCGAAGTGAAGCGCGCCGGCCTACCCTTCGTGGTGCAATACACCATCACCGGCTATCCGCGGGCGCTGGAGACCTCGGTCATCGAGGCGGCGCGGTCAGTGGCGCTGGTCGCCCAAGTGGCGGCGGAGTATGGGCCGCATGCGGTGGTCTGGCGCTACGATCCCGTTGTGTTCACCGACCTGACCCCGGCCGCTGTCCATCGCGAGTCCTTCGCCCGGCTGGCCGATGACTTGGCCGGCGCGGTGGATGAAGTGGTGGTCAGCTTCGCCACCCTCTACCGCAAGACGGCGCGCAATCTGGCCGCCGCGGCGCGCGCCCAGCATTTCGACTGGTCCGATCCGCCGGCCGAGGCCAAGCGTGCCTTGGCTGCCGAACTGGCGGGGTTGGCGGCGGCTCGCGGCCTGCGCCTTACCCTCTGCACCCAGCCGGATCATCTCGTCCCCGGAACGTCGGCCGCCGCCTGCGTCGATGCCGCCCGGCTGGCGGCGGTGGCCGGTGATTGGGGGGTGCGTCCCCCGGCGCGGGTCCGGCAAAAGGGCAACCGCCCCGGCTGCCTGTGCGCCGAAAGCCGCGATATCGGCGCCTACGACTCCTGCCCGCACGGCTGCACCTATTGCTATGCCGTCCAGAGCCGTGGCCGGGCCAAGGCCCGGCTTGCCGTCCACGACCCGGAGGGCGAGTTCCTGATCCCGCCGGGCTGAGGCTGTGCTAAATTCCGCGCTTCCCTGCCCGCAGGCTTGCCATGACCCCCGATCAGATCGAGCTTTTCTACGCCCGCCTGGCCGCCGACCGGCCCGATCCCAAGAGCG
>JAKAFA010000122.1 GCA_021818185.1 Pseudomonadota bacterium | reverse complement strand
CCGGCTGAATTTCGCCGGCGCAGTGGCCGACGCCCCCGCCCTGGCCGCGGTGGTCACCGTCGGGCCCGAGGGATTCGCCGGCCTGGCCGAGGCGCGGCCCGCCGATCCCGGCCTGATCGACCAGGACCTGTGCTTCATTCTCTACACCTCGGGCTCCACCGGCCGGCCCAAGGGGGTGATGCTGACCCATGCGGCCATCGTCAACACCATCTGGGCCATCTCGACCTATCTCGGCAACCGGCCCGATGACGTGGGGCTGTGCGTGCTGCCGCTGTTCTTCGATTACGGCCTGTTCCAGGTGCTGACCGGCGCGCGGGTCGGCTTCACCGTAGTGCTGGAGCGCTCCTTCGCCTATCCCTGGGATGTGCTGAAACGCATCGGCGAGCACCGGGTGACCATCCTGCCCGGCGTGCCGACCATCTTCGCCACGCTGCTGCAATTCGCCCCCTTCGACGGCCTCGACCTCAGCTCCCTCCGGGTGCTGACCAACACCGCCGCCCCCTTCCCGCCCGCCCACATCCGCCGGCTGCGCATGCTGCTGCCCCAGGCCCGGATTTTTTCCATGTATGGGCTGACGGAATGCACGCGGGTGTCCTTCCTCGCCCCCGATCGCCTGGAGGCCAAGATCACCACCGTCGGCCGCGCCATGCCCAATTGCGAGGTGATGATCCTGGACGACGACGGCCGGCGCTGCGCCCCCGGCGAGGTGGGCGAGTTGGCGGTGCGCGGTAGCAACCTGATGCGCGGCTATTGGCGCCGGCCCGAGGAGACGGCAGCGGTGCTGCGCGACGGCGACATCCCCGGCGAGAAGTGGCTGTATTCCGGCGACCTGTTCCGCATGGACGAGGACGGCGACCTCACCTTCGTCGGCCGGCGCGACGACGTGTTCAAGTGCCGCGGCGAGAAGGTAAGCCCGCGCGAGATCGAGATGGTCCTCTACGAGATGGAGGACGTGGCCGAGGCGGCGGTGATCGGCACCCCCGATCCCATCGAGGGCATGGCCATCACTGCCTGCGTGGTGCCGCGGGCCGGCCGCCAGCTCGACATGCGCGAACTGCGCCGCCATTGCCTGGCCCGGCTGGAGGCGAGGCTGGTCCCCAGCCGCTTCGAAATCGCCGGAACCCTGCCCAAGACCGAGTCCGGCAAGATCACCAAAACCCGGCTGCGGGCCGAGGTGGCCGCCGCCCCGCCGGCCGCCGAGTGAAAGGGCAAAGCCATGACCGAGATCCCGAACCTGGACAATGCGGCGGAAACCGGGCGCATCGCCCGCTTCCTGGTCGAAACCGTGTCGTTGCGCCTGAAGCGCCGCGGCCTGGTGCTGGGGGTGAGCGGCGGCGTGGATTCCGCGGTCTCAGCCGCCCTGGCCGCCATGGCGGTCGGGCGCGAACGGGTCTTCGCCCTGCTGATGCCCGAACGTGAATGCTCGGACGGCGGCCTGGAGCGCGCCCGCCGCCTGTGCCGCGGGCTCGGCATCCGCCACGAGATCGAAGACATCACCCCGGCGCTGGAGGCGGTCGGCTGCTACCACCGCCGCGACGAGGCGATCCGCGCCGTCTTTCCCGATTACGGCACCGGCTGGCGCCACAAGGTGGCCATTGCCGGCATGATGCGGCCCGGCGCCATTCCCCATTTCGTCCTGGTGGTGGAATCCCCCGACGGCCATCGCCGCTCGGCCCGCATGCCGGCCGAGGTCTATACCCGGGTGGTGGCCGCCACCAACTTCAAGCAGCGCATCCGCAAGGCGTTGGAATATTACCACGCCGAGCGCCTGAGCTATGCGGTGCTGGGCACCCCCAACCGCCTGGAATACGAGTTGGGGTTCTTCGTGCGCGGCGGCGACGGCCTGGCCGATATCAAGCCCATCGCCCACCTCTACAAGACCCAGGTCTACGCCCTGGCCGCCCATCTGGGAATCCCCGAGGACATCCGCTCGCAGCCGCCCACCACCGACACCTACAGCCTGCCGCAAACCCAGGAGGAATTCTATTTCGGCCTGCCCACCGCCCTGGCCGACCGGCTGCTGCACGCCTATTCGGCCGATATTCCGCCGCCGCTGGTCGCCCGCCAGATGGGCATGACCGAAGAGCAGGTCGAACAGGTCTACCGCGATTTCGCCGGCAAGAAACGGGTGGCGGCCCGCAGCCTGCGCGACGCCTACGTGCTGGACGCGGCCCCATGACCGCCACCTCGCCCCCCCTGGACGAGGCCTTCGCGGCGGCAGCCGAACGCTGCCGCCGCGCCCTGGAGACCGATTTCGCCGGGCTGGCCACCCGCCTGCCCGGGGCGCCGGCCGATCCCGAGGGCTGGTTCGCCCTGCTGGCCGGCGTGCCCGAAGATCCGGCCGCCATGGACCGGCTGGCCCGCTTGGCGGCCGCCTCGGGCGAAGGCTCCGCCGTCGAGCGCTTCGCGGTGCTCAACGCCCTGCTGGCCGCCGCCCCCCAGATGCGGCGGGCGGCGGCCGACGACACGGTCAAGCGCCTGTTTTGCGACCTGTGCGCCCAGGTAGCGGCGCCGCCCCCCGCCTGGATCGGGCAATTCGCCCTGACCGGCGCCCCCTTCGCCGAGATGGCCCAACTGGCCAGCCTGCGCCGGCTGCCGGCCGGGCAACTGGTGTTCGACTTCACCTCCATTCCCCATTCCTGGCTGCTGAAGTTCCATCCCCGCGACCTGCCGGCCGCCCTCCGCGAGATCGCCCATGGACTGGGCGGGTTCGGGCCCGTCGTCGCGCCCCACCTCAACCACTGGCGGGCCAATCCGCTGCTGCTGCTGCAACGGGAATACCTGCGCTCGCTGTGGCGGATCGCCCGGACGTTGGAGCAGCGTCCCGAGGTGCGCGGCCTGATGGCCGACGCCTGGTTCTATGCCGCCGAAGTGGGCGGAATATTCCCGCACCTCGCCTGGGTGCGGCGGTTCTTTCTGGAGAACGGCGCCAGCTTCTTCGAGATGGAGGCGGCCGCGCCGGAATCCGGCTTCATGGTGGGCAGCGCCCGTCGGCGCCAGCTTTACCGGGACGGGCGGTTCCAGCCGCGCCGCACCCTGGTCCTGTGGCGGCGCGCCGACCTGCTGGCCTGGGCCGCAGCCCATCCCGACGGCGAGGAAGGCGGCGCGCCGCCATCCGGGCCGCGCCATGTGCCGGTGGTGCGGCCGGTCGCGGCGCGGCCGGTCAGGCGGCTATGGAACGGCACGGCCCTCCTCAACCGCCGCCCCAAGACCTATGCCCTGGCCACCCTCCTGGCCCCGGCGCTGGTTCTCGCCCTGGGGGCGGCGATGCCGGCCCCGTGGCTCTTCCTGCCGGTTTTCGCCGCCGCCGTCCCGCTGTTCTGGATCGCCCAGTACTTCTATTTCCAATAGGCAGTGCCGCGGGTCGCGGGGGTCGCCCAGGCGCGGACGTAATCCACCTTCATCTCGGCCGGGAAGCGGGTGGATTCGTCCGGCGCCCCCGGCCAGGTTCCGCCCACCGCCAGGTCGATCAGCAGGTACATGGGCCGGTGCAGATCGGCCGGGGTCGGCGCTTCGAACACCTGGCGGCCGTCCAGGTACCAGCGGACCCGCTCCGGCTCCCAATCGACGCCGTAGACATGGAAATCGCGCGACAGGTCCCCCACCTCGGCGTCGGTGCCCTCGGTCAGGCCGCGGGTGGTGTGGATGGCCATATGCAGGCGATCGGGCCGGTCGCCCAGCACCTCGAACACGTCGATCTCGGGCGGCCACGAGCGGTCGGCCGGCAGCAGCCAGAAGGCCGGCCACAGGCCCTTGCCGGCCGGCAGGCGGGCCCGCATCTCGACATAGCCGTAGGTGAAGGCGAAGGAATGCTCGGTGGTCAGCAGGCCCGAGGTGAAGCCATGCCCGCCGAGGCGGGCCTTCAGCCGCCCGTCCACCGGCCGGGCGGTGATGGTCAGCACGCCCTTGGCCACCGTAAAGGGATCGAGCCCCAGACCGAGATAGGACTTGTCGACGTAAAGCTGGAGTTCGCCGTTGGTCGGCAGGGTCCGCCCGCCGAACGAGAAGCGCGTGTCCCAGCGGCCGTCGGGCGAACCGGGCAGACGCAGGCTGAGGCGATCGAAATCGTCGGCGAAGATGAGGCGGCGCTTGTCGGGACCGGCCTGGGCGGGAAGCGCGGCGAGCAGGACGAGCCCCAGGGTAAGGCCGAAGCGGCATCGTGGCATGACAGACCCCCGGCTGACGGCCTTTCCTCGGATGAGGGTCCGAGCACTCTGCCGCGCCCGCCCTCCCGCCGCCAGCGGGGCAACCGGATTAAGTCATCCGGCCGATCGTTCGGCGGCGGCCTCGGCCCGCCACAGGCTGAAGCGGTCGGCCTTGCCCAGGGCGGCCAGATGGGCGGAATCCAGGGGGATCCGCCCCCTGTCTCCGGCCTCGGCGTAGGTCGGCGACGGGCCGGCCAGCACGCGGGCGACATGGACCACGGCGGCGATGTCCAGGCCGCTGGCCTTGGTGGCCCCCGGCCGGCCGGTGAAGGCCACCGCCTCGACCATGTCCTGGTTGAACCCCCATAGCCCCAGCAGATAGGCCCCCACCTGGAACTGAGTGGCGCCGAACACGTCGGCTTCGGCGGTCAGCGGGTCGTCGCCGCCGGCGATGGCCGCGCGGATGGCCGCGAAGCGCGCCGGCATATGGTCGAGCAGCACCAACTGGCCGATGGAGCCCAGCATGCCGGCGCAGAAGGCGATTTCCATGGCGCGCGGTTCGAAGCCTTCCAGCTTGGCGATGCGGCGGGCGATGCGCGCCACCAGGAAGCTGTCGCGGTTCAGATCCTCCATCGCCCGCCCGGTGGCCGGCAGGCCCTGGAAGCTGCGGAAAATCCCGATGCGCAGCACCAGGGCGCGCAATGTTTCGAATCCCAGGATGCGCACCGCCTGCAACGGCGTATTGACCTTGGACGGTACCGTGAAATAGGCGGAATTGGTCAGCTTCAGCAATTCCGCGGTCATGGCGACGTCCTTGCCGATGATTTCGGCCAGGCCATTGGCCGAGGCGCGGGGATCGTCCATGTACTTGACCATGGCGTAGTAGGTCCCCGGCGGAGTCGGCAGGCTTTTCAGGCTGGCCAGCAGCCCGCGCAGGCCCTCGCAATCCAGCACGCGGCGCAGTTCGATGGCCCGGCGAAGCACGTCGACCAGCGTCTGGGAATTGCACGGCTTGGCCAGGTATTGGTGGGCGGGGCCCACCGTGCGCATCACCGCGTCGAGCTCGGAAAAGCCCGACAGGATCACCCGCACCGCCTGGGGGTAGCGTTTGCCGATCTGCGACAGCAGTTCGGCGCCGTCCATCCCGGGCATGCGCATGTCGCTGACCACCGCGTCGAACGGCGCCTGTTCGAAGGCCGCCAGCGCCGCCCGCCCGTTGTCGACGAAGCGCATTTCCCACTCGCCGCGCATGCCGCGCAGCATGCGGTTCAATCCCTGGAGCACGTTCGGCTCGTCATCGACGAACAGAATGCGGACAGGGGTCATTGGGCGGCGAACCCCGCGGTCGCTCCATCCCCGAGCGGCAGGCTGACGGTAAAGGCGGAGCCTCTCCCCTCTTCGGTATCCACGACGATGCGGCCGCCATGTTTGTTGACCACCACGTCGCGGCAGATGGCCAGACCCTGGCCGGTGCCCTTGCCCACCTCCTTGGTGGTGAAGAAGGGATCGAAGATCCGCTCCTTGATCTCGTCGGACATGCCGGTGCCGTCGTCGGCGACCACCACGTCGATCCAGCCGTCCCGGCTGCGGGTGCGGATGGTGATCCGCCCCATGCCCCCCGGTCTGGCCCGCTCGATGGCGTGGGCGGCGTTGACGATAAGATTGAGCAGCACCTGGTTGATCTCGCCCGGCAGGCAGTGAACGTCGGGCAGCCCGGCGTCAAGATCGAGGTCGATCTCGGCCACATGCTTCCACTCGTTGCGGCTGACCGCAAGGGTATTCTCGACGGCGCGGTTCAGGTTGATGGCCACCTTCTCGCGCTCGCCGGGATGGGAAAACTCCTTCATGGCCAGCACGATGCGCGACACCTGCCCCACCCCTTCCAGCGACTGGCCGACCGCGGCGGGCATTTCTTCCAGCAGGAAATCAAAATCGGCGCGCTCCAGAGCCTGGCGCAGGTCTTCGCGCTCGGCCGGGGACATCTGTCCGTCCAGGGCCAGCGCCCGCAGCCGGTCCAGCAGCGGCATCAGGGTCGCCAGCGCGTCGCCGATAAACCGCAGATTGTCACCGATATATTGCGTGGGGGTGTTGATCTCGTGGGCGATGCCGGCCGCCAGTTGGCCGACGCTGGCCAGCTTCGAGGCCTGCAACGCTTCCTGTTGCGCCTTCTTGATGGCGCCGATGTCGCGGAACGAGAGGATCGCCCCCACCCGGCGGCCCTCGTCGATCAGCGGCGAACAGGCCAGGGCCACCACCAGGGTGCGGCCCATCGCCGTCTGGAACACCGCGTCGTCGTTCTGGTACAGCTCGCCGGTCCGGGCGACGTGGTGGAACGGACCATCGCCGAAGCGCCGGACGCGCTTGCCCTCCATGAGGGTGAAGACCTCGTCCACATGCCGCTCGGCAAGGGTGTCGCATAGCGTGCCGCCCAGCAGCAGCCGGGCTGACCGGTTGGAGAACACCACCATCCCGGCGCCATCCACCACCAGAACCCCTTCGAACAGGTTGTCGGTGATGGCCTGGATGCGGTGCTGGCTTTCCCGCAACGCCGCCTCCACGCGGATCCGGTCGGCGATTTCCCGCGACAGCTTCGAGGTGCGTTCCGCCACCTCGCGTTCCAGTTCGCGGCCATGGGCGGCCAGGGTCTGTTCGAACGCCGCCTGGGCACGGATGCGCGCGCGCGAGTAGCGCAACACCCGGCGCAGGGCTTCGCCGTTGATGTCCCGGCGCACCAGATAGTCCTGGGCCCCGGCCTGCATGGCGGCCGCTCCCAGTTCCTGGTCGTCGCGGTCGGTCAGCACCACCACCGGCACTGCCCCGGCGGCGGCAACCAGCCCCGCCAGGTCGGCGGACCGGCCGATCGGGTCGCCGAAATCCACCAGGACGGCGTCGAACCCGCCGGCCGCCAGCAGCGGCCCGGCGGCCGCCACGCTTTCGGCGTGTTCGACCACGAAATCATCGTGGGCGCCCGCCGCCATCATTTCCACCAATTCGGCGGCCTGGGCGGCGTCGCCTTCGACCAGCAGCACCTTCGTCGTCATCACGAACCTGTCATCCGGCCGCCAAGGATGCCGGCTTGCCGCCGGCCGTCAAGGGAGTGCCGGGTCGCCGGACTGGCGATCGGCCATCACCAGCATCATCAGGTCGGCCTCGCCGCAATTGTCCTCGCCGGGCAACGGAACCTGCCGCAGACAGATGCTGCCGGGGCGGGGTTCGCCCAGCGACACCACCTCCAGATCGCAAAACACCGCCCCGGACGCGATCATCCCGGCCAGCGGGTCCTGGATTCCCAGGCACCACAGCAACTCGCGCACCCGTAACGGCGCCATGCCGGCAGGATCGAGACCGAACCGCCCGACGAAGGCCCGGTTGGCCCATCGCGCCACTCCCCGGCCGTGCACCAGGATTGGCCAGGGAATGGCCGCTATCGTGGTGTCCAACTCGCCCATTTCTGCCACCCCTCCACCGCCGTCCAGCCCTTGCGCGCGCAATGCCCTCTCGGCGATACTGCATGGTGCCTCCCCTGATCGACGGAAGCAGTCCCCGTTTGGGGACGGGCGGTCGCCGGTCCGACAACGAAGACGCCCACGCTCCATGGCCATCGACGCCAAGCCCCGCATCCTGTTCGTCGATGACGAGCAACTCGTCCTCAATGCCCTGCAACGGATGCTCCGTTCCCATGAGCGCAGCTGGGAGATGGTGTTCCACACCTCGCCCGCCGCCGCCCTGGCCGAGCAGCAGCGCGCCCCCTTCGACGTGGCGGTGGCCGACATGCTGATGCCGGCCATGTCCGGGCTGGAACTGATCAAGGCGCTCAATGCCAGCCACCCGGCCACCATCTGCATGATCCTGACCGGCACCGCCGACATGCAGACGGCGATTGCCGCCATCAACGAGGCCCAGGTTTTCCGCTTCTATACCAAACCCTGCGCCGCGCCGGTGCTGGCCGCCGGCATCGACGAGGCCCTGGCCCGGACCCGCCCATCCCCCGCCCCATCCCCCGTCCAGGCCGCGCCCGCATCCGGTTTCGGCGAGGCGACCCTGGACCGGCTGCCCACCGGCGTGGTGGTGGTGGATGGAAAGTTGCAGGTGCTGTTCACCAACCGCCGCGGCGCCGAGTTGCTGGCCAAGGGCGATGGCTTCCTGCTGAGCCCAACCGGCATCTGCCGTGCGTCGCGCACCGCCGAGACGGCGCAACTGCAACGGCTGGTGACCCAGGCGCTGGCCGTGCCCGAGCATCCGGGCGGCAACCGGCTGGGCGGGCTGTCGCTGACCCGCAATTCGGGGGAACGCCCGCTGCCGGTGGTGGTCGCCCCCATGGCGGCCCGGCCCGGCGAGCCGGCGGTGGCCATGCTGCTGGTCAGCGATCCCGACCACCAGCCGTTGCCCGCCGTCGAGACCGTCGGCCAATTGTTCGACCTGACCGAGGCCGAGGCCCGTCTGGCCCTGGCCCTGACCGAAGGGCACCGCGTGGAAGATGCCGCCGCCCTGCTGGGCATCACCGCCAACTCGGCGCGGACCTACCTCAAACGAATCTTCGCCAAAACCGGCGTCGACCGTCAGGCCGAACTGGTCCGCCTGATCATGGCCGCCCCCAGCCTGCTGGATCTGGCGGAAAGCGGAACGCGCGGACCTTGACGACGATTTCATTGGGCGTCCACCGCCGACCGGCCAAGGTCCCGGTCCGGCATCCGGAGACCGCCATGCCGTCCTTTTTCCGTCTTTCCGCCCTGGCCCTCGCCGTGCTGCTGACCGGCAGCCTCGGCGCCTGTTCCCATTGCTCGTCCGCCGCCTGCGCCGCGGATGCGCAGTTGCAGGCCCAGGTGACCTCCAGCATCAACGCCGAATCCGCCCTCCAGGCCGACGACATCACCGTGCAGGTTCGCGACGGCGTCGTCTACCTCAACGGGCTGGTCGATACCGCGACCGAGGTGGATGAGGCGGCCGCCATCGCCGGGCAGCAGCAGGGCGTGCGGCGAGTCGTCAACATGCTCCAGGCGCGGAACGCCTGGTAAATCCAGCCGGCAAGCCCGGCCCGGGGCGGCGCAAGCCCACGCTTAACTGCGATTTTAGTTGGGGTCTCCGCGGGGGGGCGTAGAATCGGCGGCATATGGCTTCCCGTTCATAGGAGGTCGCCATGTTCTCCCCCTTCCGCCTCTCCACCCTGGCCCTTGGCGTGCTGCTGAGCGGCAGCCTTGGCGCCTGCTCCACCTGCCCGTCCGGCGCCTGCGCCGCCGACACGGCGATGCAGACCCAGGTCGAATCCCGCATCGACGCCGTTCCGGCCCTGGACAACGATGACATCAACGTGCAGGCCCAGCACCGCGTCGTCTATCTGAGCGGGCTGGTCGATACCATGGCCGAGGCCCACGAAGCCGCCGCCATCGCCCGTCAGCAGCAGGGCGTCCGTCAGGTCGTCAACCTGCTACAGGAACGCGGCAACTGGTGAGCCACCCGATCACCGGAACACATAAGGGTCGACGCCGTTCAGGCGGGCGATGTGGTGGACAATCATGCGTGCGAGACGATAATTCATCCCGACGAAGCGCATCCTGAGGTCGGACACCCCCCGCGCTACCGCGACGGCAATAGCCGGCGCACTGGACTCCTGTTCGCCGCCGAGGTCGCTGATCAGGTTGAAGCGGAGGTGCCCCGGCCCCAGGTCGCGGGCGATGGCGAGCCGGATTCCGTTCAGGGAAATATCCAGCACGTCCGCCGTCTGGCCGCGTAGCTGCGCCACCAATCCGGTGCCGGGGTGCCGGATCAGGCGGCGGCGCTCATCGGGACCCGCCTTGGCCACAAAGATATTCGTCATCCGGCGGGGGCTGATCATCATTACGGGCGCTCCAAGGTCTGTGCGTCACCCTGTCCCCACCGCCGGCCCGGCGCTATCCCCATCTGGGGACGCGGCGCCAGTCGCCCCCCTCACCAAATGGAGACTGCATACCCGGATTTTTTTGCCTACAGTGGCCGTGGATGGAGAAAGGGGATGCGGGCATGATCAAACGATTCTTCAAGACACAGCCGGAACTGGCGCCGCAAATGGCCGATTCCCTGGCGCTCGGCCTGAAGATGGACCAACTGGGCCGGCTGGCTCGCCGATTGGATGGGTTGGACTACGCCGAGGCGGCCAGGGCGGGGGTCTATCCTGCCGAACTGGACGCCATCCGCGCCATGCGCCTCACCGGCCTAGAGCCGGACCGCCTTCAGTCCCTGCTGGAGACCCTGGCCGGCCCCGGGGGCTGATCAGCCGCGCGGCCGCCAGCGGCGCAGCAGCAGGGCGTTGGACACCACCGAGACCGAGGACATGGCCATCGCCGCCCCGGCCAGGGCCGGGGTCAGCAGCCCCAGGGCGGCGGCCGGCAGCGCCACCACGTTGTAAACGAAAGCCAGCGCCAGGTTCTGGCGGATCTTGGCTGCGGTGGCCCGCGACACCGCCAGAGCGGCGGGCAGCAGCGCCGGATCGCCCTTGACCAGAACCAGCCCGGCCGCCTCCATCGCCACGTCGGTCCCGGTACCCATGGCGATGCCGATATCGGCCGCCGCCAGGGCCGGCGCGTCGTTGATGCCGTCGCCGACCATGGCGACCACCCGGCCTTGCCCTTTCAACGCCGCCACCGCCGCGGCCTTGTCCTCGGGCAGCACTTCGGCCACCACCCGGGTGATGCCGACCGCCGCCGCCACCGCCTCGGCCGCCCGCCGATGGTCGCCGGTCAGCATCGCCGCCTCGACCCCCAGCCGGGCCAGCCCGGCCACCGCTGCCGCCGCCGACGGCTTGACCGGGTCGGAGGCGGCCAGCCAGCCGGCCAGCCGGCCCTCCACCGCCACCCACATCACCGTGCGCCCCAGCGCCTCTTCAGCCTCGGCGGCGGACCGCAGGGGCTCAAGGCCGATCCCCCGTTCCTCCATCAGCCGGGCGCTGCCGATCAGCACGGCGCGGCCATCCACCACGGCCTCCAGGCCGCGGCCCGGCAGGCTGCGGAATCCCGCCACCGGCGGCAGGCCCAGGCCGCGCGCCTGGGCGGCGGCCAGCACGGCACGGGCCAGGGGATGCTCGCTGCCGGCCTGGGCGGCGGCGGCCAGCCGCACCAGCCCGCCCTCGTCGTCATCCACCGCCCGCACCGCCGCCACCGCCGGCTTGCCCTGGGTCAGGGTACCGGTCTTGTCGAACACGACCAGCCCGACCCGGTGGACACGTTCCAACGCCTCGGCGTCCTTGATCAGGATGCCGTGCCGCGCCGCCACCCCGGTTCCCACCATCAGCCCGGCGGGAGTGGCCAGGCCCAGGGCGCAGGGGCAGGCGATCACCAGCACGGAAATGGCGGCGACCAGGGCGGC
>JAKAFA010000121.1 GCA_021818185.1 Pseudomonadota bacterium | reverse complement strand
CCTCCAGGGGTGCCGCGCCGAAGGGGCTTCGTCTACACCGGATTCCCGTGAATTTCAATGACGATCGACGGTTCCGGCCGTCGCCCGGCGCGGAAGGCGGAATTCCCAGGCCCCTGTCCGCGGCCCGTTATTCGTTGCTTCCCTGGAGGCGGCGGGCGAAGCGCCCCAGGACCGTGGCATAAAGCAGCATCATGCGCTGACTTTCCAGGCGCTTGTCGGTAACGATCCTGGCCACCGGCCAATCTCCGGCCTGGGCCCGCAAATGATCGGTGTCGATCAATGCCGACAGGAGGTCGTTTCGGCCGAGCCGCTCGATTTCCTCGATGATTTCCGGAGCGGCGCGGGCTGCCATGTCGCACCAATTCGCGGCCTGCCGCCCCCGCCCCGGTTCGGCCAGCAGTTCCGGCGGCAGCGCACCCTCCATGGCGCGGCGCAACAGCCAGCGCCGGTGGCCGCGGTGCAGGAACTGCTCCTCCGGAATGGCGCGACAGAAGGCCATCACCCGCTTGTCCGAGGTAGGATCGCGCATGTCGACGTCGGCGGCAGCCATCGTGCCGCAGGTTACCCGAGACAGATCCATCATCCACAATCGTCGCCAGATGGCGTCCCGGTCCTCGCCGAGGGACAGGCTCCTGTGAATTTCGCGCAGGCGCGCCAAGGGGTCGAGCCCGCGCCTGGGCATCGCCTCGCGCCTGACCGCGCCGAACAGGAGGGTGGCGGCGGACGGCCGGCGAACCAGGCGGGACACGGCCTCCAGAAGCAATGGCGGCAACAGCGGCGCAACCATCTGGCGCAACAGGGCGCGGCGGCGCATCCCGCCGGCACGCAGCCCGGGCCAATGATGGGCCAGGGCAAGCAACCGGCCCTGGCGCAGCAGCCGCGCCAGCAATGGATTGCCGTCATAGCTGATGGAAAGGTTGCCCATCCCGCCCATCAGCATGACCCGGATGCCGCGCTTGCGGGCGTCGAGGTGCAATGACTCCCACCATCCGGCGTTGCTGGCGTCGGGACGGGGTTGCTCGTAATAGCGGGCGTAACGATCGAGGGCGCCGAAATCCCAGCACGCCGACCCGCGCACCAGCACATGGTCGATGTTGGGGTATCGCGCCGCCACCTTGGCCGCCAACGGGCCTTCGTCGGCGATCTGGCGGAACACCGGGACAGGCGCCCATCCCTCGGGCGGCACTGCGGTAAAAGCGGTAAGCCTCTGGCCGCGTTCCGCCAGCAGGCGGGCGGCTGTCGCCGTCACCGTCGACGAATCCCTGCCGCTGGACAAATGGCTGCCGATGGGATGAAGGCCGCGCAAACGGCAGCGCACCGCCTCGTCGAAGAGGTCGCGGAATGCCGCGACATAGTCCTCATCGGACTTCAGAACCAGCGGCGGCAGGTTCTCTATCGCCCAATAGCGATCGACCACCAGGGTTCCGGGGCCGATGGTGACCGTGTGGCTGACCGGCACTCTGACGATATCGCGATAGAAGGTCGCGTCCGGGCCCAGCGGCAGCCGGCAGAGCTGGCGCGCGAAGGCATCCTCGTCAAGTGCGCGCGGGACGTCGGGATGGGTGAACAGCGCCGATGGCATGGAGGCGAATACGCACGACCTCTCGCTACGCCAATAATGCAAAGGGCGCGAGCCGACGTGGTCGCGGGCCAGGAACAGCGTGCGATCCCGGCGATCCCACACGGCGAAGGCGAAGGACCCAAGCAGGCGGTCGACGCAACGCGTCCCCCATGCCTCGAACGCCGCCATCAGATAGGAGCTGTCGGGCAGAGCGCGGGCCCGCTCGGCGTCGAAGCCCAGCAACGACGCCAAATCCTCGCGGTTGTCGAGGCGGAGGTCGGCCACCATCGTGAACCGCCCGCCGCCGCCGATCAGGGGTTGGCGGTCAGCGCGATCCTCGGCGAACAGGATTGTCTTGCGATACCCCAGCGCCGCCTCGCCACCGTTCCACACCGCCTCGCCGTCGCGGCCGTGCAGGGCCAGGGCGGCAACGGCACGACGGGCCGCCGGCGCGGCCGGCGCGCCGTCCCAATGGATAACTCCGGCAATGGCGCTCACCCTTGGTCGCCCTCAGACGCCGGGCGCACCGTCGTCGGCCGCGATCAGACCGTCGGCCAGCAGGCGGGACAGCAGCCTTTCGACCTCCTCGCGGCAACGCGCGGGCGAAACCGCGAAACGAGCCAGCAGCGGCTCGACGATTTCCTCAAGGCTCCGCGGCGTGTCGAGCAGATTCCAGACCGCCGTCGCCGTGGGATTGAGGGCGAGGACGCTGGCCGCGGGCAGGTCGAGCACCGCCACTCCGTCGGCCAGAGCGGCACTCACCAGATTGGGTTGACGGTGGAAACGGGCGGTGGCGGGGAGTAACGGGCCCAAGCACTCATCCTTCCTGGAGATGGGCCGTCAGGCGATCAAGCCAGCGCGGAAGCTGGCCGAGGTCCCAGGGCCGCGTGAACGTGTAGACGTCGATGGTGTTGCACAGCGCCACCAGCCGCCGGAAGTGGGCCGCCGCCTGTCCGGTGGTCAGCGCGATGGGCGGCAGGCGCAAGCTCTCGAGCAGCGCGGCCAATGCCGCCCCGGCCTCGAGACGGGCAAGGCCGGGCGGTGATGACTCATCGGCCGCCCGCAACAGGTAAAGGCGGCGTAGCGTGAAGTCGGCGACCTGGGGCGGGGTGGCAACCGCATACACCGCCTTGGCGCCCTCTCCCTCCGGCAGCGGGGAACGCGGCGCGTCCTTCCAGCCCAGTACAGCCACCGCATCGTCCCACAGCCGCAAATGGGACACACCGCGTCCGACCCGCGCCTCCTCCGCCTCCAGGCGGACCATGCACAGATCGTCGGCGACATTGGCGAATCCGCGTTGACCGAGATGGGCTGCGGTGGTCGACTTGCCCGCTCCCGACGGACCGGTGAAGGCCACGCCGGTGCCGTTGACCTCGACGACGGACGCATGCAGCGGAAGGTAGCCGCGCTGAAACCCGGCGACTCCCAGTCCGGCGCCCAGGGCGATGGCTTCCAGCGCCGTTCGCGGGCAGTCGGGGACGGGATTCAGAATGACGCGCCGGCCGTCTTCCACATAGAGGCGGAGCAGGCCGGGGAAATGGCGAAGATAAGCGGCGTTGGTGATTTGCCGGACGGAATCCTCGATCAGTGGCCGGTCCAGCCCGGCCGGGACGTCCCCCAGTTGGATCGACACCGGATCGACACAGGAACGCGGGTCGGCCGGCACCAAGCCGTTCAGCGGAAACGTCGACAGCACCGGCATTCCATAGGCGCGGTAGGCGAAAAGCGGCGGGGCGTCGATCATCGGTGTCCTGTGGCCTGCTCCAGGCGGCGAACCAGCGTGTCATAGCCCGGGTCCAATTCGTTGTCGCCAGCGACCACGACCGTCGGCACATGCCGAATTCCAGCCCGCTCCCCTTGCAGCCGGCTGGCGAGGATCGCATTGCGCAGCGCGGCATCGGCCAAACAGGAGCGCACGCGGCTCTCCGGCAGGCCAGCCAGCCGGATCAGCACTGCCGCGGGGTCATCGGCATGGACCCACTCGGACCGGGCGGCCATCATTGACTCGACAACGGCGAAATAGCGGCCCCGATCGGCACACCGCGCCACCATGGCGGCAGTGAGTGCGGCGGCGGTATGGGGATAATCCCGCAGGACGAAACGGACCCGGCCGGTATCGATCCAGTCGCGGCGCAAGCGCGGAAACACCCGGGCCTGCCAAGCGGCGCAATGCGGACAGGCCAGGGACATGTACTCGGTGACCACGATGGGCGCCCCGGCCTTGCCTAGACTTCGTTCGTCGGCCTGGGCCGACGGCATCGGGACCGTTGCCGGCAGGGCGAGGTGGGCGATCCCGGCGGCACCGGCCGCCAGCGCCGCCACCGTGCCGGCCAGCCCCAGTCCGAAGGCCGCGCCGCCGCCGTCCCCCGGCCGCCGCAGGGGTCCGGCCCAGAATGCCAGAAGAAGCAGCGAGGCCGCGCCATTCCAGAGCGGCAGCCGTCCCCCGGGGCCATCCCAGCCGTAATCGCAGCGGGCTCGGTGGAGGCCGCCGACGGCCGCGGCGACATCCGCCAGGCTGGACGATGGACCGCAGGACGCGGGGGCTTCGATCCACAGATGGGCGACCGCCATCGCATAAATATCGAAACCGGCCGAAGCGGCAAACAGGGCGGCCAGGCTCCAGGCCGCCAGACGGAGCGCGCCCATCGACGGGCAGGCCGATCCCACCAGCGAGACCGCCACCGCCAGGATCAGCGGGAACGCCGAGAATTTTGCCAGGACCGTCAGTCCGATCGGCGAATGGTCGTATGCGTGCAGCGCCAGACCCAGCAGCGCGGCACAGAAAAAAGCCGTCACCAGTAGGCCAAAGCGAAAGGAATTACCGAAGATCATGATCCGATCAGCCTGCGGCAGGCCCATACCACGGGGCGAAGGATATAATATAATGGTATAGCGGCATCTGGAAGATTAAACTTTCGCCAGTCCTCCTGGCGGTGGGCGGCGTGGAGAAGGAAATCGGCCAAATAGCGCCAGTCCCGCTTCAATCCCATGGCATAGAGAGTTACCCGGGTGCGCGCCATCGGCAGGTCCGCCCCGGTGACTTCGTCGATGGTGCGCAGTGCCGCACCGTCCACGCCGCCCGCCGCCAGGCGGCGGGAACGGGGCCGTGACATCGCCCACGCCAGTTCGGCGCCCGGCACCGCCACCCCGGCCATCCCGGCCAGGAGGATCAGCCAGGAGCCCAGCAGATCGCCCAACCCCACCGCCTCTGCACCGCGGCGCAGGCCGGAAAACTCCGCCGGGCCCATGCGCGACGCCAGCGCCGCCATGTCCCCCAGCCACTTCACCCGCGTCCATTTGTGCCAAGAGCCATGGCAGCCGAGATAAAGCATGAGGGGGATTCCCGACAGGACGGGGATGGCCACCCCGCCCACGGCGACCTCGTCGCGCGATTGCCAGGCCTCGTCGAACGAGAGCGGCAGCAAATGGCGGCTTGCGGTGACCCGCCAGTGGCAATCGAGCCACAGGCGGCGGCCGGGATGGTAATAGCGCCGATCCTTGTGAAAGGACTCCACCAGCCGGGCTTGGCGTTCCGAATGTGGGCGCAACGGCGATAGGAAGCCCTCCCGCGTCAGGATCCGGTCGATGGCGCCGAGATCGTCCTGCGAAACGAGGATGTCCGAATCGAAGGATTCGCGGATGCAGGGGGGCCCGTAAAGCTGCATCGACAGCGCCCCGCCCTTCAGCGCCATCATCCGCACGCCGGCTGCCGCCGCGGCCCGCCGCACCCGGCACAGCATCTCCAACTGCCCCATGGCGGCAAGGGTCCGCGTCTGACCGGCCCCTTCGATATCGTCTCGGATTGCCGCCGACCCGCCGGGCCAGCCGCTTTCCTTGAGCGCCAAGGCCACCATCGGCCGGATCTGGTGCCGGTGGGCCAGCCAGCGGAACCGCCGCCAATCCACCGGTCGATCGAACACCCCCGCCCAGTTCCGCGTGGCGGATGTTCGCCAATCGACGCAGGCGATACGGACGCAAAGATCAAGCTCCGGCGAACGGGCCGGCAGGATCTCCGCCATTCCGATTTCAGGCGGATCCGTCATAGCCGGAAAGGCACGCCGCCCACCGCCCCCCTCAAAGCGGGATTCACGCCCACGATTTGAGACCGGAGCGCGTGGCGGTGCCGTTCAGGAGCTAGGTGCGCGCCGGAGCCGCCAAGCCTCGGGCTGCCACCAAACGGCAGATGGGCGCGCGACACGCGGCGAAGGTGGCGCGACATCCGTTAGCAAAAGTTGGAACAACCGTCGCCTGCACTCGGAGAGGTTGTCGTATTGGCGGCCACACTGAGATCCATCCGCATGTAATCGGGAGCAACCCAGGCTTCGCGGGCTCCATCGATGGCGTCAGGCACAGCTTCGGTGTTTTGTTCCATTACCCCCCCTCAAGGTGAGTTTTACACTCATATGAAATCAGATGCGCCATCGAAAATCAAGAGTCCAGTCGCCAGGACACAACACCGTGTCCAGGACTCGAATCGATCAATTCTGGCGCCGTGACCGTGCTTGACACGGCCATCATCCGGACGGCTCCGGCATCCCCCAGCTCGTAGAACAGCTACGGGGGCAGGACCATCTCGACTTCCAGCGGCTCCGGGCTCGGTGCCTTGCCGCCAGGTCATCGCCCGGGCCGGGCCCGCCCCTCGTACATAAAGGTCACCAGCCGCGGCCCCGCCATGTAGCCGTCGGCCAGGTCGCCGAGATGGAAGCCGGCGGCGCGGATCAGGTCGTCCATCTTGCGGTCGAGGTGGCAGCCGCCGCTGACCCGCGTCCAGCACGGGGTGAGGCGCCGCTGCCATTTCCGCACGCCGGGATCGGGAGCCAGGCCGTGCTCGACAAAATGCAGCCGCCCGTCGGGCCGCAGCACGCGACGCATCTCGCGCAGGGCAGCCAGCGGATCGGGAATGGAACACAGGCTCCAGGTGGTCACCACCGTATCGATGGCGTTATCGGCCAGCGGAAGGGACTCGGCCGAGCCCTGGATCAGGTGGACGGCGCAGGGGCCCTGGCCCGCCCGCCGGCGCGCCAGGCCGAGCAGCCGGGGATGGGGGTCGAGCCCGATGATGGTCCGCACCTCCGCCCCGTAGAAGGGCAGATTGAGCCCCGTCCCTACCCCGATCTCCAGGACCAGCCCGCGGGCGCCGGCCAGGGCCCGGTGGCGATAGGCGGCGAAACGCCGCCGCCGCATGACCGCGTCGAGGAGGGCGGGAAGGACCCGGTCGCCGAAGACGCCCATTGCCGCCCGCCTCCGTCCCGGCTATTCCGCCGCCGGCTTCTCCGCCTGGTAGATCTCGGCGCCCTGCTCGCGGAACTTCTCGCTCATCGCGGCCATCCCCTGTTCGGCGGCGATGTCGCGCACCTCCTGGCTGATCTTGTAGGCACAGAATTTCGGCCCGCACATCGAACAGAAATGGGCCAGCTTGGCGCCCTCGGCCGGCAGGGTCTGGTCGTGGAAGTCCAGCGCCTTTTCCGGATCGAGGGACAGGTGGAACTGGTCGCGCCAGCGGAAGGCGAAGCGGGCGCGCGACAGGGCGTCGTCGCGCAGCCGCGCCGCCGGATGGCCCTTGGCCAGGTCGGCGGCATGGGCGGCCAGCTTGTAGGTGACCACCCCTTCGCGCACGTCCTGGCGGTCGGGCAGGCCCAGATGCTCCTTGGGGGTGACGTAGCACAGCATGGCGGTGCCGAACCAGCCGATCATCGCCGCCCCCACCGCACTGGTGATGTGGTCGTAGCCCGGCGCAATGTCGGTGACCAGCGGGCCCAGGGTGTAGAACGGCGCCTCGCCGCACAGCTTCAGCTGTTTCTCGACGTTCTGCTTGATCTTGTGCATCGGCACATGGCCGGGGCCCTCGATCATCACCTGGCAATCGTGCTTCCAGGCGACCTTGGTCAGTTCGCCCAGGGTCTCCAGTTCGGCGAACTGGGCGGCATCGTTGGCGTCGGCGATGGAGCCGGGCCGCAGGCCGTCGCCCAGGCTGAACCCGACGTCGTAGGCCTTGAGGATTTCGCAGATTTCCTCGAAATGGGTGTAGAGGAAATTCTCCTTGTGGTGGGCCAGGCACCACTTGGCCAGAATCGACCCGCCGCGGCTGACGATGCCGGTCACCCGGTTGGCGGTCAGCGGGATGGTGGCCAGACGCACGCCGGCATGGATGGTGAAGTAATCGACGCCCTGCTCGCATTGTTCGACCAGGGTGTCGCGATAGACCTCCCAGGTCAGGTCCTCGGCGCGGCCCTCGACCTTTTCCAGCGCCTGGTAGATCGGCACCGTGCCGATCGGCACCGGGCTGTTGCGGATGATCCATTCGCGGGTGGCGTGGATGTGCTTGCCGGTGGACAGGTCCATCACCGTGTCGGCGCCCCAGCGGATGGCCCAAACCATCTTCTCCACTTCCTCGCCGACCGACGAGGCCACCGCCGAATTGCCGATATTGGCATTGATCTTGGTGAGGAAGTTGCGGCCGATGATCATCGGCTCGGCTTCGGGATGGTTGATATTGGCCGGCAGGATGGCACGGCCGCGCGCGATCTCGTCGCGGACGAATTCGGGCGTGACCACCTCGGGAATGTCGGCGCCGAAATCCTCGCCGTCGCGCAGCGCGGCGCCCAGCTCGGCCCGGCGCAGATTCTCGCGGATGGCGACGTATTCCATCTCGGGGGTGACGATGCCGCGCCGCGCGTAGGCCATCTGGGTGACGGCGGCGCCGCCCTTGGCCCGCAGCGGCCGGCGGCCGGCCCGATCGAACACCGGCACGGCGATGGCCTCGCCCGCCTTCAGCCCGTCGTCCTCGGGACGATGGGCGCGGCCCTCGTAAGCCTCGACATCGCCGCGCTCGACGATCCAGGCGTGACGCAGGGCGGGCAGGCCCTTGCCGATGTCGATGGCGGCCGTCGGATCGGTATAGGGGCCCGAGGTGTCGTACAGGCGCACCGGCGGCTCGCCGGCGCTGGGTTCCAGTTCGACCTCGCGCATGGCGACGCGGAGGCCGGGGCGCGAGCCCGCCACGTGGATCTTGCGCGAGCCCGGCAGGGGGCCGGTGGTGACCGCGAGGGCGTCGGTGCTGCCTGGCTGGGGATTGACTGACATCGGGGCTTTCTCCGCACTGGCCTGGGGGCGGCCCCGGAAGACGGGACGAAGTGCGGCGGAAGCGGCTTCCGATCCCTTCGCCGGCATGATCCGGAGCAGGTTCCAAGGGTCGCCGGCGGCTACCGTGCCGGCCTCTCAGCCCCACACACCCCGGGGCTCCCCTTCGGTAAACGGTTACAGTGGGTCGGGGGCACGGCACTGTCAAGCGGGTTGAGCGCCTCGCACCGCCGCCCGCCCTACCGCCCCACCCCGCACAGCCGCAGATGGTCGTCGAGGGCGGAGCGGACACGGGCGAGGCCGTCCATCGTGGCCGCCTCGCAGCGGGCCGACAGCGCGGCCTCGGTGTTGGAGGCGCGCAGCAGCCACCAGCCATCGGCGGCGGAGACCCGAAGCCCGTCGATGGCGATGAAGCGGGTTCCGGCCCGGATCAGCCGGCGGCGAATGTCGGCCACCACCCGGAACTTGGCGGACTCCGCCACCGGAAGGCGGAATTCCGGGGTATGGACCACCGCCGGCAGGGCGCGGCGGCGCTGCGCCAGGGTCCGCCCCCGCCCGTCGGCCAGCAGGCGCAGCAGGCGCATCGCCGCGTACAGCGCGTCATCGATGGCCAGATAGCGGTCGGCGAAGATGATGTGACCGCTGAGTTCGCCGCCCAGCACGGCGCCGCACGCGTCCATGCGCGCCCTGACATAGGCCCGGCCGGTGCGGCTCATCACCGGACGCCCGCCCATCCGCCCGACCGCCCCGAACAGCGCCGACGAGGCCTTGACGTCGGCCACCACCGCGGCCCCCGGGCGGGCGGCCAGCACATCCTCGGCGAACAGGGCCAGCAATTGGTCGGCATCCACCACCACTCCTTCGCCGTCCACGATGCCGATACGGTCGCCGTCGCCATCGATCGCGATGCCCAGATCGGCCCGCTCGGCCAGGACGGCGCGGCGCAGCGCCGCCAGATTTGCCGGATCGCCGGGATCGGGAGCATGGTTGGGAAAGCGGCCGTCCACCTCGGCGAACAGCAGGGTATGACGGCCCGGCAGCCGGCCGGCCAGGGCGCCCAGCACCGGGCCGGCGGCGCCGTTGCCGGTATCCCACACCACCCGCAGGCCGGGGCGGCCTTCCAATTCGGCGGCCAGACACTCCACGTAACCGGCCGCCGCCCGCGGCAGGCGCCACGCACGTCCTTTGCCCGCCGCGAACCGTCCCCGCCCTGCCGTCTCCGCCAGGCGCCGCAGGTCGGCATCCAGGAACTGCCGCCCGCCCAGCAGGAATTTGAAGCCGTTGTGATCGGCGGGATTGTGCGAGGCGGTTACCATCACCGCCCCGGCCGCGCCGCCGGTCAACGCGGCGTGGAACACCATGGGCGTGGGCCCCAGCCCGGCCAGACGCACCTCGCAGCCGGTGCGAACCAGGCCTTCGACCAGCCAGGCGGCCAAGGTCCGCGACGACAGCCGCCCATCCCAGCCGACCACCACCGGCCCGCCGCCCGCCTGCCGGACCAGGGTGCCGAAGCTTTGGCCGGCCAGCAGACCGTCGCCGGGCATCAGGGTGCGGCCGACCACGCCGCGGATATCGTAAGCACGCAGAATCTCGGGATGGAACGCCATGGCCGCCCCAATGGTTGTCGATGCCCGGTGGGTGCCGGACCATTGTCGCCGGACCGTCCCCGACCGGTGAGCGCCCTTCGGTGCGCCCGACCGCCGGCGGGGGCGGCAGGGGCGCGCCGGGCGGAGGCGATAGGCCGATCGCGCCCGACGCATGTCCATTTTGCGACGGCGCTTTCGCCGACCATCTCCACTTGCTGGGGCATTGGCTTTGAGTTAGAGGTCATCGGGTCCGAATTTGGCCTGCAAACCGAAAAGGCTTTGTAAAGCGATCCGGCCGTCGGCGCCGATTACACCGCGTTCGCGCCTCCGGCGCGTCTCCGAGGGACCTGTACCGTGCAGCCGGGCCGTTATCTTGCTCAAAGCCACAAACTGGTGACCGCCCTCCGTTTGGCCGATGGCGCGAGCCGGCTGGCCGCGGGCCTGCGGCGAGCACGGCAGCAGCCATCGCCGCCCCGCCGCATTCTGCTGGCCAATCCAGCCCATCTCGGCGACGTGCTGATCGCCACCGCCGTCCTGCCGCCGTTGCGCCGGGCCTTTCCCGACGCGGAAATCGGCATGCTGGTGGGATCGTGGGCCCGCCACGTGGTGGAGGGACATCCCGACATCGCCCATATCCACGTGATGGACAATTTCCACCTCAACCGGGCCCCCCTGCCGTTGAGGAGCCGCCTCGCCCGGCACGCCCGGACCTGGGTCCAGGCATTGGGGGAAATCCGGTCGGTCGGCTACGACGTCGCCATCGACCTCTATTTTCATTGGCCGAACTGCATTCCCCTGCTCTGGGCGGCGGGGATTCCGCGGCGGATCGGATACGACAGCGGCGGGTTCGGCCCGCTGCTGACCGACCCGTTCCCCTGGGTCGGCGGCACCCGTCACGCGGCGCAGGCGCAAGGCGCGCTTCTCGCAGCCCTGGACATCGCGGGTGCCGAAGGCGTGATGCCGCGGATGAGCCTGCCACCGCTGCCGGTTGGCCCGTTGCCGGGCGGGTTACGGCCCGGTCGATACGTCGTCATCCATCCCGGCACCGGAAGCCCCGCGAAGGAATGGCCGCCATCGCACTGGCGCACCCTGACCCGGCGCCTTGCGGCGGACGGCCATCAGATCGTCTTTACCGGCCGCGGCGAGCGGGAAGCGTCCCGCATCGCGGACATCATTCAGGCGACACCGGGAGCCCTTAATTTCTGCAACGCCCTGACTTGGGGGCAGCTGAGACAGGTGGTGGCCGGCGCGAGGCTGGTGGTGGGCGTCGAGTCGATGGCGGGTCACCT
>JAKAFA010000120.1 GCA_021818185.1 Pseudomonadota bacterium | reverse complement strand
GGCAGGAAGGCGCCGCGCCTCGATACCCCGGGAGTGCCGGGGTCAGGTGAACAGGACCCGGTACAGCTTGTCCTCGGCGATGATGTGGTCGATCAGCCACGATTCCAGCACCCGCCCGATGGTTTTCGAACTGAGGGTCGGATCGTTTTCGCCAATTTTCTGGCGGATCAAATGGACTTCGGCCCGCAATTCCTGGTGGGCGAGGCGCTGGTTGGCCAGCCGCGGATAATCCCGTTCCTCCAGGATGCGTTCCTCGCGCAGGAAATGGGTGTCGGTATAGACGATGAGCTCGTTGAGCAGCGCGGCCGCACGGCTGCGGTCGGTGTCGGCCGCCCAGGATTCGAAGAAATCGTTGACCAGGGCGACCAGGCGCCGGTGGTCCTCGTCGAGGGCCGCGTGGCCGACGCTGAGCGAGTCCGCCCAGGTGATCAGCGGCATCAGCCTTCTCCACCAAATGGGGTGGGTTGGTCTTACCATAGTATGGGGTGAACGGCCATGGTGAAGTGCTTCGGTCAACGGGCGGGGGGACGGGCGGCAAGGCGGGCCTCGGCCATGGCGTACAGGGTTTGGCCGGCAGCGCTCTTCAGCTCCTTGGCGCGCGGCGACGCCGCCACCTTGCGAAACAGCGTTGCCGCCCAGAGGGGATAGCCTTTCTTCGCCACGCAGACCGCCAGGTTGAATTGGGCGTAGAGATTGCCGGGATCGGTGGCGATGGCCCGTTGCGACAGGTTGAATCCATCGTCGTAATCAGCCTTGCCGATCTGCTCGGCGGCCAGGTCGGAATAGACCAGAGACAGATTCCGGCGCGCCACGTCGTGGGAATTGGTCACGGTGAAGGTCAGGGGGTCGATATAGACCACCGGAGGATCGGGATTGCCGGCGGCTGCCAGCGGCTCCAGCAGCCGGGCGGCCTCGGCCAGGCGCCCCTGGCGAATCCGGATCACCGCCAGATTCAGCCGGGCGGTGTCCGACCGGGGAGCCTGGACATATGCCCGCTCGGCCGCCGCCAAATCTCCGCGGGACAGGGCAATATTGCCCTTGTAGACGTAATAATCCGAGCATCCGGCCAGAAGAACGGCCAAGGCAAAACACCGCACCAACGTCGAAATGCGCATGGCTGGGCTCGCGAAAGATCGTGGCCCGATTTTACGAGGTTTTCGCCGGCCTGCGCCGGGGGCATGCGGACTGGGCCGATCGGCCGGGGTCTTCCCCGGAGGGGGCGGGTCAGGAGCCGGGGGCTGCGGCGTTCCGGCAGGTGGCCAGCCAGCCCATCAGCCGGTCGGCCGGCATGGGCTGGGCGTAAAGGAAGCCCTGGACGGTGATGGGGCCGGCCTGGCGCAGATGGGTTTCCTCGGCCTCGTTCTCGACGCCTTCGGCGACGATGGCCAGGTCCAGGGCTTCGGCCAGCCCCAGGATGGCCGAGACGATGGCGGCATTGTCCTTCTGGGTGTGGATGTCGCGCACGAAGGAGCGATCCACCTTGATGGTGTTGAGCGGCAGGCGCTTCAGATAGCTGAGGCTGGAATAGCCGGTGCCGAAATCGTCCACCGAAACCTGGATGCCGATGTCGCGCAGCCGCTTCAACTGGTCGATGGCGCGCTCGGGTTCGGCCATCACCGTGCTTTCCGTCAGTTCGATCTCCAGTTGGGACGGCGCCAGCCGGTGCCGGCACAGCAGGTCGGCGATGGTGTCGGCCAGGGTCGGGCTGAGGAACTGGCGTCCGGAGACGTTGACCGCCACCCGGATGTCGGTCAGCCCCGCCGCGCGCCAGCCGACCAACTGGCGGCAGACCTCCTCCAGGACCCACAGCCCGATCAGGGCGATCAGGTTGGTTTCCTCGGCGACCGGGATGAACACCGCGGGCGAGATGACGCCGCGTTCGGGATGGTTCCAGCGGATCAGCGCCTCGACGCCGGTGACCTCGCCGGTTTGCAGGGCGATCTGCGGCTGGTAGTAGAGTTCGAACTCGCCGCGCTCCAGGGCGCGGCGCAGCGCCTCCTCCAACTTCAGGCGGTCGAGCGCCTGCTCGTTCATCCGGGAATCATAGAAGCAGAAGGTATTGCGCCCGGTCTGCTTGGCCCGGTACATCGCCGTATCGGCGTTCTTCATCAGGGTGTCGAAGTCCTGGCCGTCCCGCGGGAAGGTGGCGATGCCGATGCTGGCCCCGACGTTGAGGGTGTGGCCGGCCAGGGTAACCGGCTTGTCGAGGGTGGCGGCGATCTTTTCCGCCACGTCCGCCAACTCGCCGGTGGTACGGAAGCCCGGCAGCATGACGATGAACTCGTCGCCGCCCAGCCGCGCCACCGTGTCGCTGCGCCGCAGGGCCTGGCGCAGGCGTTCGGCCACCACTTTCAGCAATTCGTCGCCGACCACATGGCCCAGGCTGTCGTTGACGATCTTGAAGCGGTCGAGGTCCAGGAACATCAGGCCGATCTGGCTGCCGTCGCGCCGCGCTATCTCGATGGCGTGCTGAACCCGGTCCTGAAGCAACAGGCGGTTGGGCAGCCCGGTCAGAGCGTCGTGGTGGGCGAGGTGGCTGATGGTCTCCTCATGGCGCTTCATGTTGGACAGGTCGAGGAAGACGCCGATGTAATGGCTGGCCGCCGCCCCGTGGCCGCCCACCGCCGAGATGCTCAGCCACTCGGGATAGATGCGGCCCGATTTGGTGCGGTTCCATATCTCGCCGCTCCAACTGCCGGTCCGCAGTAGGGTGCTCCACATTTGGCGATAGAACTCGTCGTTCTGCCGCCCCGAGGACAGCAGCCGGGGATTCTTGCCGATCACCTCTTCCGGGCTGTAGCCGGTGATGCGGCAGAACGCGGGGTTGACGCTGATGATGGTGCCCCGTGCGTCGGTGATGGTGATCCCTTCGCTGACATGCTCGAACACCTGGGCGTGCAGGCGGGCGTCTTCCGCCTGGGTCCGGCGCTCCAGCGCCTGAAGGACGACGCGCCGGATCGCCGCGGGGTCGATGCAATCCTTGGCCAGGTAATCCAGGCCGCCGCGGCGCTCCACCTCGCGGCCCCGGCGGTGGCTTAGGCCGGCGGTGCGCAGGATCACCGGGGCGGATCCGCTGGCCGCCAGCACGGCGTCGATCGGCGGTAGTCCGGCACGATCCGGCAATTCGGCGTCCAGCATCACCACATCGATGCCGCCTTCGCCCAGGGTGTGCAGGCATTCGGCCAATGACGCCGCCCAGGTGACCCGCAGGTCGGGAAAACGCTCCAGCCCGGCCATGACGGCACGGGCGGCAATTTCCCCCTCTTCGACCAGGAGGATCGAGGTGGTGTTTGACGAGGCCATGAATATCCGCGGAAGAAGCACTTTATACGAACGTATTATGTGCGCTTCTCCGAAGCAACGATTTTTTATTGCCGGGGTGCCACCGCTCCAGCCGCTTCCGGTCGCGTTCCTTCCATTCCTTTAGTATGGGGGCAGTCGACGGCGGTGCCCTTCGAGCGGGGAGGGGTGACGATCGTGAGCGGAATTTCCCAAACGTGATGGCAGCTATTGCACCAGATCACCTGTCCCAGCCGGTCGGTCATTCGGCGCGGCAGGTCCAGGGAGCCGCAGAAAGGGCATGGGGTATCGGCCATGAAATGATCCGCATGATTGATTTATTCAGATAAGTATTTCACCAGCGGTGAACGGATGCAACCTGCGCCCTTGGAATGCCGGCCATCCATTCGCGCATTGCGGCGGCTCGGCAAAGACATGTCTTGAGAAAGAGAAATCTAAAATAATGTGAGGCAAATAAAATAAAAAATAGATTTCGATAAAATGCGGCCGATCTGTCGCGGAACCTTAACAAAAGAATCATCGGATTGTGCGTGATGCGGACAGGCCGCGCCCAGAAAATGTCTCTGTCCACTGCCCCGATCCGGCGCGGTGCTTGTACTGCTTGCGGATATTGCCGAACGATGGAGTCGCCTTATGGATGAATTTTCCGAAGCTGTCGCCCTGGCCGAAGAGGAGGCTGCCTCCCTTCCGGGCGTCCGGCTGGGTGGCGTGAATCCGGCCTTGCGGCTGTTCGGCTGGCGGGTCCGGCAGCGCTGCACGGCGTTCGGCCGCCGGTTTCTGCGGGTCCCCGCCTCGCTGCGCAACCGGTTCCTGCTGTTCGCCGTGGCGATGGTCGGCCTGGTGGTGGTGCAGGGGGTGGTCGGGTGGAGCGTGGCCGAGCGCAATCAGGAGATGAACAAAACGTCGGAACAGGCCGTCCGGACGCTGATGAGCGACCTTGACCTGCTCCGAACCATCAAGAGCATGCAGATCTCGACCCTGGTCAGCCAGAATCTGGTATCGACCGGGGCGGCCGACGACCCGGCGACCACCCGCATCGATCTGCACAATCTGGAGAAGGCCTATCGCGCGGCCCATGCCAGGCTGGTCCGCATCGTCACCGAGCGCCACATGATCACCCTGGGGGCGATCACCGACCTGGGCCACCGCATCGACGTCGCCAAAAGCAGTTTCGACGATCTGGCGGCGGCCGAGGAGCAGGCCGTCAACGCCTTGGCCAGCGCCGATGGCAAGGTGCCGCCGGCTCTGGCCTTGCAGATCGGCGGCCGGGTCGACGGGCTGTACGAACATCTCGACCGCATGGGCGAGGGGGTGAATCTGCTGGCCGAGGCCGACCGGCGGCAATTGTCGGAGACGGCGGCGGGCAGTTCCACCGCCATGCGGCGCCTGACCCGGACCATGATGGTGGCGGCGGCCATCGGCCTGCTGGCCTGCATTGCGGTCAGCCTGTTCGTGCTCCGGGGAATCCTCCGGCCGCTGTCGGCCGTCGCCGATTCCACCCGCGCCCTGGCCGACGGCAATATCCGCCAGGCCATTCCCGAATTCGTCGCCACCGAGATCGCCGCCATCACCCGCGCTCTGGCGGTATTTCGCGCCAACCTGATGGAGACCGCCCGCCTCAAGGCGGAGCAGGAAGCCCACCGCCAAAGGGCCGAGGACGACAAGCGCCGGATGATGGAAGACCTGGCCTCCAGCTTCGAGGTCAGCATCAAGGGGGTGGTCGGCGAGGTCGCCACCGCCGCCGCCGGCTTGCGCGAAACCGCCTCGGCCCTGTCCCGGGCGGCGGACGACGCGACCGGGCGGGCCAGCGCGGTGTCCTGCGCTTCGGAGCAGGCTGCGATCAATGTCGAGACGGTGGCGTCGGCGGCCGAGCAATTGTCGGCGTCGATCCAGGAAATCTCCGGACGGCTGAACGCCTCGGCCCAGCGTGCCGCCGAAGCGGTGGGGCAAGCCGACCAGGCCAACGGCGTGGTTTCCAGCCTGGCCGAGACGGTCCAGCGGATCGGTACGGTGGTCAACCTGATCGGCGATATCGCCAGCCGCACGCAGATGCTGTCGCTGAACGCCACCATCGAGGCGGCGCGGGCCGGGGAATACGGCAAGGGCTTCGCGGTCGTCGCCAACGAGGTCAAGGTTCTGGCTACCCAGACGGCGACCGCCACGGCGGAAATCGCCGGGCAGATCGATGCCGTGCAGGTCGCCACCAAGGATGCGGTGGCCGAGATCGCCGCCATCGCGGCGACCATCCTGCATATCAACGAAATCTCGCAGGCGGTGGCGGCGGCCATGGAGCAACAGGGCGCCGCGACCCGCGAAATCTCGCGCTCGGTGCAGCAGGCGTCGGCCGGCACCCACGACGTGTCGAGCACCATCGTCGGCGTCACCCGGACCGCCCAGGCGGTGGGAGAGGGCGCCGGCGAATTGCTGGCCGCCTCCGCCACCCTGTCGCGGCAATCCGACGCCCTGAACGCCGCGGTGGAAACCTTCCTGCTGGGGGTGCGGGGCGACGGGCTGTCCCTGCGCTGGGGCGACGATTGGCTGACCGGCATTCCGGCCATCGATGCCGAGCACCGCACCCTGGTCCAGATGGTCAACGACCTGGGCGCGGCCATGACCCAGGGCAAGGGGCCCGAGGCGCTGGCCCCCATCCTCGACCGCCTCGCCGACTATACCGTGCGGCATTTCGCCAACGAGGAGGACATCTGGGCGAAGGGCGGGCTGCCCGACCTGGACGGCCATCGCCGGAGCCATGCCGCCCTGGTGGAGAAGGTGACGGGACTGCGCGCCGACCTGGCCGCCGGCCGCACCGGCCTGAGCGGCGAGGTCATGGCCTTCCTGCGCCGCTGGCTGATCGAGCATGTCTTCAAGACCGACAAGGTCGCCGCCCGCCGCCTGGGCGCCGACCCCACCGGCTGACGGTTAGTCCCCCCGGCGCCGCGGCCGGTCGCTGGCCCCGCGCAACGGCAGTTCGGGGATTCGGGTGGCGAGGACGAAGGCCAGGGCGGCGATTCCCGCCCCGACCAGCAGGGAGGTGGCGATGGCGTCGCGATAGGCACCGACGACCGCCAGCCGCTCGGCCGGCGCCAGGGCGGCGATGCGCCGGATGCCCTGGTCGGCGATCCCGCCCAGGCCGGCGGCCTGTAGCCGCATGGCCAGGACGGCCCCCGACAGCGCCACCCCGATCGCGCCGCCCAACGAGCGGAAGAAAATCGCCGCCGAGGTGGCCGCGCCCAGGTCGGCCGGCTCGACCGCATTCTGGATGGCGACGGTCAGGGTGGGCATGGCGCAGCCCAGCCCCAGCCCCAGCATCACCAGGCAGGCTTCCAGGCCGGCGGCGCCGCGGCCGGTCCCGGCCAGCCAGGCCATGGCCAGGAGCGCCCCCGCCGAGACGGCCAGCCCGGCTACCGGCAAGGCCTTGTAGCGGCCGGTGCGCGACACCAGCCGGCCGCCCAGCACCGAGGCGACCAGAACGCCGGCCATCAGCGGCGAGACCAGCAGGCCGGCCCGGGTGGCCGAGGCGCCCATCACCAGTTGGAAGAACAGCGGCATGAAGATGATGGTGCCGAACAGCGCCAAAGTATTGAGCGTCATGGTCGCAGCGGCCAGTCGGAACACGGTGTTGCCGAACAGGCGCAGCGGCAGGATCGGCTCGTCGGCCACCCCCTCGCGCAGCACCAGCAACACGGCAAGGAGGGCGGCGCCGGCGGCCAGCCCGGCAATGGGAACCGAGGCCCAGGAATACTCCGTGCCGCCCCAACTCAGGAGCAGCAGGACCGCGGTGGTGGCCAGGGTCAGCAGCGCCGCCCCGGCGTAATCGACCCGGTGGGCGACGCGGGGCGGCGCATGGCGCAGCCCGGCGGCAATCAGGCCGATTGCGACGGCGCCGACCGGCAGGTTGACGTAGAAGATCCAGCGCCACGACAGCAGGTCGGTGATCACGCCTCCCAGCAGGGGGCCGGCGACGCTGCATACGCTGAACACGGCGACGAACAGGCCCTGGTAGCGGCCCCGTTCCCGGGGCGACACCAGATCGGCGACGGTGGTCTGCACCAGCGGCAACAATCCCCCGGCCCCCAGCCCCTGGAGTCCGCGGAACAGAACCAACTCGCCCAGCGAACGGGACAGGCCGCACAGCATCGAGCCGGCCAGGAACACCGCCACCGCCAGGAAGAACAGCGGCCGGCGGCCGTACATGTCGCTCAGCTTGCCGTAGAGCGGGGTGGTGGCGGTCGAGGTGAGCACGAAGGCGGTCACCACCCAGGACAGATGCGATAGCCCGCCCAGATCCCCGACGATGCGGGGCAGGGCGGTGCTGACGATGTTCTGGTCCAGGGCGGCCAGGGCCAGGATCAGCATCAGTCCCGGCAGGACGGTCAGGAAGTCCCGATGGGCCGTGCTCGGCGGGGGTGGGAATCTCACGTCGTCTCGCCTTGCCAGTGCCAGATCATGTGCCGGTCGGGCTTTGTCCGCTGCCGGCCGGCAGATTAAGCCGAATCGCGCATGACGAAAGTTCTAATTACAGGAGTGGTGCTTTGGTGCGATGAAAGCGAACCCTTCCCGCAGCTCCGGTTCAGCCCTTGATGGAAAGCTCCCGGTCTCTGTCCCCCGTGCCCGTCCGCGAGGCTCTGGTCGGCCGCCTGGTTCGCCAGGTCTGCAACCGGATCGACGGCAGCGAGGACCTGCACGACATTCTCCGCCTGTGCCTGGGCGCCGCCCTGGCCAACGACCTGACGCCGGACGAACGCTGCTGGCTGATTGCCGGGGTCGAAAATTGCCTGGCGGTGGGATTGGAGCCGATGTCGCGGCCGGCATAGGCCGCGGGGTCAGGCTCCGCGTGTCCGCCGGTGCGCCCCATGGTGCGCCGCCCCATGGTGTGTTGCCCCAGGATGCGTCTGGCCGGCCGAGGTCCAGAACCGGCGCAGCATCGAGGCATCGCCATGGAACAGATTGCGGTCGCAGCTTTCGATGCCCCAGACGCTGCGCACCCGGTGGCCACGCGGTCCGCCGTCGTCGGAATCGCCGGCATATTGCCAGAAGTGCCAGCCTTGGCCGCGCCAGGCACTGGGAACTTCGGGCTGCGAGCGGTAATCGGCCAGCCACAGAGGGCAATGGGCCAGGATCGAGTGCTCGGTAATGCGCCCGCCCAGCCGGTGCCCGGGATGGCCCATGGGCTCGTCATCGGCCCAGGCGGCATTGGTGTAGATCATCGGATGGCGCCCGGTGGCGTCCACGACCGCGCGAACGAAATCCTCGGCCTGGTGCAACTTCATGGTGTTGCCCGGATTCTGCTCGTTGAATTCCAGGTCCAGGGCCATCAGCGTGGCCGGCCCCGGCCGCGCCGCCTTGAGGAACAGATGCGCCTGCGCCGAGCCGGGATATTCGTGGGTGCCGAAGTGATAGGCCCCCCACAGCAGACCGGCGGCCTCGGCTTCGGACCGGCGTTTGGTGTAGAGCGGATCGCGCCAATCGCCGCCCTCGCTGGCCTTGTGGATCACCCCCAGGATGCGGCTGCGGAGCTTGGCAAGGCGAAAATCGTTGACGACGGTCGAATGGCTGATGTCGATCACGGCATCCAGCCGGTGAACGGCCCGGGCCGCCGCCTTGTGCCGGCGGCTGGCCGCCGAGGCGGTAGTCGCGGCAAGGCTGAACAATCCGGCCAGCATCGCTCTGCGAGTGAACATCTTTCGGCTTCCTGCGCATTCAGGATCGGCGAACGGCGGACTGTATCATACTGGGTAGGAAACCGCAAAAACGCTCCAGGCGCAAAACCGGCGCCTTCGGGCGATTCGGCGGGCGGATGGCGAAGCGAAACGGCTAATGGCCGGCCGCTGGTGGCCGCTCGGTCGTTTCCCAGCCGCCGCCCAGGGCCTTGTAGAGCGCCATCAGGTCGGTGGTGACCGCCTGGTCGCTCCGGACCACGGCGTCCTCGGCCACCAGCAGGGAGCGCTGGGCGTCGAGCACCGCCAGTACGGTGATCACCCCCTCGGCATACTGGGCGCGCGCCAGGTCCACGGAACGGCGGCTGGCCGCCGCGGCCTGGACCAGGGCGGCATGGCGCTGCTGGTCGGTGCGGTAGGCGGCGAGGGAATCCTCGACCTCCCGCAGGGCGCCCAGAACCGTGGCGCGATAGGCCAGCGCCGCCTGCCGCGCCCGTTCCCGGCTGGCGTCGATATCGGCGCCGATGCGGCCGGCGTCGAACAACGGCAGGGTGAGGGACGGAAACAGCGCGTAGAACCGGTTGCTCCACAGGAACAGGTTGTCGGTGTGGGTGCCCTCGTAGCCGGCATTGCCGGTCAGGCTGATCTGGGGATAGAGGGCGGCGATGGCGGTGCCGACGGTGGCGGTGGCGGCGGCCAATTGCCGTTCGGCCCGGCGGATGTCGGGGCGGCGGCGCAGCAATTCGCCCGGTACGCCCACCGGCACCGCCGGCGGCACCGGCGGGACCGCCCCGCCGCGCTCCAGTTCGCCGGCCAGGGTCTCGGGCGGGGCGCCCAGCAGCACCGCCAGGGCATGCATGGCGCGATGGGCCTCGGCCGTCAGGGCGGGGATGATCGCCGAACTGGTGGCCACCTGCGCCTCCAGTTGGCGGACGTCCAGCTCGTTGGTGAAGCCGGCGCGCCAGCGCGCCCGCGTCAGCTCCAGTTGCTGGCGCTGCATGGCGATGTTGCGTTCGGCAATGACGATGCGGTTCTGGGTGCCGCGCAGGACGACATAGGTGCGCGCCACTTCGGCCAGCAGGCTGACCAGGGTGTCGCGCCGGCTGTCCATCGCCGCCTCGACATTGGCCCTGGCCGCCTCGACGGCGCGGCGGGTGCCGCCCCACAGGTCGAGTTCCCAAGTGGCGTCGAAGCCGGCTTCGTAGAGGTTCAGGGTGGAGGGAAGGGGGGTGGCGGCGGTCGCTCCGGCGGTGGCGGGCGCGCCGGGCGGCTGGGCGGCCGCACCCGGCCCGGCGAAGGCCTGGCCCAGCGCTTCGCTCGATCGCAGGTAATCCACGCCGCCAGTGGCGTTGAGGCTCGGCCACAGCGGCGCCGCGGTGCCGCGCAACTCGGCCCGCGCCTGCCGCACCCGGCTTTCCGCCTGTTGCAGGTCCAGGTTGCCGGCCAGCGCCCGGTCCACCAGGGAATCCAGTTCGGCATCGTGGAACAAGCGCCACCAGCGGTCCAGGTCGGGCCGGCCGGCCACCGCGCGGGCGGCGACGGTCCGGCCAGCCGCCAGCTCGGCATAGGCGGCGGGCAGGGGGCTGTCGGGCCGATGGTAGTCCGGCCCGACCATGCAGGCGGACAGGGCGCCGGCCAGCGGCAGCAGCAGCGCGGCGGCCCGTCCGGCGCTCATGGTGGCGGTCCGGCCCGGCGGCGCAGCAGCAACGCCAGGGGGGCGATCACCACCGCCGCCAGCATCAGCAGCCGGAAGATGTCGATATAGGCCAGCATCTCGGCCTGGCGGTGCAGGACGCTGCCCAGATGCGCCAGGGCGCGGGCCCGGCCCTGCGGCCCGCCGCCCAATTGCTGCGCGAAAGCGGCCAAGGCGTGGCGGTAGGCAGGCTCCAGCGGAGTCAGGCGTCCGACCAGCCGCGCCTGGTGGAACTGGGCGCGCTGGGCCAGCACGGTCTGGGACAGTGAGATGCCGGCACTGCCGCCGACGTTGCGGGCCAGGTTGATCAGCGCCGAGGCGTTGTTGCTCTTGCCTGGCGGTAGGCCGGCATAGGCGGTGCTGGTGATCGGCACGAACAGCAGCGGCAGGCCCAGTCCCTGGTAGACCCGGGCCCAGGCGGCATGGGCGTAGCTGATCTGGGGGTCGAAGCCGCTCATGTGCCACAGGGCGGCCGCCTCGACGGCCATGCCGGCCGCCATCAGCAGGCCGGGCGGCACCCGCCGGGTCAAGGTGCCCGCCACCGGCATCATGGCCATGGTGGCCAATCCGCCGGGGGTTAGCACCAGGCCGGCGTCCAGGGCGGTGTAACCCAGCGAGGTCTGAAGGAGCTGGGGCAGGAACTGGGTGGTGCTGTAGAGCAGGAAGCCGGTGGCGAACATCACAACGTTGCAGACGGCGAAACTTCGATCGCGCAGTAGCGGCAGATCGACGACCGGGTCGGGATGGGTCAGTTCGCGTATCACCAGGGCCAGCAGCGCAACCGCGGCGATGACCGAGAACCAGACGATGAAGTTCGAGGCGAACCAGTCCTCGCGCTGCCCCTTGTCCAGCACCACCTCAAGGCAGC
>JAKAFA010000362.1 GCA_021818185.1 Pseudomonadota bacterium | reverse complement strand
TACGCGGTGCGCAGCCCCACCGATATGCCGGCCAAGGATTGCTTCGACGAGCTGGTGGGGCGCAGCCGGACCATGCCGTCCAGCTAGGCCCTCCCTTTACTCGATGAGCCCCCTTAATCGATGGAACAGGCCTCGTCGAAATCGAGGCGCGGCCCGCGCGGATGCAGGCCGGCGGGGTCGCCGTAGCCGATATTGACCAGCAGGTTGGAGCGCACGGTGGTGCCGGCGAAGAAGGCAGCATCCACCGCCGCCGCGTCGAAGCCGCTCATCGGGCCGCAATCCAGGCCCAGGGCGCGGCAGGCCAGGATGAAATAGGCGGCCTGGAGCGACCCGTTGCGGAAAGCGGTGGTGGCGGCCAGGCTTTCGTTGCCGGCAAACCACGACCGGGCATCGGCATGGGGGAACAACCGGGGCAACTGCTCGTAGAAGGCCAGGTCATGGCCGATGATGGCCGTGACCGGGGCCGCCATGGTCTTGTCGACGTTGCCGGGCATCAGCGCCGCCTTCAGTTTTTCCTTGGCAGCCGGGCTGCGCGCAAACACGATGCGCGCCGGCTGGCAGTTGGCCGAGGTCGGCCCCAGGCGCGCCAGGTCCCAGGCCTGCCGCAACTGGGATTCGGACACTGGGCGCGGCTGCCAGCGGGAATGGGTGCGCGCCTCGCGGAACAGCAGGTCGAGGGCGGAGGAATCGGCGATCCGGGTCATGGCAACTCCTCGATCTAAATTCGGTAATAATCTTCCACCGCTGGGTTGCGGCGGTCCGTCGTCGAATGTACGCTGGTCGGCGGCAGCGAAATAGGGTCGAATGAGGAAACACAATGTTGCCGCGCTGGCCCTGGCCGGTCTGCTGGCTGCGGTCGGAACCGCCCTCCCCGCCGCGCGGGCGGCGGCGGCCGATGCGGCGGTGGTGCTGACTTACGAGCAGTTCGGCGAGGACGACCGGCCCGAGGCCAGCGTCCGGCTGGACCAATTGGAGGCGCATATCGCCGAGCTGAAGGCGGGCGGCTACGCCGTACTGCCGCTGCCCGACATCGTGGCGGCGCTGACCGCCGGCCGTCCCCTGCCCGACAAGGCGGTGGCCATCACCATCGACGGCGCTCCGGCCAGCGCCTACCGCCAGGCCTGGCCGCGGCTGAAGGCAGCCGGCCTGCCCTTCACCCTGTTCGTCGCCAGCGACCTCGCCGACCAGGGCGGCGACTTCATGACCTGGGACCAGATCCGCGAACTGGCCGCCTCGGGTCTGGTCAGCATCGGCAGCCTGGGGGCCTCCTATGTCCATCTCGGCACCTTGCCGGAAGCCGAGGCCAAGGCCGACCTGGCCCGCGCCCGCGCCCGCTTCCTGGCCGAGTTGGGCCGCGCCCCCGACCTGCTGGCCTGGCCCTACGGCGAGGCCAGCACCGCGGCGATGGACATGGCGCGCGCCCAGGGATTCGTCGCGGCCTTCGGCCAGCATTCCGGCGTCGCCTGGGCCGGCGGCCCGCGCTACTTCCTGCCGCGCTTCGGGCTGAACGAGGCCTTTGCCGACCCTGACCGCTTCCGGCTGGCGGTCCGCGCCTTGCCGCTGCCGGTCACCGACATCACGCCCGCCGATCCGCGGATCACCAACAATCCCCCCGCCTTCGGCTTCACGGTGACCGACGAGGCGGCGGCCAACGGCCTGGCCTGCTACAGCAGCAGCGAGGGGCCCCTGATCCTGGAGCGCCTGGGCCCGCGGGTCGAGATCCGCGCCCGCCACCCCTTTCCCGCCGGCCGCGTCCGCCTCAACTGCACCACCCCCTCGCTGGATGGCCGCTGGCGGTGGTTCGGCTGGCAGTTCAGCGTGCCTTAGACCGACACGGTCTTGTCGGGATAGCCGCAGAGGTCGCGCACCACACAGCGCGGACACTCGGGTTTCTTGGCCTTGCAAACGTAGCGGCCATGCAGGATCAGCCAGTGGTGGGCGTCGTGCCGCCATTTGAGCGGCGTTGCCGCCACCAGCCGCTCCTCGACTTCAAGGGGGGTGCGGCCGGGGGCTAGGCCGGTGCGGTTGGCGACCCGGAAGCAATGGGTGTCCACCGCGATGGTCGGCTCGCCGAAGGCGACGTTGAGCACCACGTTGGCGGTCTTCCGCCCCACACCGGGCAGGGCTTCCAGGGCGGCGCGGTCGTCGGGCACCGCGCCGCCATAATGTTCGACCAGTTGCCGCGATAGCGCGATGACGTTCCTCGCCTTGGTCTTGTAGAGACCGATGGTCTTGATCGCCTCGCGCAGCGCCTCTTCCCCCAACTCCAACATGGCGGCCGGATGGGTGATGCGGGCGAACAACGGGCGGGTAGCGCGGTTGACCCCGACATCGGTGGCCTGGGCCGACAGCACCACCGCCACCAGCAGGGTATAGGGATTGACGTATTCCAGTTCGCTCTTGGGATCGGGCCGGTCGGCGGCCAGGCGGGCGTAGAAAAGCTCGATCTGATCGGGGGTCATGGCAAGCCTGCGGGCAGGGAAGCGCGGAATTTAGCACAGCCTCAGCCCGGCGGGATCAGAAACTCG
>JAKAFA010000119.1 GCA_021818185.1 Pseudomonadota bacterium | reverse complement strand
GCTGATATCGGGCCGCGGCGGCGGGATCATGTCGGGCGCCTTGGCCGGCGGGGCGGACGGCCCCGTGTCGGCCCGCGCCAGCGCCTCACGCCGCAACTGGAGGTTGGGAGAGCTCAGGGTGGCGATAATCTGCGGCTCGCCGGGGGCGGGTTTGGCCGGGCCGGGCTTGGGCGGGGCGGAGACCACGGCGACCGGCGTGGGTGCCGGGGCCGGAGCGGGAGCAGGCTTGGCCGGGGCGGCTGCGGCCACCACCGGAGCGGGGGCCGGGGCGGCTGCGGCGGGCTTGGCCGGAACGGGGGCTGCGGCGACCGGCGTGGGTGCCGGGGCCGGAGCGGCGGGCGCGGGAGCGGGCTTCGCCGGGGCGGCAGGAGCTGCGGCGACCGGAGCGGCCGGCGGCGGGGGCAGGGCTTCCTGTTCCGGGGTCGCGACCGGAGGCGTCGCGGCGGCCAGGATGGCGGCCGGCGGCCGGTTCACCCGCAGCGGCGTGGCGTTGTCGTCCGCCGTGTGCAGGGTTTCCTCGGCATCGGCCGGCGCCTCGCGTTGGACCTGGGCGGCATAATGGACGTTGGTCGAATCCCCCATCAGGGTATCGCCCGCCCCCGAGGCGGCTTGCGACTCGCCGCCGCCCTGGAACACGTTGGAGATGGAGGAACAACCGGCCAACGCGGCGACCAGGCCCGCAACCCTTCCGATGGACGCGATCTTGCCGACAGAGGCAGCGATGCCGTGTCGAACGTCCCGACGGCCGGTCCGGATGCTAACCATGGTCGCCCAATCACCCTAGTTGACTACGATCCGTTGCGACCCGAAACTAACTTCAGGCAAGGTTCACATTTATCAGGACCGGTACCGAAAGTATATAGTCCTATGACGAGCGGGCGGCACAGGATGCCCGGCGCCCTGCGGAAGGATCTACTCCTTTATGGGTGTTGCCCGGCTGGTCTGTATCGCGTTGATTACGCACCTTGAATCGGGGAATAACATGGCCGAGCAAATGGGCGCAGACATCAAGCTGATCGATCCCGCGGAACTGTCGAAGGCGATGGGACACATCGCCGAGCGCAGCCAGCGTATCGTTGCCGAATTCCTGGCACGCACCGCCGCCGAACCGGGGGTGTCGTCGCCGGACCCGCTCAACATTGGCAGCGCCTTTCTGGAGATGACTGCCAAGATGATGAGCGACCCTGCCAAGCTGGTCGAGGCCAACCTCAGCCTTTGGCAGGATTACATGGCGCTGTGGCAGAACACGGCGCGCCGCCTGCTGGGCGAGCCGTCCGAGCCGATCGCCAAGCCCGATCCCACCGATCGCCGCTTCAAGGACGAGATGTGGGAGGAGAACGAGATCTTCGACTTCATCAAGCAGTCCTATCTGCTGTCGGCCCGCTGGGTGCAGGGCGTAGTCAACAATATCGATGGCCTCGACGAGCACGTCGCCCAGAAGGTTGATTTCTATACGCGGCAATACGTCGACGCGATGGCGCCGTCCAATTTCGTGCTGACCAACCCGGAAGTCCTGCGCACCACCATCGAGACCGGCGGCGAGAACCTGATCAAGGGACTCAACAACCTGCTGGACGACCTGGAGCGCGGCAAGGGGCGTTTCAGCATCAAGATGACCGATTACGATGCCTTCCGGGTCGGCGAGAACATTGCCGTGACCCCCGGCAAGGTCGTCTACCAGAACGCGCTGATGCAGTTGGTGCAATACACGCCGACCACCCCGACGGTGTTCGAAAAGCCGCTGCTGATCATACCGCCGTGGATCAACAAGTATTATATCCTCGACCTGCGGCCGAAGAATTCCTTCATCAAATGGGCGGTGGACCAGGGCCACACCGTGTTCGTCATCTCGTGGGTCAATCCCGACGAGCACCTGGCCGCCAAAACGTTCGGCGACTACATGAAGGAAGGCCCGCTGGCGGCGCTGGACGCCATCGAGCAAGCCACCGGCCAGCGCGAGGCGGATGTGATCGGCTATTGCCTGGGCGGGACCCTGCTCAGCTGTACGCTGGCCTACATGGCCGCCACCAACGACCATCGCATCCTGTCGGCCACCCTGTTCACCACCATGACCGACTTCCACGAGCCGGGCGAACTGGGGGTGTTCATCGACGAGGAGCAGCTCACCAATCTGGAAGAGCGGATGAGCGAGCACGGCTACCTCGATGGCCGCGATATGGCGATGACCTTCAATATGCTGCGGGCCAACGACCTGATCTGGTCGTTCGTGGTCAACAATTACCTGCTCGGCAAGGATCCGTTCCCGTTCGACCTGCTGTACTGGAACTCGGATTCGACCCGCATGCCGGCCGCCATGCACAGCTTCTACCTGCGCAAGATGTACCAGGAGAATCAGCTGGTGGTGCCGGGCGCCATCGAGCTGGAGGGCGTGCCGATCGACCTGGGGCGGATCAAGACCCCGGTCTACATGCTGTCGACGCGTGAAGACCACATCGCGCCGTGGAAGAGCACCTACTCGCTGACCCAGCGCGTGGCCGGCCCCGTCCGCTTCGTCCTGGCCGCCTCCGGTCACATCGCCGGCGTGGTCAATCCGCCGGCCGCCACCAAATATTGCTTCTGGACCAACACCCGCAAGCCGAAGAACCCCGATTCCTGGCTGGCGGGCGCCCACCAGGAGGAAGGCTCGTGGTGGCCCGACTGGAACAAATGGGTGGGGAAGTATGCCGGCAAGCAGGTTCCGGCGCGCCAGCCGGGTGAAGGGGGGCTGCCGGCCCTTGATGACGCCCCCGGGTCCTACGTGAAGGTGCGGGCGGTTTGAACCGGGGCAGAGGGCCGCTACCCCGTCAGCGTGGCGGCCCTCCCCCTGCCATTCCTCCCGGCGTCCCGCCATATGGCCTGGAGAACAGGCCGACCGCGGAGGGACGTCATGCTCTACTGGGCCGCCATCTTCCTGATCATCGCCATCGTCGCCGCCATCTTCGGCTTCGGCGGCGTGGCCTCGACCGCGTCGAGCATCGCCGAGATCCTGTTCTTCATCTTCATCGTGCTGTTCGTCATTTCGGTCGTCGTCGGCCTGTTCCGCGGCCGCCGTCCGCCGATTTGAACCCGCCGGTCCGCCCTCAGGCCCGCCGCTCCATCACCGCGGCGAAGAAGCCGTCGGTGGCGTGGGCCAGGGGGGACAGGCGCAGCCAGGGGCCGTCCACCGGGCAGGGGGTGGGGCCGATGACCTCGGGCCACAGGGCGGTGACGGGAACGGGGCTGAACGCCGGATGGGCGGCCAGGAACTCCTCGGCTTGGCGCTCATTCTCTTCCGCCAGCAGCGAACAGGTGGCGTAGATCAGCCGCCCGCCCGGTTTGACCAGCCGGGCGGCGCTGGCCAGGATGGCCCGCTGGCGGTCCACCAATTCGGTCAGGTCGGTTTCGGTCAGGGCCCATTTGGCGTCGGGATTGCGCCGCCAGGTGCCGGTGCCGGTGCAGGGGGCGTCCACCAGCACCCGGTCGAAGCTGCCGGCCGCCCGCTTGATCCACTTGTCGGACTCGCCGCTCAGCACCCGGCGGGTGACGTTGTGCACCCCGGCGCGGCGCAGACGGTCGCCCGCCCGGTCCACCCGCCATTCCGCCACGTCGCAGGCCACCAGCCGGCCCTTGTTCTCCATGCGCGCCGCCAGGGCCAGGGTCTTGCCGCCCGCTCCGGCGCAGTAATCGGCCACCGCCATGCCGGGATGGGGATCGGCCAGCAGCGCCACCAGTTGCGAGCCTTCGTCCTGCACCTCGATCAGCCCGCCGCGCCAGGCCTGCACCTGGACCAGCGCCACCCGCTGGGCCAGCCGCAACCCCAGGGGCGATAGCGGTGTCGGCCGGGAATCGATGCCCTCGGCGGCCAGGGCGGCGCGCGCCGCCTCGCGGTCGGCCTTCAGGGTGTTGACCCGCAGATCCAGCGGTGCCTCGTCGCGCATCGCGCCCATCTCGGCGGTCAGCCGTTCGCCGAACAGCGCCGACAGGCGCGGGCCCAGCCATTCGGGGTATTCGCCCCGCACCCAGCCGGGCATTTCGTGGTGGAAGATGTCACGTCCGGCCAGGCGCTCCATCATCGTCCGCTCCTCGCGGCCGGGGGGCGGGGCGGAATGGGCGCCCTGGAACAGGTCGGGCGTGGCGCGCCCCCCTTCTAGCGCCAGGTCGGCCAGCACCCGGGCGCGGGCATCGGCGGGAAAGTCCAGGCGGGCCAACCACCAGTCCAGCCGCGCCCGCCGCCGCAGGGTGCGCCACACCGTCTCGGCGACGGCGCGGCGGTCCTTGGCGCCGATATAGCGCCGGGCCTTGAAATAGGCCGAGGCCACCTGATCGGCGGGGCGGGCCAGGGCTTCGATCTCGGCCAGCAGCTCGATGGCGGCGGCAAGGCGGGCGGCGGGGGTCATTGGGGAAATTCTTTCATCGAAAAAGGCCGGGGAGGCGGGACCGCCCGCCTCCCCCAGCCGGAACGATCCGCCCTACTCGCTCTTGTAGTTGGGCGCTTCCTTGGTGATCGACACGTCGTGGACGTGGCTTTCGCGCAGGCCCGCATTGGTGATGCGACGGAAACGGCAGCGGGTCTGCATGTCCGGGATGGTGCGGTTGCCGGTATAGCCCATGCCGGCGCGCAGGCCGCCGATCAACTGGTGGATGACGTTGGCCACCGGTCCCTTGTAGGGGACGCGGCCCTCGACGCCCTCGGGCACCAGCTTCAGCTTGTCGGCCACCTCGCCCTGGAAGTAGCGGTCGGCCGAGCCGCGGGCCATCGCCCCGATCGAGCCCATGCCGCGATAGGACTTGTAGGACCGGCCCTGATACAGGAAGACGTCGCCGGGGCTTTCCTCGGTGCCGGCGAACAGCGAGCCGATCATCACGCAATCGGCGCCGGCGGCGATGGCCTTGGCGATGTCGCCGGAATACTTGATGCCACCATCGGCGATCAGCGCCACGTCGGCGGCGCGGGTCACCTCGGCCACCTCCATGATCGCCGAAAGCTGCGGCACGCCGACGCCGGCCACCATGCGGGTGGTGCAGATGGTTCCCGGACCGATGCCGACCTTGACGGCGTCGGCGCCGGCGCCGATCAGGGCGCGGGCCGCCTCGGGGGTGGCGATGTTGCCGCCGATCACCTGGGCACGCTCGGACAGCGCCTTGATCTGGCGCACGGTCTCGACCACGCCGCGGGAATGGCCGTGGGCGGTGTCGACGACGATCACGTCCACCTCGGCCTCCAGCAGGGCCTCGGCCCGTTTGATACCGTCCGGACCGACGCCGGTGGCGGCGGCGACGCGCAACCGGCCCTGGTCGTCCTTGCAGGCGTCGGGATGGGTCTGGGCCTTCTCGATGTCCTTGACGGTGATCAGCCCGGTGCAGCGGTAGTCGCCATCCACCACCAACAGCTTTTCGATGCGGTGCTGGTGCAGCAGGCGCTTGGCCTCCTGCGGGGCGACGCCCTCGCGCACGGTGACCAGGTTCTCCCTGGTCATCAGTTCGCTGACCGGCTGGTTGGCGTCCGAGGCGAAGCGGACGTCGCGGTTGGTCAGGATGCCCACCAGCCGGCGGGTGCCGCGCTCGACCACCGGGATGCCGGAAATGCGGAAATCGGCCATCAGCTTCAGGGCATCGGCCAGCCGTTCATCAGGGTGGATGGTCACCGGGTCGACCACCATGCCGGATTCGAATTTCTTGACCTTGCGCACTTCGGCCGCCTGGGCCGCGATGTCCAGGTTCTTGTGGATCACCCCCAGGCCGCCGTGTTGGGCCAGCGCGATGGCCAGCCGGCTTTCCGTCACGGTATCCATGGCGGCTGCCACCAGCGGGATGCCAAGGGAAATCGAACGGGTGATGCGAGTGCGAGTGTCGGCCTGCGCCGGCAACACGTCCGACTCTGCCGGGACCAGCAGTACGTCGTCGAACGTGAGGGCTTCCTTGATGTCCATGCCACCTCCGGGTCGGGAATGGCGCGCTATCATACACGAACGGGGCTGCCCCTCAAGCACGCCATGGCAGCATTTTCCCCGATCCGGCCCGGTTTCTGCTATAATTCACATTAAATGGCGGGCTTGGCGGGGATCTCCCGCGGGGGAGTTCGCCCACGCAGTTGGAGGAGGAGGTCATGCGGCCAACCGACACCTGGATCTGCGTTGCCGATGGCGCCCGGGCCCAGTTCTACCGATGTGACGGGCCGGGCCGCGGCGTCGACCCGATCGTCAACCTCGTGCTGGTTTCCCCGGGGCGCCACCACGACCATCGGGAACAGGCCCGTTTCGCCGGCCGGGTGGCCAGCCAGTTGGACCATGCCGCCACCCAGAACCTGTTCGAGCATCTGGTGCTGGTGGCGCCGTCCGGCATGCTGGGGGCGTTGCGCCATACCCTGAACGCCCGCACCCGTGGCTTGGTCTGCGGCGAAGTGGACAAAGACCTGACCCGCGCCACCCCGCGCGAGCTGGCGACCCATATCGGCGACAAACTGCCGCATTGACCGGGGGGCGGCGGGGAGTCAGTCGGGCCGGCCGCGGAAGCCGGTGGCGACCACGTAGGTTTCGGCCGATTCGGCCCGGCTGGCCGGGGGTTTGGCGTGCCGTACCGTGGCGAAGGCGCGCTTCAGGGTGTCCAGCAGGGTCTTTTCCGTGCCCCCTTGGAACACCTTGGCGACGAAGCCGCCGCCGGGGGCCAGCACGTCCATGGCGAAGTCCAGCGCCACCTCCACCATGGCGACGATGCGCAGATGGTCGGTCGAGGCATGCCCCGTGGTGGGGGCCGCCATGTCCGACAACACCAGATCGGCCGGACCGCCCAGGGCCTGTTTCAGTCGCTCCGGGCTGTCGTCGGCAAGGAAGTCGCCGACCAGCGTGACGGCGCCGGGCACCGGGTCCCACTCCAGGATGTCGATGCCGACCACCGCGCCGCCTTGGGGGCCGCCCGGTCTGACCCGCTCCACCGCCACCTGGGTCCAGCCGCCGGGGGCGGCGCCCAGATCGACCACCTTCAGGCCGGGCCGCAGCAGGTGGAAGCGGTCGTCCAGTTCCTTCAGCTTGAAGGCGGCGCGCGAGCGGAAACCCTGCTTGCGAGCCTCGTGGACATAGGGGTCGTTCAACTGGCGTTGCAGCCAGCGGGTGGACGACGGCTTGCGCTTCTTGGCGGTCTTGACCGCCTCGAACAGCATGCGCGAGCCGGATCCCTTGCCGGGCGCCTTGCTCATGCCGTTCCCTCCGCCAGGGCCGGGGCGGCGCGCATCATGGTCAGCAGCACCCCTTCGCGCACGCCGCGGTCGGCTACTCGCAGGCTGCCCAGCGGCCACAGCCGGCACATGGACTCCAGGATGGCGCAGCCGGCCACCACCAGGTCGGCGCGTTCGGGCCCGACGCAGGGGTGGCGGGCCCGCTGCTGGGTGTCCATGGCCGCCAGGCGGCGGGTGACGGTGGCGATGTCGCGGAACGACAGGGTCAGGCCGTCCACCAGGGTGCGGTCGTAACGGTCGAGGTCCAGGTGCAGGGCGGCCAGGGTGGTGACGGTGCCCGAGGTCCCCAGCATCTGGACGGTGCCGTCGGCCAGGGCGTCGGCGATGGAATGGCGCGCCTCGAACGGGGCCAAACGGCGGGCGACATCCGCCACCACCCGCCCGTAACCGGCCTCGTCGGCCAGGTCGGCACCGCGGGTTTCGGCCAGGGTGACCACGCCGAGCGGCAGCGACACCACTCCTTCGATCACCGGTCCCTCGGGCTGGTTGGCCACCCACAGCAACTCGGTCGAGCCGCCGCCGATATCGAAGACCAGGGCCCACGGGCGGTCGGTGCTCAGCAGCGACGCGCAGCCGGCCAGGGCCAACGCCGCTTCCTCATCGGCGGTGATGATCTCGAGGTCGAGGCCGGTGGCGTCGTGAACGCGGCGGGCGAAATCGCCGTGGTTGACGGCACGGCGGCAGGCCTCGGTGGCGACCAGCCGGGCATGGTCGACGCCGATGCGGTCCATGCGGTCGGCGCACAGCCCCAGGGCGTCGATGGTGCGGGCCATCGCCTCGTCCGACAGCCGGCCGCTGGCGGCCAGCCCCTCGCCCAGGCGGGTGATGCGCGAGAAACAGTCGACAACGCGGAAGCCGTCGGCGGCCGGACGGGCCACCAGCATCCGGCAATTGTTGGTGCCGAGGTCGAGGGCCGCATAGAGGGAGGCGCAGGGAGAAGGCGGAACGAAGGTCATGGGCTTCCGAAAATGTCGGTGGAGCGATGTTAGTGTAGGCGGCGCCATGCCCCAAGCGAGAAATTGCCGCGGCCGCGGCCCCCGCTCCGATTGCCGCACTTTTTTCCCAAAATTCCCCTACACATCGCGGCGAAGGGTGTGATACAAGGTGCGCCTCGCGCGGCGACCCCGGCCTTTCGGTCGGCAGGCCGATGCGGAGATCCCGCTGGTGGGGGATCGTCTAATGGTAGGACAGCAGATTCTGGTTCTGCTTATCGGGGTTCGAGTCCCTGTCCCCCAGCCAAAGCTTAAACCCCTGGAAAACCTCGGTTTTCCGGGGGTTTTTCGTTGGGAACGGGGCGGGAACGTCGGATGCTGTCCGACTCGGAAAGAGTCGGATGTCCGACTCCCTTGTTCCGGCGCTGTTCCGCGTCGCATGGCGGCAGCGGGAAACCGCGACCCATCTTGACTTGGACGGCGGCGATGATGAGGCGGGCGCGCCGGATCTCGATGGCCGGAAGGGGGGAATCGGCGCGCTGGGAATTGCACCTGTGATGGGCCAGAACCATGTTGCCCATGTGCTTGCCGCCGGCTGACCGGGGGATGACGTGGTCCCGCGTCCAGCCAAGCTTGCGCCGGTGGTTGCGGCGCCCCGCGGTCATCGGCTGGAGACAGTGAAAGCACAGACCCTGCTGGGCGGCGTAGAGCAATTGGCAAAGGGCCCCGTGGTTACGAAGAGAGGGGCGCCTTTTCACCGCTCGCTCTCCTGCGCCGCCAGGCGCTTGCGGAAGGCGTTTTCGGCCATCTTGCGGGTGCGCACCAGGTAGCGCTTGAGGATCTGGTTCACGGTGTCGAGGGAGTGGCCGCTGATGGTGTGGATTTCCTCGGCGGTGCAGCCGGCCTCGGCCAGGCGGACGATGGCGGTGTGGCGCAGCAGCATGAATTGCTTGGCGGCCAGGCTGGGGCACCACTTCTCGGCCTGGCGCCGCACGCGGGCGAAGTAGCGGCGGAAGGTGTTTTCGTTCCACGGGCCGCCGGTCAGTTCACAGACCAGCAGCGTGGTGGCCACCGCGTTGCCCCAGGGGCCCCGGCGCTGCCGCTCCAATTGCTCGGCCACCAGGTCGACCAGATCGGGCACCTGGTCGATGGGCAGGATGACGCGGGCGCCGCGCTTGGATTGCAGCACGTCGAGCTTGCCGTCGCGGTAACGCATGGCCGGCAGCGCCAGGATGTCGCCCTCGCGCTGGCCGAGCCAGGCGTTGAGTTCGACCGCCACGCCGATGGACGGCCATCCCAGGTCTTCGGCCACCGCCGAGAAGATGGCCACCTCGGCGTCGCTCCACAGCTGGTCCTCGCCACGTTCGACGCGGGCCGATTTCAGGTTCAGCTTCTCGGCCGGGTTGCCCTGCACCAGCTGCCCGTTCTCGATCCAGCCGCGGTAGCCGGCCTCGCGCCGGGCCCAGCCGAACAGGATCTGCGCCATGCCGCAGACGCCCTTGGCCTTGGTGGGAATGCGGTCGCGGTGGTCGCGCCAGTAGGTCTTGAACATGCGGGGCGTCAGCGAGGTCACGGGCGCGTCGCCGGCCCAGGCTTCCAGGGCCTTGAGGTTGTCGCCGTAGCTCTTGCGGGTGCGTTCCCCCAACTCGCGGAAGTCCTCGTGACGGCAATAGGCGGCGACCAGCGCCGCCAGGCTGCCGGGACGGATCGGCGCCGGCGCCGCCTCGGCCGCGTGACTGGTGGCCCGCTGGTCGCCGACGATGGTTCCGGTGGGCGCCGCCTTCAGCGCCACCTCCAGATGCTCGGGCGGAACCTCGGCCGGCCGGCCCTCGCGCCAGGCATCGATGGCGGCGCCGATGGCCTGGGCCTGCGCCACCGCCCGCGCCAACTCGTCGGCCAGGCGCACGGTCTTCCAGCCCAGCGGCCGCAGGCGCGTGGCCGGATCGAAGAAATGGCGCTGGCCACCGTCGCGGCCGGGCTTGATGACGAGATAGCGGACCTTGAGCTTGGCCATGGTTATTGACCTGTTGGTTGCGGAAATATGCTAGGCCCGGAAGCGGGGGCGTCAAGGGCTCCTATTCGATCAGATGCCGAGTGCAGCTATGGTGCGTTCGCACATGCTGCTGTCCGCGTACTCGGCCGACAGGTCGAGCTTAATCGGCTCGCCTTCTTCGACCGGAAGGAGGATGTCTCCGACATCCTGGTGCCAGCGGTGATGCTCCAACAGTGCCTTGCGCAGCCGCTCGTTCTCCCTCTCCAACGCCCCGGCCCGGCGCTGGACCTCGACCATGTAGGCCAGGAGGTCAGCCGCCTCCTCGGCGCCATAGCGCGCCAGGGCGGACACGGACAGGTCCGAGCGCTCCAGGCCGACGCCGTAGGTGGCGAGGCCCTTGGCGGCCTGGCTGTCGATCACGGCCTTGGCTGCGTCTGCGTTGGTCATCATGGCACCGTGCCTCCTCTTATTATCATCTCTTGTTTTAAGACACGTCAGACAGATGAAGTGTTTTGAACCAACCGCTTGGGGGCGGTCAGAACACGGGTCACGCGCCGATACCCATCGTGTTTTGCCAGTCACTCCCCCGCCGCCAGCGCCTTCGAGCGGCGCAATAGTTCGGCGGCCCAGTACCCTTCGTCGTAGCCGCCCGGGGCGCCCAAGGCATCGCTGACGGCGATGGCGCCCGGCCCCGGCGCCGCAGCGGGGCCGGCGGCCGGCGGCTGGGTGGCATGCTCGCCGCCGGCGGCGATCCAGCGGTCGATGGCCGCCGGGTCCCAGCGGGCGCCGCGCATGTTGCCCAGCACCGGGCCGGGAAACGGATTGACCGGGTTGGTCCGGAGCTGGGGCAGGCGCTGGTAGAGTTTGTCCAGCGAAATGCCCAGGCGGTGCGCCACCTCGGCGCGGTCGATCAGGTCAGGCATGGCCCTCACTCGGTGCTTTCCGCCCGCGCCTGGTGGCGGGCGAGCGTCGCCAGGCGGGCGGTGATGGAATTGCCGGGGCGGCCGAGGGATTCGGCGATCTGCTTGCGGGGTAGGCCGGCGGCGATCATGTCCAGCAGCCGGGCATCCTCGGCGGCGGTGAAGCGGCGGACCTGGTGGCCGCCACGGCTATGGACCACCGGATCGGTGGGGACCGGCGGCAGCGGCCGCGGCTGGGGCGGTTCGATGCCGTCTTTCAGGCAACGCCAGTTGACCGCGCCGGGCGACAGGCCCAGGCGCCGGGCGATGACGCCGATGGACCGGCCTTCGACCTCGCGCATGCGGGCGATCATCTCCTTCTGGTCTTGGGTCATGGTCAGATCTCCAAAGGCAAAGGCTGGCCGCTGACCACCTCGCGGTAGCCCTGGCGCAGGGCTTCGGCGAAGGCGGGGCTGACATTGGCGGGCAGCCGCAAATCGTCCACCGGGGTGA
>JAKAFA010000118.1 GCA_021818185.1 Pseudomonadota bacterium | reverse complement strand
CGCTGGTCGGGGCGCCGCCGGTCAGGGCGTCCGAGGGCAGCCGCCTGCGGCGATTGCCCTCTCAGGACGCCGCGTGGGCGGCGGCGTCGATCGCCTGGGCCAGGCGGATGTCGCTTTGGGTCACGCCGCCGGCATCGTGGGTGGTCAGCGTGATCTCGACCCGGTCGTAGACGTTAAGCCATTCGGGATGGTGGTTCATGCGCTCGGCGACCAGCGCCACGCGGGTCATGAAGGCGAAAGCCTCGGCGAAGTCGTGGAAGCGGAAATGCCGGACGATGGCGTCGCGGTCGGGGCATTCCGCCCAGTCGGGCAGGCCGAGCATGGCAGAGGCGCGCGCGGCGCCGGTTAAAGGCGAGGCCATGGAAATCTCCCCGGTTTGGGCCGTCGGGTTTGGGCTTGCCGGCCCGTCGAAATGGGTACAGATTCTAATGGTTCGCTCGGCTCCGGTTCTCAAGACGGCCGGCCGGTTGCAATGAGGGTCAGCATGAGCAGAATTTTACCGCACCATGCCACTCCCCCGTCGCTGGCCGATCTGGAAACCATTGCCGCCGCGGCTTTCGCCGAGGTGCCCGAGGAATTGCGGCAATATGCCGCCGATGTGGTGATCCGGGTCGAGGATTTCCCCGACGAAGAGACGGAACACGAAATGGACCTGGAGAGTCCCTTCGACCTCCTGGGCCTGTACCGCGGGGTGGCCATTCCGGGCAAGAGCGTGGCCGATGCCCAGACGGCGGTGGACATGATCTTCCTGTATCGCCGTCCGATCCTGGACTACTGGTGCGAGACCGGCGAGGACCTGACCAGCCTGGTCCGCCATGTCCTGATCCACGAGATCGGCCACCATTTCGGCTTCAGCGACGACGACATGGACCGCATCGAGGACGAGGAATAGGCCCGGCGCCGGGCCACCCGTGTCTAGAACTTCACCCCGACTCCTGCACCGACCCGGAAGTCCGGGCTGTCGTCCATGGGCGCGATCGGGCTGCTGGGCTGGAGCCGTCCGGCGGTGGCGAAGCCGCCCAGGGACAGTCCGGGGGTGAGGTCGTGGCTCCACGACAGCGAGAGGGACGGCCCGGTGCGGGGAAGGTCCAGCGGGTCGGCGCCCGGCTGGCTGAAATTGGGGCTGAACGGCACCGAGCGGGGCCAGTCGTAGCCCAGGCGCAGGGCGGCGGTGCCCTGGGTTCCCAGCAGACTGCCGGAATAGGCGGCCGACAGGCCGGCACTGTTGCCGACCGCGTCGCCGGCCAGGGAAGACGACAGCTTGTAGTCGCGCAGAGCATAGGCCAAGTAGCCGCCGGTGGCCAGGCGACCCGGGGTGGCGGTGACCGCCCCCAGGCTGACCCCGCCGTCTTCCAGCACCTCGGCCCGCCGTTCGGCCATCCCGAGGTCGTAGCCGCCCAGGGCCAGATGCGGCACCCCGCCGACCTCGCCGGCGAAGGCCGGCGTGGCAACGGCGAGGCAAAGGGCGGCGCACAGGCGATACATGGACTTAACCGTTCGGATAGATGCCTATTATATAGGCCCCTATCCCCTCGGGGAAAGAACGCAAGCGGCATCCCCGCGTCATTTGTCGGCCGGTGTTGCGGCGCCGCCACAAGCCGGAGGCCGCTACTCCATCAGATTGGGCAGGTCCCGGTACAGGTCCAGGGCCTCGGGGTTGGCCAGCGCCTCGCGGTTTTTGACCTGCCGGCCATGCACCACGTCGCGCACGGCCAGTTCGACGATCTTGCCCGACTTGGTGCGCGGGATATCCTCGACCTGGACGATGCGGGCGGGGACGTGGCGCGGTGTGGTGTTGTCGCGGATGCGCCGCTTGATCCGTTCGCGCAAAGGGTCGTCCAGGGTGATGCCGGGGCGCAGCCGCACGAACAGCACCACCCGCACGTCGCCCGCCCAGTCCTGGCCGATCACCAGGCTTTCCAGCACTTCGTCGATCTGCTCGACCTGGCGATAGATTTCGGCGGTGCCGATGCGCACGCCCCCGGGATTGAGGGTGGCATCCGAGCGGCCGAACACCACGATGCCGCCATGCCCGGTCAGTTCCACCCAGTCGCCGTGGCACCAGATGCCGGGGTAGCGGTCGAAATAGGCCTTGCGATATTTCTCGCCGTCGGGGTCGTTCCAGAAGCCCACCGGCATCGAGGGAAAGGCGCGGGTGCAGACCAGTTCGCCCTTTTCGCCCTCGACCGGCTGGCCGGTTTCATCGAACACCTCGACCTTCATGCCCAGCCCGCGGCACTGGATCTCGCCGCGCCACACCGGGCCGATGGGGTTGCCCAGCATGAAGCACGACACGATGTCGGTTCCGCCCGAGATCGAGGCCAGCTGCACGTCACGCTTGATGTGCGCATAGACGTAGTCGAAACCTTCCGGTGCCAGCGGCGATCCGGTCGAGGTGATGGCCCGCACGCTGTCCAGCCGATGGGTCCGCATCGGGTCGCAGCCCATCTTGGCGATGGCGTCCAGCCATTTGGCCGAGGTGCCGAACAGGGTCATGGCCTCGGCATCGGCGAAGTCGAACAGGATGCGGCCTTCGTTCAGCGCCGGGTTGCCATCGTAGAGCAGTAGCGTCGCCTCGGAGGCCAGGGCGGAAACCAGCCAGTTCCACATCATCCAGCCGCAGGTGGTGAAATAGAACACCCGGTCGCCCGGCTTCACGTCGCAGTGCAGCCGATGTTCCTTGAGATGCTGCAACAGCGTGCCGCCCGCCGAGTGGACGATGCACTTGGGCACGCCGGTGGTGCCCGACGAGAACATGACGTAGAGGGGATGGGCGAAGGGCAGGCGGACGAAATCGGGCGCCCCGGCGGCGAAGGGGGCGACGAAGTCGGCCAGATGCACCGCTTTCGGCACCCCGGCGAGGTCGGCGCGCTCGCCGACATAGGGCACCACCACCACCCGCTCCAGCGACGGCATGCCGGCGACGATGCCCGCCAGCTTCCCGACCGAGTCGTAGGGCTTGCCGGAATAGTAGTAGCCGTCGGCCAAGACCAGGACCTTGGGTTCGATCTGCCCGAAGCGGTCGAGCACCCCCTGGATGCCGAAATCCGGCGAGGCGGAGGACCACACCGCCCCCAGCGAGGCGGCGGCCAGCATGAACGCCACCGTTTCCGGCATGTTGGGCATGTAGCCGGCCACCCGGTCGCCCACGCCCACTCCCGCCGCCTTCAGCGCCTGTTGCAGGCGGCTGACCAGGGCCGAAAGGTCGTCGTGCGACAGGCGGCGCTTCACCTTGTCCTCGCCCCAGAACACGATGGCGTCGCCGTCGCCGGACCGGCGCAGCAGGTTCTCGGCGAAGTTCAGCCGCGCCTCGGGGAACCAGCGGGCCCCCGGCATGCGGTCGGGGTCGTCCACCACCACGCCGCCGGGACCGTCGGCGATCACCCCGCCGAACTCCCACACCGTCCGCCAGAAATTGGCGGGCGCGGCCACCGACCAGCGCCACAAGCTGTCGTAGTCGCTGACGCTGGCGCCATACTGGCGATTGACCGTCGCCAGGAAGGCGGTGATCGAGGCGGCCGCGATGCGCTCGGGCGATGGCTGCCACAGGGGGGCGGGGGCGGATTCGGTCATTGGGCGTTCCGATGATTGGTTCTTTGCTCTGTATCTACCCGGAAAGGCAGTCCGCGCCAAGGGCAAGCGCTCCCCCCTCGACCTTGGGCAGCACCGCGCGGATTTCGCCCGCCGGCCGTCCGGCCGCGTTCAGAACCGGCGGACGGGTATAGGCGGCCAGTTCCGGCTGGCCGGCGGGGGGCAGCCGGCCCAGGCGGAGCAAGACCGCCAGCACCGCCACTTCGGCCGCACGGCCGGCGCCGTCGTCGATCTTGACCGCCACCCCCAGGCCGGAGCCCGGCAGAATGGCGGTGAACACTCCCTCGGCGCCGCCCTTCAGCACCAGATCCGGCACGCGGCGCATGACCTCGGTGGCCATCCGCCCCGGACCGGCTACCAGATCGGGATGGGCCTGCATGGCGGCGACCACCCGTTCCGCTGCCCCGCGCCATGCCTCCGGTAGGCCGGCCGGAGCGGCCAGCCGGGCCATGGCGGTGGCCAGGCCGGCCAGCGGCAGGCCGAATACCGGGATACCACAGCCATCGATGCCGCAGGGGGCGGAAGCCAAGTCGCAGCCGGCCAGGGCGGCGATTGCCGCGCTCACCCGCACCTGCACCGGATGGTCCGGGCGGATGTAGCCGGCGGTGGGGCAGCCGAGGGCGCGGGCCAGGGTCAGGAATCCGGCATGCTTGCCCGAGCAATTGTTGTGCAGCGGCGATGCCGCGTCGCCAGCGGCGGCCAGGGCGCGGGCCGCGTCCGGGTCGGTGGGCGGATGGGCGCCGCATTCCAGGTCGGCCGGCGACAATCCCAGGCGGGCCAGCCAGGCGGCGACCCGTTCGGTGTGCTCCGGCCGCCCGGTATGGGAGGCGGTGGCCAAGGCCAGTTCCGCATCCCCCAGGCCGCCAGCGGCAGGGCCTGGACCGGCTTCAGGGCGGAGCGGGGAAAGACCGGCGCCGCAACGTCCCCCCAGGCGGCGACCAGACGGCCGGCCGGGCCGGCCACGGCGACGGCGCCGCGATGGCGGCTTTCCACCCTGCCGCCGCGAGTTACCTCGACTAGAACGGGGTTGGCGTCTTCCATCATGCCTTCGTCACGGGTTGACAGCGAACGGCCGGAGTTCTAACCCGATGCCACCCGCCTTGGCCTCATATCGATGGAGGTAATTTCCATGACCAGCCTTGCCCGCGCTACCCTTATCCTGGGATTTGCCCTCGCCGCCGGCGCGGCCTCCGCCGCCGAGACCCGCAGCCTGGGCGATTTCGGCGCCTGGCAGGCCTATGCTTACGTCCAGGGCGGCAGCAAGGTGTGCTACGCCTCGGCCGCGGCGGACCGCACCGAGGGTGGCCCACGGGGACGCAAGCCCACCTATCTGGCCGTCACCGACCGCGCCGCGAGCCATCACGAAGTCAGCGTCACCGGCACCTATCGCTTCAAACCGGACGCCGACGCCGAGATGCAGGTCGGCGAGATGAAATTCGCCTTCTTTACCCGCGGCGATTCCGCTTGGTCGAAGCAGGCCGGCGCCGACAAATCCATCGTCGTCGCCCTGGAGAAGGGGCGGGAAGTGGTGATTCGCGCCACCCCCGCCAAGGGTCGCCCGGTGGTCGACGTCATTCCGCTGAGCGGCTTCACCAAGGCCCTGGCCGCCATCGACAAGGCCTGCGACGTCCGGCGTTGATCCCCGGCCGCATACGGGAGCAACGAAATCGTTGCTCCAGCCGGGGTGGAGCCTATATCTCTGGCCAATGGACGAACGGAAGAACCTGATCGGGCTGGGGCGCGACGAACTGGTGGCCGAAATGGCGGCCATCGGCGAGAAGCCGTTCCGCGCCAAGCAGCTCTGGCACTGGCTGTACAATCGCGGCGAGACCGATTTCGCCCGCATGACCTCGATTTCCAAGGTGATGCAGGCCAAGCTGGCCGAGCATTACGTGGTGCGCCGTCCACGGGCGGCGCAGGAAATGCTGTCATCGGACGGTACCCGCAAGTGGTTGTTCGCCTTTGATGACGGCAACGAGGCCGAGACGGTCTATATCCCCGATCTGGACGAGGAACGGGGGGCCGTATGCATCTCGTCGCAGGTCGGCTGCACGCTGACCTGCCGCTTCTGCCATACCGGCACCCAATTGCTGGTGCGCAACCTGACCGCCGCCGAGATCGTCGGCCAGTTCATGGCGGCGCGCGACACCTACGGCGAGTGGCCGACCCCCGACGACAGTGGCCGGCAGCTCAGCAACATCGTGATGATGGGCATGGGCGAGCCGCTCTACAATTTCGACAACGTCGCCACGGCGCTGAAGATCGCCATGGACGGCGAGGGGATCGGCATCTCGCGTCGGCGCATCACCCTGTCCACCTCGGGGGTGGTGCCGATGATGGAGCGTTGCGGCGCCGAACTGGGGGTCAACCTGGCGGTATCGCTGCATGCGGTCACCGACGAGATTCGCGACCGCATCATGCCCATCAACAAGAAGTATCCCCTGGCCGAACTGATGCGTGCCTGCCGCGCCTATCCCGGTGCCTCCAATGCCCGGCGGATGACCTTCGAGTACGTGATGCTGAAGGGCGTCAACGATTCGGCCGCCGATGCCAGGGAATTGCTGCGCCTGGTCAAGGGCCTGCCGGCCAAGTTCAACCTGATCCCGTTCAATCCCTGGCCGGGGACCGAGTTCGAATGCTCGGACATGGCCGACATCCGCCGGTTTTCCGACATCCTGCAGGACAACGGCTATTCGGCGCCCATCCGCCAGCCGCGCGGGCGCGACATCCTGGCCGCCTGCGGGCAGTTGCGGTCGGAAAGCAAGCGGGCGAAATGTTCGCGCCTCAAGGAGCGCCTGGCGGCGGGCATCCCGGACGACCACCACGACGCGCCCGACGCGCCGGTGCCGGCCCCATGAACATCCTGCTGTCTCTGGCCTTCGCCGGCATCGCCGCCATCGGCAACGGCCTGTTCGCCCTGGCCCAGCGCCAGACCGCGGGCGTGGCCAACGGCCTGCTGTTCGTGGGGGCCAGCGCCCTGGTCGCGGCGCTGCTGGCGATGCTGGCCGCGCCCTTCGTCGGGCCGTGGGAAGCGGCCGACATGCTCAAGGGCAACTGGCGGCCGATGCTGATGAGCGGGGTCGGCCTGTTCGCCACCTATCTCGGCTTCAACCTGCTGTATTCCCGCTTCGGCGCATCGCAATACATCGTCTATGCCATGCTGTCGATCATCACCACCACCGTGGTGGTCGGCTTCATCTGGCTGAGGGAACCGGTGAACCTGTTCCACGTCGCCTCCATCTTCTGCGCCGTGGCGGCCGTCGTGCTGTTCACCATCGGCCAATCGCGGGTTTAGGTTCGGCGCGGGTTTAGGTTCGGCGCGGGTCTGGGTTTCCCGGCCATCTTTGCCACAAGCTTGTCCCGGCATCCCGGGCGGCGGCCGGCATAGGCTTCGTCCATCGACTTGGAGATCCCCCGACGATGGCAAGACTTCTTCCCTTCCGCATGGCGCCGGTGCTGATTGCCGCCGTGCTGCCGCTTGCCCTGGCGCTCGGCGGCTGCGTCGCGCCGCTGGACGTGGCGACGGTCGGGGGTGGGGCTGAAATCAGCCAAAACCAGGACGGCGCCACCTGCGAGACATTCGCCGCGCCGGCCGACCAGGTCCACGCCGCCACCCGCAAGGCGCTGGCCGACATGGGCATCCCGGTGGACGCCGACCGCCGGGGCGGCACGTCGCGCACCATTACCGCCCACGCCACTGACCGGCAGATTCGCATCGAAATCGAGGCGCAGGACCCGACGACCACCTGCCTGCGGGTGGTGGCCAGCGAGAACGCGGCATTCAGGGACAGCGCTACCGCGACCGAAATCGTCATCCAGACGGCCCAGGCTCTCGACAGCCTGGAAGCGGCGCGGGCGCGTCCGGCCGGGCCGAAGGCCTGACCGGCCGGACGCCGATGGCCCCGATCGTCGGGGCATCCGGCAACAGCGTCGAACTGCGGCGGATTGTCGCAACGGAAAGGTGCGTCAAGGACGAAAGACACCAGACGCGCCATGGTCTTTCCGCCATGCCGAAATTCCCGCGAAGCAGATTTCGGCCGTGTGCGGAAAACCGCCCACGCGGTTCGGGGGGAGGGGAGGCCCATCGGCCTGTCCTCCCCCCATCTCATCGTGTCGACACCGCTGCGTCTCTTCCTTTGAGCGAACCGTATTGGTATTGAAGCCAAAAGATGTTTCGCAAAACGCCAATGCTCCCGAATGCGCTGTGATCGGGAGGAGGGGATGGCACGATGGATATGCAAAGCGACCTGACGTCGCGTATCAAGGGGAGCCCGAGCAAAGCGTTGCTTGGCGCCACGGTGGGATTCTTCATCGGCTTCGGGGCCGTCTCCCTGTTCGGGCCGACGGCGCACAGCTTCATCAAGGCGATGAATCTCGCGCCGTCCCAGGTGGGCTTTCTTGTCGCCATTCCGATGTTGACCGGCTCGCTGTTCCGCATCCCGTTCGGCGCCTGGGTCGACCGCAATGGCGGAAAGTTGCCGTTCCTCGTCCTGTTGGTCGCATCGCTCATCGGGATTGCCGGCCTGTACTGGATGTTGCTGACGCTGTACCCGGACCACCTCACCCAGGCCCATTATCCCTTGCTGCTCTTCTTCGGCGCCCTCGGCGGCTGCGGTATCGCGACGTTCTCTGTGGGCATCGGGCAGGTGTCGTACTGGTTCCCCCGAAATCGGCAAGGCCGCGCGCTGGCCTCCTATGCCGGCTTCGGGAATACCTCGCCGGGCCTGGTCGCCCTCATCCTTCCGCTGATCATCGCGGCCGGCGGATTGTGGGCGGGGTATCTGGTTTCCGTGACCATCGTGCTGGCCGGCATCGTTCTGTTCATGAAGGTGAGCTACAACGCCCCGTTCTTCCAGTTGCGCCACCACGGCGCGGATATCGCCGAGGCGCAGCGGCTGGCCAGGCAGCATGGCCAGGAACTGTTTCCCGCCCCCAGCGTGATGAAGACCCTGCGGGATTCGGCGGCAAGCTGGCGCACCTGGCCGCTGGTCATCCTCTACTTCACGACTTTCGGCGGCTTCCTCGCCCTGACCGCCTGGTTGCCGAACTTCTGGCAGACCTTCTACGGCAGTTCGCATTGGACCGCCGTCTTCCTGACCGCGGGATTCTCGCTGTTCTCGTCGATCATCCGCGTGCCGGGCGGCAGTTGGGCGGACCGCTTCGGCGGCGAGGTGGTCGCCGCCCTGTCCCTGAGCGTGCTTCTGCTCGGGGCGGTCATCATGACCCTGTCCGGCTCGTTCTGGCTCACGGTCGCCGGTGAATTCCTGGTGGGCGCCGGCATGGGGATCAACAACGCGGCGGTGTTCAAGCTGGTTCCGCATTACGTGCCCGATGCGGTCGGAGGGACGGCCGGTTGGGTCGGCGGCCTGGGTGCCCTGGGCGGATTCGTCGTGCCGCCGTTGCTCGGCCGCATCGCCGAGGCGATGGGCCCGATCGGCTATGCCCGTGGATACGCGGTCTACGTGGCCCTGGCCCTCATCAGCCTGGCCTTCACCTGGCTGCTCTACGCGACCCGCCGCGGCGTGGCGCAGCACTGACGGCGACGAGCACCGTGGCTGCCCGGGCCACCGCGGCTTAGGACCCGACAAGAAACAAGGCCCCCGCCGTCACCGGCGGAGGCCTTGCGAATTTTGGGGCGAGAGACCGGAATCGAACCGGCGACATCCAGAACCACAATCTTGCTGGGCAGCTTTCGCCACGTTTCCTGCCGTTGCAGGATGTTGGACAAATCAAAGGCTTAATGCTACCGTCTTGCACGACGTTGCAGGCAATTTCCGTTTCCGTGGCTACCCGGTGGCTACCGGAAGCCACCGCGGAAGCCACCGGACAGGGCCACGACCATGCAGGCGAGAATCACCAAGCGCGTTGTGGATGCCGCCACTGCCGAAGATGGTTGGGTGTGGGATACCGAGGTGAAGGGCTTCGGCCTGCGGGTGCGGTCTGCCGAGCACAAGAGCTACATCGTCGAGTACCGGCCGGGTGCCGGCGGTCGCACCGCCCCCAAGCGGCGGCTGACCATCGGCCGACATGGTGCCATCGGGCCGAACGGCCGCCCCTGGACCCCGGACGCCGCCAGGGACGAGGCGCGGCGCATCCTCGGCCAGGTGGCCGGTGGTGCCGATCCGGTGGCCGAGAAGACCGCCGACAAGGAGGCCGAGACGGTGGCCGACCTCGCCGCCCGCTTTATGGCCGAGTACGTCGAGACCCATTGCAAGCCCGGCACCGTCGCCGAGTACCGCCGCCATGTGGACAAGGTCATCGTCCCGGCCCTCGGCAAGCGGAAGGTCAAGGAGGTGGGGCGCGCCGACATCGCCCGCCTGCACCATTCCCGCCGGGCGCTGCCCTATGACGCGAACCGGACCCTCGCCACCCTGTCGAAGATGTTCACCATGGCCGAGAAGTGGGACATCCGGCCGGACGGCTCGAACCCCTGCCGCCATGTCGAGAAGTACCCGGAGCGCAAGCGCGAGCGGATGCTGACGCCCGAGGAGTTGGCGGCCCTTGGCGATGCCCTGGCCGGCGCCGAACGGACGTGGGAGCGGGCCTGCCAGCTGGACGCCGACATCGCCGCCACCTTGGACGAGGTGCGGCGCACCCGGCGCACGGCCGAGCTGGTGGCCCGGCTGGAGGATCTGCGCTCGCAGCGCAAGGCGCTGGGCGATGTGGTGTGGCCCCAGGCCGTCGCCGCCATCCGCCTCCTGGTGTTCACCGGGGCGCGCATGCGGGAGGTGCTGGGGCTGCGCTGGGAATGGATCGACTTCGAACGGGGCATGGCCCGGCTGCCGGACAGCAAAACCGGGGCGAAGACCGTCCACCTGCCGCCGCCCGCCCTGGCCCTGCTGGCGGAACTGCCGCGGGTGGAGGGCAACCCCCATGTCATCGTCGGGGCCGTGGCCGGCGCCTGCCTGGTCGATCTGGAACGGCCGTGGCAGGCCATCCGCAAGGCCGCCTCCGTCCGGCTGTGGCGAGCCGGGCCGGGGGCGGTGGCCGCGCTGGTCGAGGAGCTGGCCGGGCGCCTCGGCCGGGAGCCGACCTTCGCCGAGTGCCAGGCTGCGGCTGCCAGCGCCGATATCGCCTTGCCCACCGGCCTGAACGATGTCCGCATCCACGACCTCCGCCACGCCTTCGCGTCGGTGGCCGCGTCGTCGGGCCTGGGGCTGCCGATCATCGGCAAGATGCTCGGCCACACCCAGGCCGCCACCACCGCCCGCTATGCCCACCTGGCGCCCGATCCGGTGGCCGCTGCCGCCGCCACGGTGGCCGGCAAGATCGCCGACGCCCTGGGCGGCATGCCCGCCAGCGGGGGCGAGGTGGTGAGGCTGCCCAAGCGGAAAGCCTGATCGAACACCATCGGCGGGGATAGGGGGCACCCGACACGGCCGGACACCGCACCGGCCTTCCCCACCGACCTTCCTGCGGGCACCTACGGGGGTGCGGATGTCCGACGAAATTACCAACCGCAATCGCATTTGGCTGGCCGCCATCGAGGAGGGCGCCTTCGCCCGCCGGGAGGGCAAGCAGCTTTCCGCCAATCCTCATGACCCCGACGCAGATCCGGTGCGCTGGAAGGGCTGGGGCGACGGCTGGGCGACCGAGGGCGAGCGGATGCTGCTCGACCAGATGGTCGGCGGCAACGTGGTGTCGCTGCCGCTCGACGGGCCGGACGCTGATCGGCCGTCCTCCTTGGGCCCTCGCACGGGGTGGGATGGAGAGGTCACCCGCCTGCGCCTCCGGTTTCCCGTCGCGGACATCGACCCGAATACGGACGTAATCCGCACATGGGATATCATCCTCCAGATTGCCGACAGCGGCCTTCGCTGGTGCAATGAAGGCAGGGCCGGCCGCCCATCATTTCCGCTGCACCACTTGCTTGCACCTGATCCGCCTGAAGACACCCTGTCCAGGGAGGAAGAGGCTGCCCTCAAGGTTGCAGCAAGCACTCTTAGGCGGTACTGCGCCCTCGGGCTTGTGCGTTGCGGATATGTTGAGAAAGAGGCGCCGGAATATTCCGAGGACGGCGAGAT
>JAKAFA010000361.1 GCA_021818185.1 Pseudomonadota bacterium | reverse complement strand
TTGCGGGGGGCGGCCGGGGCGGGTCCGAGGCGGCGGCGCGATCGCGGTGCATGCGCAGCCCGTCGCCGGTGACCAGCACGCTGTCGCCCCAGCGCACCCGCCGGCCCAGCAGGCTGCCCAGCCACAGGAGGAAATTGGCCACCTCGCGCAGCGGCAGCAGCAGCGGCTCGGCGGCCGGCAGGGCGACGTGGCGGCGTATGACGCGGTGCACGGCGAGGCGCAGGCCGAAATGGGCGGCCAGGGCGGGCAGGGCGATGGCGGCCGGCCAGGCGAGGGCCAGCAGCAGCAGCGGCACGAAGGCCGAGGTGACGATCCACAGCAGATGGTCGAGGGGACGCACGGCGCGGATGGCGCGCATCCAGCGCAACTCGTGCCGGTAGAGGGAACGCAGGCTGGGTTCGGCGATCACCGTGCCGACCACCTGGGGCGCCAGACGGATGGTGAAGCCGGCCCGGCGCAACCGGTGGCCCAGCACATAATCCTGCGCCACCGCCGAGGCCATGGCGGCGAAGCCGCCGATCGCCGCCAGCGCCCGGCGGCTGACCGCGGTCGCCGCGCCATAGGTGATGCCGATGTTCCGCCGGCCGCCGCCCAGATCCACCAGCACCGAGGGAATGAACCAGTCGTTGACGTAAAGCGCCCCCAGCCGCGACGGCAGGCCCGGTTCGGGCAGACCCTTGTACAGGCAGGTGACCGCGCCGATTCCCGGGTCGGCCAGGGGCGCCACGATGGTGTCGAGAAAGCCCGGCCCGACCAGCACGTCGCTGTCCACGATCACCAGGATGTCGTGGCGGGCGGCGGGCAGCATGTTGGCGAGGTTACAGTTCTTGGGATTGGCGCCCAGCCGCCGGCGGTCGGCGACGATGGTGGCGTCCAGGTCCGGGCGGTCGGCCAGCAGGCGGTCGATCACGTCGCGGGCCGGATCGTCGGCGGAATGCAGCCCGAACACCACCTGGAGGCCGGGATAATCCTGGGTGCAGACCGAGTGCAGGCACTCGTACAGGCGGGGCGGCGCGTCGTGGCAGGGCAGCAGGATCGTGACCGGCGGCCGGGCGGTCGGCGACAGGCGGCATTCGCGGTATCCGCGGACCCGGATCAAGGCCAGCAGCAGGTAGGCGGTACTGGCGGCGAAGAGCAACGCTCCGGCGACCTGAATGACGATCATTCGCTCGCCATCCTCCCCACTCCCCGTCCAGCACGCGACTGCACAGGGCGAAATGGGGGCGCCGGCAGGCGCGTTCCAAAGCGTCTCCCGGGGAATGGCGGGAGCCATAAGTCATCGAAACCGGCCTATGGCCTTTGATGCTTCCCGGCCCCCGGGGGTGTGGTGATATACTGTTCGCCCCGGGGCTCTCTTTCACACATGATCGGAATGTCGGAAACCGTACTCGTCACCGGCGCGACCGGCTTTGTCGGCGCGGCCGTCGTAAGGAATTTGCTGGCCCGCGGGCTGCCCGTCCGGGTGCTCGCCCGCCCCACTTCGCCCAGGCGCAACCTGGAAGGATTGCCCGTCGAGGTCGCCGTCGGCAGTCTGGAGGACGCGGGCTCGCTGGCGCGCGCCGTGGCGGGATGCGGCGCCCTCTTCCACGTGGCGGCGGACTATCGCCTGTGGGTGCCCGATCCCCAGGCGATGTACCGCACCAATGTGGACGGCACCCGGGCGCTGATGCGCGCCGCGTTGGCCGCCGGGGTGCGACGCATCGTCTACACCTCGTCGGTGGCCACCCTGGGCCTGGATGCCGGTGGCCGGCCGGCCGACGAGGAAACCCCCACCGGCCTGGCCGACAAGGTGGGGCCCTACAAGCAGAGCAAGTACCTGGCCGAGGAGGAGGTCCGCCGCCTGGTGCGCGAGGAGGGCGTGCCGGCGGTGATCGTCAACCCCTCGACCCCGGTGGGGCCGGGCGACGTGCGCCCCACGCCCACCGGCAAGATGATCGTCGATGCCGCGACCGGGCGGATGCCGGCCTTCGTCGATACCGGCCTCAACGTGGTGCATGTCGACGATGTGGCGGCGGGCCATCTGCTGGCCTTCGATCATGGCCGCGTCGGCGAGCGTTATATTCTGGGCGGCGAGAATCTGACCCTGGCCCAGATCCTGGCGGCGGTGGCGAAGATCGTCGGGCGCAAGCCGCCGAAGGTGCGGCTGCCGCGCCGGGCCATCTATCCGGTGGCCTATGCCTGCGAGGCGTGGGCCCGGCTGACCGGCAAGGAGCCCTTCGTGACGGTGGATGCGCTGGACATGGCGGCCAAGCATATGTTCTTCACCTCGGCCAAGGCGGAGCGCGATCTCGGTTACCGCGCGCGGCCGGCCGAGCAGGCCCTGGCCGATGCCGTCGCCTATTTTCGGACGAGGGGCTGGGTGCGATGAGCATGGGATCGGGACTGGGCGCGGCGGCCCTGCTGGCCTGGGGCGTGCTGCTGTTCGGCCGCGGCCGCTTCTGGCGGATCGAAAGCGACCCGCCGCCCGCCGCGCCGGCCGCATGGCCGGGGGTGGTGGCGGTCATTCCGGCCCGCGACGAGGCCGAGGGGGTGGGCGAGACGGTGACCTCGAGAT
>JAKAFA010000117.1 GCA_021818185.1 Pseudomonadota bacterium | reverse complement strand
TTTCGTCAGCCCCTATGTCGATTACCGCAGTCCGGACGGCTACCACCGGAAGTTCAGGTTCCTCTTCGTGGATCGCCAAGTCTATCCCTACCACCTGGCGGTGCATGACGACTGGCTGATCCATTATTTCCGCGCCGAGATGGAGGAGGAGGCGTGGATGCGCGACGAAGAAAAGGCGTTCCTGGCCGATGCCGGGGCGGTGTTTCCCCCGCCTCTGGCGGCGGCGGTGGCCGCGGTGGCCCGCCGGCTGGACCTGGATTACGGCGGCATGGATTGCGCGCTGACCCGCGACGGCCGGGTCCTGGTGTTCGAGGCCAATGCCTGCATGCTGTTGAGCCTGCCGGATGGGGGTGAAGAGGGGGCTCCGTACAAACGGCGCGCGGCTGAAGCCATCCGCGGCGCCATCGCCCGCATGGTCCTGGGCCGGCTTGGCGGCGGGCGAGGAGTTGCCCCCTCGTAGCCGTCGCGGTCAGCGCGTCGCGCCCGGCCGCGCGGCCCAGGTGCCGCCGCTTTCCGGGGCGGGGGCCTCTTTCGGCAGGGTGAAATGGAAGGTGCTGCCGGTGCCGGGGGTCGATTCCACCCAGATGCGGCCGCCGTGGTAATGAACGATGCGCCGGCAGATGGCCAGGCCGATCCCCGTCCCGTCGTAGCGGTCGCGGGTGTGCAGGCGCTGGAAGATGGCGAAGATCTTGGTGAAATACTGGGGCTCGATGCCGATGCCGTTGTCGGATACGGCAATCCGCCATTCCCCGGCGGCCGACGAGCAGGTCACGCCGATCCGGGGCGGCCGGTCCGGGGCGTGGTATTTCAGCGCGTTGCCGATCAGGTTCTGGATCAGCCGCACCAGATCGCCTCGCGATCCCATCACCGCCGGCAGATCGGCGGCGATATCCAGGGTCGCGCCGGCTTCGGCGACCGCTGCGGCCAGGTTGGCGCAGGCCGTCCGGACCACCTCGCCCAGGTCCACCGGGGCGAACGGTTCGGCGCGTTTGCCGGCGCGCGAGAAATCCAACAGGTCCAGCACCATGCGATCCAGCCGCTGGGCTCCCTCGCGGGCAAAGGCGATGTATTCCAGGGCCGGCGCGTCGAGTGACGGGCCATAGCGGCGTTCCAGCAGCCCGACATAGGCGCTGACCATGCGCAGCGGCTCGCGCAGGTCGTGGGAGGCCACATAGGCGAATTGTTCCAGGTCGGCATTGGATTGGGCCAGCTGGGCGTTGCGTTCGCGCAAGGCGTTGGTGGCGGCGGCCCGCTCGGTGATGTCGCGGCTGACGCCGAACAGGCCGACCGGCCGGCGGCCCCCGTCGTGGATGGGCCCCTTGGTGGTCAGCATGATCCTGATCCCGTAGGGTGTGGCGACGGCCTCCTCGAAGGTGACCACTGCCCCCCGCTCCAGGACGGCCCGGTCGTCGGCCATCACCGCCGCCGCGGTTTCTGCCGGGAACAGGGCGCGGTCGTCGCGGCCGATGATCTCGCCGGCCTCCTTGCCCGCCAGGCGCACCGCCTCGCGGTTGCACAGCAGGTAGCGCCCGGCGGAATCCTTGGCATAGATGGCGTCGGTGGACCCGTCGGCAATGGCCTGCAACAGGTTGGCGGTTCGCAGTTTCTCGCCCTGTTCCCGGGCGATCTCGGCATGCATGCGGGTGATGTCGCGCACCATCGCCTTCATCAGCCGGTACAGGATCGCGGTGGTGACCGCCACGAACAGCCACCCTTTGGCGGTGGCCAGCCGGGTGGTGTCGATGGGCGACAGGTCCAGCCGGGCGACAAGGCGGTCCGAGGCCAGAATCCATGCCGAGGCCAGCAGGGCGTAGATGCCGGCGATGCGGCCGGGGCCGGGGCGGAAGGAACGGCGGCCGGTATTCGCCAGGGCGGCGGCGGGAGCCGTCGCGTCGTCAGGGGTGGCCATGGGCCCGATGCTCGGAGAAAAGTCGCACGCTTGGGACAGAATACCCCATTGGGCCGCGAATTAAACCCATTTGCATCTGGGTGACGGGCAGGACGGCCGCCATCGGGTTGACCGGAGGGGCCGGCTGGTGAAAGCTGCCCGGCCCGTACCGTCGGCAAGGACCGCCCATCATGAGTCTGCTGGCCCATCTGGGCGCCGTTGTTTCGCCGGTTTTCCTGATCGCCTTGGCCGGCTACGCCTGGGTCCGGCTGGGCCGGTCCTTCGACCAGGAATTCGTAACCCATCTGGTGACGCGCATCGGCGCGCCCTGCCTGGTGTTCGACACCCTGGTCAAGATCAACCTGCCCGCCGCCGAACTGGTCCGGATGGGCGGAGCCACCATCGCCTGTCTGGTGCTGTTCGCCGTGATCGGCGCCATCGGCTTGCGGTTGGCTGGCCTGAAGCTCCGGGTTTATCTGCCGTCGCTGGTGTTTCCCAATATCGGCAACATGGGCCTGCCGGTCTGCCTGTTCGCCTTCGGCCAGCGGGGATTGGCGCTGGCCATGATCTATTTCACCGTGTGCAGCGTCGGCCAGTTCGCCTTCGGCCCGGCGATGGCCGCCGGCCGGTTCCGCCTCGACCTGCTGGTGCGGATGCCGCTGCTCTATGCCGCGGTGGCGGGCGTGGCCCTGGGGGCGGCCGGTTTCGTGCAGCCGCGTTGGCTGGCCAATACCCTGGATCTGTTGGGGCAGGTCACCATTCCGCTGATGCTGTTGGCGCTCGGCGCCGCCCTGGCCCAGTTGCGTCTGGCCGGCTGGCCCCGCCAACTGGCGGTTTCGGCGGCCCGCCTGGGTTTGGGCGCGGCGGGGGGCTGGCTGGTGGCCACCGCCCTGGGGCTGACCGGGGAGGCCAAGGGGGTGGTGGTGGTCGAAAGCGCCATGCCGGTGGCGGTGTTCAACTACCTGTTTGCCCGGCTGTACGGCGAGGCGCCGGAAGAGGTGGCGGGACTGGTGCTGGGCTCGACGGTGCTGTCGGCCGCGGTGCTGCCGGGAGTCATCGCGCTGCTCCTGTAGCGGACTGGCGATAACTGAGCAAAAAAACGATATTCTTGACGTTTCTCGTCAACTCGGGCAGGTTGGCCGAAAAGCCGGCGGGGCATTCCCCGCATAAGGTTCAGAGACCACACCAGGGAGGACGAGGAATGGACAAGAACGAGGATTCCGCGAAAGGCATCACGCGGCGCGGCCTGATGCAGGCGGGCGGCGGTCTGGCGGTGGCGGGGCTGGCCGCGTCGTTTCCGGCGCCGTTCGTGCAGGCGGCAAGGACCTTCAAGATCGGCTTCGTCAGCCCGCGCACCGGCCCGCTGGCGGTGTTCGCCGAGCCCGACGATTTCACCCTGGCTCAGGTCCGCAAGGTGGTCGCCCAGGGCGTCAAGGTGGGCGGCAAGGTCGTTCCGGTCGAAGTGATCTACAAGGATTCCCAGTCCAATTCCAACCGCGCCGCCGAGGTGGCCTCGGAGCTGATCCTCAAGGACGGCGTTGACCTGCTGGTCGCCGCCAGCACCCCGGCCACCACCAATCCGGTGGCCGACCAGGCCGAGCTGAACGGCGTGCCCTGCGTCACCACCGACACCCCGTGGCAGCCGCATTTCTTCGGCCGCGGCGGCGACCCCAAGACGGGCTTCGTCTGGACCAACCACTTCTTCTGGGGTCTGGAAGACATCATCGGGTCGTTCACCAATCTGTGGGAGCAAATTCCCACCAGCAAGACGGTGGGCGCCCTGTGGCCCAACGATCCCGATGGCAATGCCTGGGGCGACGCCAAGATGGGCTTCCCGCCGGTGCTGGCCAAGAAGGGCTTCAAGCTGGTGGACAAGGGCCGCTACCAGAGCCCGGCCGATGATTTCTCGTCCTACATCATCGACTTCAAGGGCAAGGGCGTGGACATCGTCACCGGCGTGGTGCCGCCGCCCGACTTCGCCAATTTCTGGTCGCAGGCCGGCCAGCAGGGGCTGAAGCCCAAGATCGTGACCGCGGCCAAGGCCAGCGAGTTCCCGGCCGCCATCGCCGCCTTCGGCGACCGCGCCGAAAACCTGTCGGTCGAGGTGTGGTGGTCGCCGGCCTATCCCTTCCATTCGGGGATGACCGGCCAAAGCTCTGCCGAACTGGCCAAGGCCTATACCGAGGCCACCGGCCGGCCGTGGACCATGCCGCTGGCCTTCAAGCACGCCCTGTTCGAGGTGGCCCTCGACGGGCTGCGGCGGTCCGATGGCCCCGGCAACCCCGAAGCGCTGCGCGACGCCCTCAAGGCGACCAACTATGCCTCGGTGGTCGGCCGGGTGGATTTCGCTACCGGTCCGGTGCCCAACGTCTCCAAGACGCCGCTGTCGTCGGGGCAGTGGCAGCGCCGCGGCAAGGGGCTGGAACTGGTGGTGGTCGAGAACAGCCAGGCGCCGATGGTGCCGTTGCAGGCCAAGCTCAAGCCCATCGTCTGATCCCGGGCGCACCGCCGGCGGCCTGCGGGCGGCCGGCGGTCATCCCCTGGCCGTTTCCGCACAGGAGGCCCAGATGCCGGCACTGCTTGCCGTCGAAGGTGCATGCAAGACTTATGGCCGCCTGGCGGTCACCCGGGACGTGTCGTTCAGCGTCGCCGCCGGCGAGGCCCTGGGCGTCATCGGCCCCAACGGGGCGGGCAAGACCACCCTGTTCAACCTGATCAGTGGGGATGTGCGGCCCGATGCGGGGCGCATCCTGTTGGAGGACCGGCGCATCGACACCCTGGCGCCGTCGGCGCGCTGCCGGGCGGGGATCGGCCGCTCGTACCAGATTCCCCATCCCTTCGCCGGCATGACGGTGCTGGAGAACCTGCTGGTGGGCGCCACCTTCGGCGCCGGGGTCAAGGAGGCGGAGGGGATCGAGCGTTGCGTGGCCATCCTGGACGATACCGGGCTGCTGGCGAAGATGAACCACATGGCCGGGTCGCTGACCCTCCTCGACCGCAAGCGCCTGGAACTGGCCCGCGCGCTGGCCACCCAGCCGCGGCTGCTGCTGCTCGACGAGATCGCCGGCGGCCTGACCGACCTCGAGGTCCACGAGCTGGTGCAGACCATCGACCAGATCCGCCAAAGCGGCATCGCGATCATCTGGATCGAGCACATCGTGCACGCCCTGATGGCGGTGGTCGACCGGCTGATCGTGGTGAATTTCGGCCGGATCATCAAGGAAGGCGACCCCTCCGAGGTGATGGCCAGCGCCGAGGTCCAGGAGATCTACATGGGGATGGACCTGCAATGACGCTGCTCCGCACCCGGGACCTTGTCGTCCATTACGGCGACTTCCAGGCGCTGTTCGGCATCGGCATGGAGATCGCGGACGGCGAGACCATCGCCATCATCGGCTCCAACGGCGCCGGCAAATCCACCTTCCTGCGCAGTCTGGCCGGGCTGCTGGCGCCCAGTTCGGGGCGCATCGAGTTCGCCGGGGTGGACATCACCGGCATGCCGGCCAACCGGGTGGTGGCGTCCGGCCTCGCCCTGGTGCCCGAGGGCCGCAAGCTGTTTCCCAGCCTGTCGGTGGAGGAGAATCTGCTGATCGGCGGCTACGCCAAGCGCAAGGGCCCGTGGTCGCTGGAACGCATTTACCGCATCTTCCCCGACCTCAAGGAGAAGCGGCGCAATCCCGGCACGGCGCTGTCGGGCGGCCAGCAGCAGATGGTGGCCATCGGCCGCGCCCTGATGAGCAATCCCCGGTTGCTGTTGTGCGACGAGCTGTCGCTGGGCCTGGCGCCCATCGTGGTCAAGGACATCTACGCCCGCCTGCCCGAGATCCTGGCCGAGGGGACCTCGGTGGTGGTGGTCGAGCAGGATATCGGCCAGGCGATGAAGGTGGCCGACCGCTTCTACTGCCTGCAAGAGGGCCACGTCTCGCTGGCCGGCAAGCCGGGCGAGGTCGGCCGAGACCAGGTGTCCGCCGCCTATTTCGGAGTCTGACCATGGTCGATTGGATCAACACCGTTCTCCAGGGCCTGCTGCTCGGCGGGCTGTACGCCCTGTTCGCCACCGGGCTGTCCCTGTCCTTCGGCATCATGCGCCTGGTCAACATCGCCCATGGCGACATGATCGTGCTGGCCGCCTACCTGGCCTATGCCGTGGTGACCCACTTCGGCATCAACCCCTTCGTCGCGCTGCTGCTCATCGTGCCGGCCATGGCCGCCTGGGGGTACGTCCTGCAACGGGTGGTCTTGAGCCGCTCGCTGACCGGCAGCATCCTCACGCCGCTGATGGTGACGCTGGGGCTGTCGATCATCACCCAGAACGTCCTGGTCTCGGTGTTCTCGGCCGACAGCCGCGCCATCCCGGCCGGCGGGGTGGAGACCGCGGCGGTGCCGCTGGGCGGCGGGGTGACGCTGGGGCTCTATCCGCTGATCGTCATGGCCACCGCCATCGGGGTGATCGTCGGCCTGCAACTGCTGCTCGGCCGCACCGAACTGGGCCGCGCCTTCCGTGCCACCTCGGACGACCAGGAGACGGCACAACTGATGGGCATCGACAACCGGCTGCTGTACGGCCTGGCCATGGCCATCGCCATGGGCATCGTCGGGCTGGCTGGGGTGTATCTCGGCATCCGCGCCAATTTCGACCCCTCGGCCGGGCCGTCGCACCTGATCTACGCCTTCGAGGCGGTGGTGATCGGCGGGCTGGGCTCGCTGTGGGGCACCCTCGCCGGGGGCATGATCCTCGGGGTGTCGCAATCCATCGGGTTCCGGCTCGATCCCGGCTGGGGGATCCTGGCCAGCCACCTCGCCTTCCTCGCCGTGCTGGTGCTCAAGCCCAACGGCCTGTTCCCGCGCACCCGCGACCGCTGACCGGAGACGACCGATGTCCATGGACCTGACCCTGGCCGCACCGGCGGAGCCGGCGGCCCCCCCGGCCCCCCCGGCCCCCCCGGCCTACCGGGTGGAACGCGCCACGCGGGCCAGCCGCATAGGCGCGGCGGCGCTGGGCCTGGCGACGCTGGCCCTGCTGGCCATGCCCTGGTGGGCCGACCGCGCCAGCATCCGCTCGATGGGCGAAATCCTCTACGTCCTGGCCCTGGCCCAGACCTGGAATCTGCTGGCCGGCTACGGCGGGTTGATCTCCATGGGCCAGCAGGCCTTTGTCGGGCTGGGGGCCTACGCCCTGGTGGTGTTCAGCCTGAAGCTGGGGCTCAACGTCTTCCTCGCCATTCCGCTGGCCGGCCTGACCGCGGCGCTGATCGCCATCCCGGCCGCCACCGTGGTGTTCCGCCTGCGCGGCGCCTATTTCGCGGTGGGCACCTGGGTGGTGGCCGAAGTGTTTCGGCTGCTGATCACCAATACCATGTGGCTGGCCGGCGGCAACGGGCTGTCGGTGATCTCCGCCCTGACCGGCATTCCCCGCTGGTGGCGGGAATCGGCCATCCTGTGGTTCGCGGTGGTGCTGGGGGTGGGCTCGACGCTGGGACTGTATCTGGTGCTGCGTTCGCGCTTCGGCCTGGCGCTGAAGGCCATCCGCGATTCGGAAGCGGCGGCGGAAAGCGTCGGGGTCAAGGTGCCCGCCCTCAAATGGATCGTCTATGTCGCCGCCGCCTTCGGCTGCGGCGCAGTGGGGGCGCTGGCCTTCATCACCAAGCTGCGCGTCGCCCCCGATGCGGCGTTCTCGCTGGACTGGATGACCACCATGGTTTTCCTGGTGGTGATCGGCGGCATCGGCACCATTGAAGGCCCCCTCGTCGGGGCGGCGGTGTTCTTCGGCCTGCGCTGGCTGCTGGCCGATTACGGCGTGGTCTACATGATCGTGCTGGGCGCCCTGGCGACGCTGGTCATGCTGAAGATGCCGGAAGGCCTCTACGGCTTCCTCGCCCGGTGCTACCGCCTGGACTTCTTCCCCGTCCAGCGCCGCCTGATCCCCCGCGACCAAGGAGAATAGCCATGCGGTCCTCGCTGCGCATCATCAAGGGCGAGCACCTCGCCCTCAAGGGCATCGCCCGCGTGCTGAAAATGGAGGCCCTGGTGCTGGAGCGGGGCGGGCGGGTCGATGCCGAAATCCTGGAAGACATCGCCGCCTATGTCACCGAATTCCCCATGCGTTTCCACCACCCCAAGGAAGAGCGCACCCTGTTCGCCACCTTGAGCGGCCGCTCGCCCGAGGCCGACCGGCTGATCGTCGCGCTGACCAACCAGCACGAGGAGGAAAGCCGCCTGGTGGCGGAGCTTGCCGCCGCCGTGCGGGCCTATGTCGCCGATGGGGACGGCGGCCTAGTGGAGGTGGCGCGGCGCTACGCCCGTTTCCTTGAGGAGCACATCCACATGGAGGATGCCCAGCTGTTCCGCCTGGCGGAACAGCTGCTGCCCGACGCGGCCTGGGACGCGGTCGATGCTGCGGTCGCCAGGATGGACGATCCCGCCGCCGAGGCCGCGGAGAAGGCCAAATTCACCCGCCTGCACCTGCGCATCATGGATGCCGCGCTGCCGCCGCTCGGCGGGTGAGGCTGACGGCCATGGGTGGATAAAATATCGTTATTTTTGTTGACCGACGATATTGAGCGTGTTTTTCTTATTGTCGAAACATGCGAGGCATTCATGACCAATGGTGATGGCGGCCTGGCTGTTCGGGCCAGGAACTTCCAGCTGCGGATCGGGGTGGACGGAACGCCGTTCGCCGGTTGGCCGGACCGGGATCTGCTCGCCGCGATGGAAGCGGCGGGCGCCAAAGGGGTCGGCGTCGGATGTCGCGGCGGGGGGTGTGGGCGCTGCCGGGTGCGGGTGGTGTCGGGCGAATACACGACCGGCAAGATGACCCGCAATCACGTCAGCGTCGAAGAGGAAAAGAATGGCTACGGCCTAGCCTGCCGGATCTATCCGCGCAGCGACTTGGTGGTGATCTGGGAACCGCTACAACCCGGCACGCCCCGTTAAGGGCGGTCGTAAACAAAGGGAGGACCGTTATGGCAATGCGTGGTGTTCTGCGTCCGGGCTTCATTCAGCTGCGGGTGCTCGATATGGCGGCGGCGCTCACCCATTACATCGAGCGGGTGGGTCTGGAAGAGGTCTGCCGCGGCGCGGACGGCCGTGTCTATCTCAAGGCCTGGGACGAATTCGACCATCACAGCGTGATCCTGCGCGAGGCGGACACCGCCGGCCTCGATCTCTTCGCGTTCAAGGTCTGCTCGGAAGATTCGCTCAACAGCTTCAAGCAGCGGATCACCGATTGGGGGCTGGCCGTCGATGAGGTGCCGGCCGGCGAGCAGCCGGGTCTCGGCCGCCGCATCGGCTTCACCATTCCCTCGGGCCACCGCATCGAACTCTACCACGAGGTGGAGATGTCCGAGGCCCATCCGACGATCGTCAATCCGATGGTGTGGCCGAAGGAGCCGCACGGCATGGGGGCCATCCGCTTCGACCATGGCCTTCTCTATGGCCCCAACATCGACAAGGTCGAGGAATTCTTCACCAAGGTGCTGGATTTCTCGGTGGCCGAGCGCATCAACGACGACCAGGGCGCGATGGCCCTGTGGCTGACGGTGTCGATCAAGGCCCACGACATCGCCTTCGTGCGCTATCCCGAGCCCGCCAAGTTCCACCACGTCGCCTTCCTGCTGGAGAACTGGCACGAGGTCGGCAAGGCCGCCGACATCATCACCCATTACAACATCTCGCTGGATGCCGGCCCGACCCGCCACGGCATCACCCGCGGCCAGACCATCTACTTCTTCGATCCCTCGGGGAATCGCAACGAGGTCTATGCCGGCGGCTATGCCTATTACCCCGACAATCCGACCCGCAGTTGGACCATGGATCAGGTCGGCCGCGGCATCTTCTACTACGAGCGCCGTCTGAACGAGAGCTTCCTCTCGGTCGTGACCTGAGGCCGGCGCGCGGTGGGGGAGCCGGAAGGCCCGCCGGCTCCCCCACGATTTCATCGCATGGAACGGAGGACGGTGCCGTGACGGTCACCATCAACAAGCGGACGATCAGCAGCGACGCCGCCTTCAAGGCGGTCGGCGCAGCGGTGGAGAAGGGATTTGCCATCGGCTGCCGCGTCAACGCGGCGGTGGTGGATGCGGGGGGCAACCTGCTGGCTTTCCGCCGGGCCGATGGCGCCTTCCTCCATTCGATCTCCATCGCCCAGGACAAGGCCTATACCGCGGCCGGCTTCGGGGTTTCCACCAGCCAGCTTTACGAGGCGGTCAAGGAACCGGCCGCCCTGCGTGACGGGATCATGCTGCGCGAACGCATCGTCCTGTTCGGCGGCGGTCATCCCATCGTCGTGGATGGCGAGGTGGTCGGCGGCATCGGCTGTTCGGGCGCCTCCGAGGAGCAGGACAGCATTTGCGCCCAGGCCGGGCTCGCGGCCATCGGGATCGTGGCGCACTGACGCGCCGCCCCACCAAATCGGAAAGGAAGATCAAGAATGTCGGCACAGACACAGCCGGTGGCCGGGACCACTCCCCGGGCCGAGGTCCTGAACTTCATCGACGGGCGCTACGTCGCCTCGTCGGCGGGCCGCACCTTTGAAAACCGCTCGCCGGTGGACGGTTCGCTGGTCTCGCTGGTCCACGAGGCGGGCAAGGCCGAGGTGGATGCCGCGGTGGCCGCCGCCCGCGCCGCCCTGGACGGGCCGTGGGGCCGCATGCCGCTGCCCGAGCGCGCCGCCCTGCTGCATCGGGTGGCCGACGAGATCAACCGCCGCTTCGACGACTTCCTGGCGGCCGAGGTGGCCGATACCGGCAAGCCGGCCAGCCTGGCCAGCCATGTGGACATCCCGCGCGGCGCGGCCAATTTCAAGATTTTCGCCGACGTGGTGAAGAACGTCCCCACCGAGGCCTTCGAGATGGTCGCCCCCGACGGCGGCGACGTGGTCAATTACGCGGTGCGCGTGCCCAAGGGCGTGGTCGGCGTGGTCTGCCCGTGGAACCTGCCGCTGCTGCTGATGACCTGGAAGGTCGGCCCGGCCCTGGCCTGCGGCAATACCGTGGTGGTCAAGCCGTCCGAGGAGACCCCGACCACCGCCGCCCTGCTGGGCGAGGTGATGAACGCGGTCGGGGTGCCCCCCGGGGTCTACAACGTGGTCCAGGGCTTCGGCCCCGATTCGGCCGGCGAGTTCCTGACCCGCCACCCGGGAGTCGATGCCATCACCTTCACCGGCGAGACCGGCACCGGCAGCGCCATCATGAAAGCGGCGGCCGACGGCGTGCGCGCCGTCTCCATGGAGCTGGGGGGCAAGAACCCGGCCATCGTCTTCGCCGACTGCGATTTCGACGCGGCGGTGGAGGGCACCATGCGCTCGGCCTTCGCCAATTGCGGCCAGGTCTGCCTGGGCACGGAGCGGGTCTATGTCGAGCGGCCGATTTTCGAGAAGTTCGTGGCGGCGCTGAAGGCGCGGGCCGAAGGGCTGAAGATGGGCCGGCCCCAGGATGCCGAGACCGGCATGGGCCCGCTCATCAGCCTGGGCCATCGGGAAAAGGTTCTGTCCTATTACCGCAAGGCGGTCGAGGACGGCGCCACCGTGGTGACCGGCGGCGGCATCCCCGACATGCCGGCGGCGCTCAAAGGCGGCTCGTGGATTCAGCCGACCATCTGGACCGGCCTGTCCGACGACTCGGCGGTGATCCGCGAAGAGATCTTCGGGCCCTGCTGCCACATCCGTCCGTTCGACAGCGAGGACGAGGTGGTCCGGCTGGCCAACGATACGCCCTATGGCCTAGCGGCGGCGGTGTGGACCCGCGACCTGTCCCGCGCCCACCGCATGGGCAAGCGCCTGGACGTCGGCATCTGCTGGATCAATTCCTGGTTCCTGCGCGACCTGCGCACACCGTTCGGCGGCTCCAAG
>JAKAFA010000360.1 GCA_021818185.1 Pseudomonadota bacterium | reverse complement strand
CACCTTCGGCGGCGTCAGCATGGCGGTCGGCGTGATGAGCCTGGCCGGCGACGACGACGAGTGACGGGCTGGACGAATGACGGGCCGCCGGCACTGACCCGTTGCACCCATTAATAATACTTTAACCCGCATCGCCACCCGCCGGGAGACCCGTTAGGATTGTACCCCTAACGAAAATGGGGGCATCCATGGGCCATGTCGCTCGCACCGAATTGAGGGCCTTTCCGCGCTTCGCCTGCAGCACTCCGGCCCGGCTGGTGGCCGGCGATATCGACGAGGACGGCCAAGTGATCGACCTGTCGCGGGAAGGGTGCAAAATGCTGCCCTTCCGCCTGGCCCCCCTGATCGAGGCCGGGCTGATGGCGGGGGCGATGGTGATCCTGCACATCGGCGGCAGCGCGCGCGGGGCGACCTTGGCCTGGGCCACCCCCAACCGCAGCGCCCTGGGCTGCCGTTTCACCGAGCCCTGCTCGGACGCCGACCTGCGCCGGCTGGCCGAGGCGGCACCCTCCCCCGCCGCACCGCCTTCCAAATACCTTGCCTCGCCGGCGCGACCGCCGTATTGATGGCGCATGACCGCACCGATCGACCTTCCCGCCGACAACCGCCTGGCCCTGCGCCGGGTGATCCGAGCCTGCCGCAAGGCCACGCTGGCCACGCTACTTGCCGACCCGGCCGGCGCCCCCTATGCCTCGCTGGTCACCGTGGCGGTGGACCACGACCTCGCCCCCATCCTGCTGCTGTCCGGGCTGGCCGACCACACCCGCAACCTGGCCGCCGACCCCCGGGTGTCGCTGCTGTTCGACGGCACCGCCGGGCATGCCAATCCGCAAACCGGCCCGCGCGCCACCCTGATGGGAGTGGCGGAGCGCAGCACCGATCCCCGCCTGCGCGCCCGCTTCCTCGCCCACCATCCCGCCGCCGCCCAGTATGCCGGCTTCGGCGATTTCGGCGTCTACCGGGTGCGGCCCGACCGCGCCCACTTCGTCGGCGGCTTTGCCCGCGCCGTGTGGTTCGAGGCGCCGTTCGGCCTGGACGGTGCCGCTGCGGCGGCGCTGGCGGAAGCCGAAGGCGGCATCCTGGCCCATATGAACGCCGACCACGCCGACGCCCTCGGCCGCATGGCCGGCAAGCTGGGAGGCGAGGCGGAGCCGGGCTGGCGGATGATCGGCATCGATCCCGACGGCTGCGATCTTGCCCGCGGTGACGTGGTCCTGCGCCAACCCTTCGAGCGCCCCCTCGACGGGCCGGCGGCGGCCCCCACCGTCCTGGCCGCCCTGGCTAGCCCATCGGAGTAGGTTCTCCCCGCCTTAGGCATTGCCCGCCGCCGGGTGTGCGGTTATGTTTCGCATCCGCTTCACGGCGCCACAGTTGCGGAGAGCGCCGAATGGCCTGTGCCCGCCCGCCGGCCCCGCTACCCGACCAGGCGGGGTGGCGAAGGGCCGGGCCCTACTCTTGGGATGGAGACAGGACGCATGAATAAGCTTCCCGGCGGAACTTCGATGAACGCCAAGTTGCTGGCGTGGATCGATGAAATGGCCCGGCTGTGCAAGCCGGACAGCATCCACATCTGCGACGGGTCCGAACGGGAATACGATGCGCTGTGCGAACGGATGATCGCCGGCGGCACAATGATCCGCCTGAACGAGTCCAAGCGCCCCAACAGCTATCTCTGCCGGTCCGATCCCCGCGACGTCGCCCGCGTCGAGGATCGCACCTTCATCTGCTCGCTCAGCAAGGCCGAGGCCGGCCCGACCAACAACTGGGTCGACCCGCGCGAGATGAAGACGACGCTGACCGGGCTGTTCGACGGCTGCATGCGCGGCCGGACCATGTATGTCGTGCCCTTCTCCATGGGCCCGCTGGGCTCGCACATCGCCCATATCGGCGTCGAGATCACCGATTCGCCCTATGTCTGCACCAATATGCGCATCATGACCCGCATGGGCCAGGCGGTGCTGGACGTGCTGGGCCCCAACGGCGATTTCGTCCCCTGCCTGCATTCGGTCGGCAAGCCGCTGGCGCCCGGCGAGCAGGACGTGCCCTGGCCGTGCAACCCCGACAACATCTACATCGCCCACTTCCCCGAAGAGCGGCAGATCTGGTCGTACGGCTCGGGCTACGGCGGCAACGCCCTGCTGGGCAAGAAGTGTTTCGCGCTGCGCATCGCCTCGACCATGGGCCGCGACGAGGGCTGGCTGGCCGAACACATGCTGATCGTCGGCGTGGAAAACCCGCAGGGTGAAAAGACCTATGTGGCCGCCGCCTTCCCGTCGGCCTGCGGCAAGACCAATTTCGCCATGCTGGTGCCGCCCGCCGGCTTCGAAGGCTGGAAGATCTGGACGGTCGGCGACGACATCGCCTGGATCAAGCCCGGCGCCGACGGCCGCTTCTACGCCATCAACCCCGAGGCCGGCTTCTTCGGCGTGGCGCCGGGCACCGGCGCCCATACCAATCCCAACGCCATGGCCGCCTGCGCGCGGAACACCATCTTCACCAACGTCGCCCTGACCGACGACGGCGACGTGTGGTGGGAAGGCATGACCGAACAGCCCCCCGCCCACGCCATCGAAGA
>JAKAFA010000116.1 GCA_021818185.1 Pseudomonadota bacterium | reverse complement strand
GTTCACCAAGGAACTGGACGAGCAGATGCTGGACGGCCGCATCGACCTTGCCGTCCATTCCATGAAGGACGTGCCGACCGTGCTGCCCGACGGCATCGTGCTGCCCTGCATGCTGCCGCGCGAGGACGTGCGCGACGCCTTCATCTGCCTCAAGGCCAAGACCCTGGCCGACTTGCCGCCGGGCAGCGTGATCGGCACCGCCTCGCTGCGCCGCGGCGCCCAGATCCTGCACCGCCGGCCCGACCTCAAGGTCGTCAATTTCCGCGGCAACGTCCAGACCCGCCTGCGCAAGCTGGAAGAGGGGACGGTGGATGCCACCCTGCTGGCGATGGCCGGCCTGCGCCGCCTGGGCCTCGAACGCCACGCCACCTCGGCGCTGGAGACCGGCGAGATGCTGCCGGCCGTCGCCCAGGGGGCGATCGGCATCACCTGCCGCGCCGACGACGGGGCGGCGCACCGCTTCCTTGCCCCGCTGGCCGATGCCGCCACCCTGGTGCGGGTCGAGGCCGAGCGGGCCTTCCTCGCCGTGCTCGACGGCTCGTGCCGCACCCCCATCGCCGGGCTGGCCGTGCTGGAGGGCGAGGGGAACGTCGTCTTCCGCGGCCTGATCGTCAGCCCCGACGGCCACACCGTCCACGCCACAAGGCGGGCCGGGCCGGCGGCCGAGGCGGCGGCGATGGCCCGCGACGCAGCCGAGGAACTGGCCGCCGCCGCCGGGCCGGCCTTCTTCGACTTCAGGAAGGGCTGAGCCCCGTGCGGGCGCTGGTCACCCGCCCGCGCGAGGACGCGGAAGGCACCGCCGCCCAGCTTGCCGAACGCGGCATCACGGTACTGATCGAGCCGCTGATCGACATCGTCCCGGTCCCCGGTGCCACGGTGGAGGCCGCCGGACTCCAGGGCATCCTCGCCACCTCGGCCAACGGCATCCGCGCCCTGGCCCGGCTGCTGCCCGACCGCACCCTGCCGGTCTGGGCGGTGGGCGACGCCTCGGCCCGTACCGCCCGCGACCTGGGCTACGCCACGGTGGCCAGCGCCGGGGGCGACGTGGACAGTCTGGCGGCGCTGGTCAGGGCCCGCGTCGATCCCGCTGCCGGCGCCCTGCTGCATGCCGCCGGCAGCGCGGTGGCCGGCGATCTGGGCGGCCGCCTGGCGGCCTCGGGCTATGCGGTGCGCCGGGCGGTGCTCTACCAGGCGCGGACCGCCGAACGCCTGTCGCAAGCCCTGGCCGGGGAAATGGCAACCGGCGCGTTGAATATGGCGCTGTTTTTCTCTCCCCGCACGGCGGCGACGTTTGTTACCCTGGTCACCGCCGCGGGCTTGGCCGAATCCTGCGGCCGGCTGACCGCCCTGGCGCTCAGCCCGGCCGTGGCGGCGGCCCTGGCGCCATTGCCCTGGCGGTCGGTGCTCACCGCCGCCGCTCCCACCCAGGCCGCCCTGTTGGCGGTGCTCGACCAGACGCGGCTTGCCGCCGGCGATACGAGGCACGCATGTCCGAATCCGTGACCACCGACAGCGCCACCCCGCCCGCCGCCGCAGCCCCGCGGCGGCGATGGCCCTGGAAGCTGACGGCCCTCCTGGTGCTCCTGGTGCTGGCCGGCCTGGGCGGTGCCATCGGCTGGCCGTTGCTGCTGGCCCGCGTCGAGGGAACCTCCCGCGGGCCCAGCCCCGCCGAACTGGCCCGGCAGATCGCCCTGGTCCAGGACGACGTGGCGGTGCTGCGCCAAAAGGTGGCCGAGGTGCAGGGCAAGGTGGAGGGCCAGGGCGCCGCCGTGACGACCGCGGCAGCCGATGCCGGGCTGGCCCAGCGGGTGGCGGCGCTGGAGGCGGCCCAGGGGACCGCCCGGCCATCGCTGCCGCCCCATCTGGCCGAGCAGGTGCAGGCGCTGGGCGAGCGTCTGACCGCCCTGGAGAAGAATTCCGCCGATGCCGCCGCCCTCCTGCGCCTGTCCGGCCGGCTGGACAAGGTCGAGGCGACCATGCGCGACATCGAGGCGCGGCGCAGTTCCGCCGGGGCGCTGCTGCTGGCGGTCGGCCAGTTGCGTCAGGCGGTGGATCTGGCCCAGCCCTACGACGCCGAATGGCGGGCGGTCACCGTCCTGGCCGGGAAGGACGACGCGATCGCCGCTCCGATGGCCGCCCTGCGCCCCCACGCCGCTGCCGGCATTCCGACCCGTCCGGCGCTGGCCGCCCGCTTTCAGGCGCTGGAACCCGCCATCGTGCGGGCCGAAATCCTGCCGCCGGGCCAAGGCTGGTGGCGGCAGACTCTCAACCGGCTGATGACCCTGGTGACGGTGCGGCGCGAGGACGGCATGGCGGCCGGCGATGGCGCGGCGGCGGTGGCCGCCCGCGTCGAGGGCCGTCTTGCCGCCAGCGATCTGGCGGCGGCGGCGGCCGAGGCCGGCCGGCTGACCGGCGCCCCCGCGCACGTGGCCGCCCCCTGGCTGGACGATGCCCGCGCCCGGCTGGCCGCCGATCAGGCGCTGGGCGAGTTGTCCGCCCAGGTGATCGCCACCTCGGCGGCGGAGCGGTGACATGCTGCGTCGGCTGTTCCAATTCCTGATCGTGACCGCCCTGGCGGTAGCCGCTGCCGTCTGGCTGGCCGACCGGCCGGGCTCGGTGACCCTCCACTGGCAGGGATGGCGGATCGACACCTCGGTGCCGGTGCTGGTGGCGGCCCTGCTGGTGGTGCTGGGCCTGGCGGCGGCGCTGCTGCGTCTGGCACGCGGCGTGCTGGGCCTGCCCCACCGCCTGGTGCGGGCGCGCCGGGACCGGCGGCAGCGCGATGGCTACCGTGCCCTGTCCGATGGGCTGGCGGCGGTGGCCGCGGGCAACCGGCAGGCGGCGCGCAAGCTGGCGCGCCGGGCCGACCGCCTGCTGGCCGATCCCGCCCTGACCGGCCTGCTGACCGCCCAGGCGGCGGAACTGCACGGCGATCCCGCCGAGGTGGAGCGGCGCATGCAGGCCCTGCTGCACCGGCCGGAGACCGCCTTCCTCGGCCTCAAGGGGCTGATGACCCTGGCCCTGCGGCGGGACGACCGGGCGGCGGCCCTGGATTATGCTCGCCGCGCCTGGGCCAGCGAAACCGGCGGCGCCGACGGACTGGCCATTCCCCTGTTCGAGTTGCAGGCCCGCGCCGGCCAATGGGCCGAGGCGGAGCTGACCCTGGCCGAGGCCAGAAAACGCGGCGCGCTGGACGGCGCCGAATTGGCCCATCGCCGCGCCCTGGTCCTGCGCGAACGGGCGGCGGCGGCGGAGCGCGACGGCAATACCGCCGAGGCGGCTCGTCTGGCCCTGGCCGCCCACCGGGCCGACCCGGCCTTCGTGCTGGCGGCGGTGGCGGCCGCCCGGCTGCTGCACCGGCTGGGCAAGCCGCGCAAGGCGGCGGCAGTGATCGAGGCGGTGTGGCGCGGCGCTCCCCATCCCGCCCTGCTCGATGCCTGGACCGCCCTGGCCCCGGCCGAGACGCCGCTGATGCGGGTCAAGCGGCTGGAGCGGCTGGTGCGCGCCAATCCCGAGGCAGCCGACGGCCACCGCGCCCTGGGGGCGGCGGCGCTGGATGCCAAGTTGTGGGGATTGGCCCGCACCCATCTGGAAACGGCCCTGCGGCTGTACCCGGCCGCCGCCACGTATGCCCTGCGGGCCCGGTTGGAGCGCGAGGAGCGCCAGGACGAGGCCGCGGCCGCCGGATGGTCGGCCAAGGCGGCCGGCGCGCCGGCCGATCCGGTGTGGAGCTGCGCCGCCTGCGGCAGCCAGGCCGAGGTGTGGAGCACCGCCTGCCCGTCCTGCGGCGGCATCGACACCTTGGCGTGGAAGGCCCCCGGGTTGCCGGTGCCGGTCGCCGCCGCCTGAGGGTGGGTCAGGCCCGGCGTTCGAATCGGCGCATGAAGGCCACCAGGTCGTCCACCGCCTGGAGCGGCACCGGATTGTACAGGCTGGCCCGGCACCCGCCGACCGAACGATGGCCGGCCAAGCCGACCAGCCCGGCTTCGGCGGCCTCGGTGATGAAGCGCTGCTCCAACTCGGGGCTGGGCAGGCGGAATACCGCATTCATCGGCGACCGCGAATCCGGATCCACCGGGCAGTGGAACAGCGACGACTTGTCCAGCGCGCCATAAAGAAGTTCGGCTTTGCGCCGGTTGAGCGCCTCCATGGCGGCGACGCCGCCCACTTCAGTCTCCAGCCAGTCCAGCACGCAGGACACCACGTAGATGGCGAAGATGGGGGGCGTGTTGTAGTTGGAGCCGTGCTCGGCATGCGGCCGGTAATCCAGCATGGCCGGCAGGCCATCGGGGATGCGGGCCAGCAGGTCGCGGCGCAGCGCCACCACCGTCACCCCGGCCGGCCCCAGGGTCTTCTGGGCGTGGGCATAGAGGCAGCCGATGGCGGCGGCATCGACCCGGCGCGACAGGATATCGGAACTCATGTCCACCACCAGCGGCACCGCCGCCTGCGGCAGGTCCCGCCACTGGGTACCCTCGACGGTATTGTTGCTGCACAGGTGGAGGTAGGCGGCATCGGGCCGCACCGTCAGGGTGTCGGGCAGGCGCCGGTGGCCGGGGCCGTCGCTGCCGGCGATGGCCACGTCGCAGCCCAGCCGGCGCGCCTCGGCGATGGCCTTGGCCGACCAGTAGCCGGTGTCCACGTAATCCACTTTGCCGCCGGCGGGCGCCAGATTCATGGGCACCATGACGAATTGCAGCGAGGCGCCGCCCTGCAACAGCAGGACTTCATGCCCGTCGCCCAGGCCCAGCAGCCGCCGCAGCCGCTCCAGCGTATCGGCGATCAGCGCGACGGCCGGGGCCGAGCGGTGGCTCAACTCCATCACCGACATGCCCAGTCCGCGGTAATCCAGCAATTCCGCCTTGATGCGGCGCAGGACCGGCAAGGGCAATGCCCCCGGGCCGGGGTAGAAATTCCAGATGCGGTGCAATCCGGGTTCAGACATGACGGCTTTGGTCCTGGTTTCCCCGCGCCACCGTGGCCAGCAGGGCGTCGAACGCCTGCTTGATGCGGGCGACATAGGGGGTCTTGTAGGGCAGGGCGCGATTGTGGCCGTGGATCAGCATGGTGGCGTTGACCTCGAACACCACCACCCGGCCGGTCGCGTCGAGGGCGCAATCGATGCCGAAGACGTCCAGCCCCATCTCCGCCCGGATCGCCCGCAGCGCCGCCATCTGGGCGGGGCCGAATACCGATTGGGGCTGGCGCAGGAAGGCCTCCTCCTCGTGCTGCATCCAGGCAGTGCTTTCCATTTCGGTGCGGTAGTGATGCACCTTCCACTGGTCCGCGATGGCCAAGTGGTAGGGCAGTACCTCGTCGCCGACGAACACCATGCGGTATTTGCGGAAGTAGCCGTCGGGCGAGCGATAATCGACGTAATCGCTGACGTAGTATGCGGCCTCGGGCCGGCGGCCGACGAAGGCGGCCAGGGCGGCATCGTCGTTGATCAGTTCGAAATCCTCGCCGCCATGGGTGCCGGCCAGGCGCACCAGGAAGGGATAGGCGAAGGCAGCCAGCCGCTCCGCCCCGCCGGGGGCGGCCAGATCCCGTCCGGCGACCCGCAGGACCCGCGGCACCCGCGCCCCGGCAATGCCGGCCAGCTTGGCGGCGACGCTCTCGCGGTCGGTCTGAAGGATCAGGCGGGGATGATTGATCACCGGCCTGCCGATGCGGTCGGCCAGTTCGGCGACCACCGGCAGGAAATCGCGGCTCTTGTCCACGTCGGAAATCAGATTCACCACCACGTCGCAACAGGCGTGCAGCGGCGCGGGGTCGGGATCCCGCCCCGGCAGCAGTGCCAGGAAATGGGCGTCGTAATCGGCCTTGCCCACCAGATAGTCCGCCGGGGTGTTGCCGGCCCCCGGCGCGTTGAGCAGCAGCACGGCGAAGGCCGCCCGGCCGCCCGCCGCCGGCCAGGTGACCAGGGGGCGCAGATCCAGGGCGCGGCGGAAGCAGGCATCGGCCTCCTGGGTCCAGCCGACGGCGTGCAGCACGTTGCCCAGATCCTGTAGGATCATCGGGTCATCGGGTTTCAGCTTGGCCGCCGTGGTCAGGCTGGCGATGGCCTCGGCCGGCTTCCCGGCGGCAATATGGGCCATGCCCAGCTTGTAATGGGCGGCGGCGAAATCGGGGCGCAGGGCCAGGCAGCGCGTATAGGACTCGATGGCGGCCGGCAGGTCCTCGATGGCCAGTTGCGCGGCGCCGAGGACGTAGAGGGCGCCGGCATGGCCGGGGGCCACCTCCAGCAGGTGCGTGCAGGTTGTGATCACCTCGTCGTGGCGTTCCCCCTCCAGCAGCAGCATCGCCAACCGGGCCAGCGCCTCGACATGGTCGGGGCATAGCGACAGGACGGCGCGGTAGGCGGCTTCCGCCGCGGCAGCGCCACCGCGGTCGTGCTCCAGCCGGCCGATGGCTAAGCGAATCTCGGCGTCGTCGGGCGCCAGCGCCGCCGCCCGGCCATAGGCGTCCAGCGCCAGGTCGGCGCGGTCGGCGGACAGATAGGCCTCGGCCAGCCGGCGGGCCGGCGCCGCATCGCCGGGATGGGCCCGGGCCAGCTGTTCCAACTGGCCGGCCACCGTCAGGAATACCGGCCGCGCCTCGTCCCAGCGCCCCAGCGACACCAGAAGCCGCGCCAGATTGGCCGCCGCGTCGGCGTGGTCGGGGCAAAGCTCCAGGGCCCGCCGGTAGGCGGCGGCGGCCTCGGCGTCGCGGCAGGCGGCGGCATAGCAATTGGCCAGGTTGCACAGGCAGTCGGCATTGTCGGGATTGCGCGCCAAAGACGCCTCATAGGCGGCGATGGCGGCCAGCGGCTCACCTTGGACCAGCAACACCCAGGCGAGATTGGCGTGCAATTCGGCCAGGGTGGGATCGAGGTCCAGCCCGCGACGATAGGCCCGGGCCGCCTCATCGGGCCGGCCAAGCGCCCGCAGCGCGTTGCCAAAGTTGTTGTACAGCGCCGCGTGGCGCGCATCGGCGGCGCCTGTGGCGGCAAGGGCCCCGGCGGCCCGCTCCAGCAGCGCTGCGGCCTCGTCGGCCCGCCCGGTGTCCAGGCACAGCACCCCCAGCAGGTGCAAGGCGTTCACGTCGTCGGGGGCGGTGGCCAGAATCTCGCGGTACAGCGCTTCGGCCGGGCCCAGCTCCCCCGCCTGGTGGTGGGCGAAGGCGCGGCGGGCGAGCGCTTCGACCGCGGCCGCCGAGGTTGTTGGCGCCGACATCCTGGCCCCTCTCCAAAAGTCCGCCCCCGGCCCGCTACGCGACGATGGCGGCGGGAACTTCCCCTTCCGCCGGCCGGAGGAATCTTCGATAAATAGCGCGACGGACTTGCGATTGGGTTAATGCCCCCGATGCTCCAATCCCTCTTGCTCCTGGCCGGAGAGGTCGAGTTGCCGTTTCTGGCCGCCGTGCTGCGCGAGCACAATCCCGCCCTGGAGGTGGTGCCCATCGGCAACGCCGCGGCCCTGCCGCCGCCCGGATCGCCGCTGCTGCGCCGGGCGCGGATCGTCGCCTTCGCCTTTCCCGAGATCGTGCCGGGGCCGGTGCTGCGGGCGGCGGGGTTCGGCGCCTACAACCTGCATCCCGGCCCGCCCGGCTATCCCGGCTGGGCGCCGGCCAGCTGGGCGGCCTACGAGGGTGCCGGCCGGTTCGGTGTCACCCTGCACGTGATGGCGGATCGGGTCGATGCCGGTCCCATTGTCGCCGTCGAGGAGTTCGAGGTGCCGCCCGGCATTCATGCCCGCGCCCTGGAGGAATCGGCCTACGCCGCCGCGGCCCGCCTGTTCTGGCGGATGGCCCCCGATCTGGCCGCGCATGCCGAGCCGCTGCCGCCGGGACCCTGGCAATGGGGCCAACCGCGCCGGACCCGACGCGATTACGCCGCCATGTGCGACCTGCCCGCCGACATCAGCGAGGCCGAACTGACCCGCCGCCTGCGCGGCTTCGGCTACGGCGGTGACGGCGCGCCGGTGCCCGCCGTCACCCTGTTCGGGCAGCGCTTCCGCTGGCAGGAGCCGTCGGGCGGCGGGGCTTGACCGCCCTGCCGCTTCCGTGCCGGCTCACAGCTTGGTGTGGGACCCGTCGCACAGGGGGGCGGTCTTGCTGTGCTTGCAGCCGCAGAAATAGACGGTGCCCGAGGTTTCCGGCGTATGGGCGATGGGCGCGAACTCGGTGCCCTTGTGGCTGCCGTCGCAGAACGGCTGCTTGGCCGAGCGGCCGCAGGAACACCAATAGACGGTCTTGCCGGCCTCAACCTCGACGGCCAAGGGGGATTTGCTGGCGATGATCGGATCGGACATGGACGATGCTCCCCAAGAAGTAACTAAGCGAAGCCACCCTATCGTGTCGCGGGCCCGCGAAACAGCCGGGGAGTGGGCAACGCACTGTTTCGAAGGGGGGACAATGGCCGCCCGGTCATGAAGGTCATGCCCCGTCGCCAGCTCCGGCACGGCAATGGTCAAATAATCGATTTCATCGATTATAAACACGAAAAAAACCAGTTTTACTCGATGACGTGGGCTGGGCTAGCTTTGGCCATCGAACGCAACCGACGGAGATGGTCCGATGAGCAAACTACCCGCTTCCCCCACCATCCAGAACCTGGAGGCCGCCTTCGCCGGCGAATCCATGGCCAACCGCAAATACCTCTATTTCGCCCGCCGGGCCCGCGAGCTGGGGGCGGTTGAGGTGGCCGAGGTGTTCGAGCGCACCGCCGAGCAGGAGACCGCCCACGCCTTCGGCCATTTGGAATTGCTCTACCCCAAGGAGCAGCTGACGGTCGAGGCGATGCTCCAGATGGCCATCGACGGCGAGACCTACGAGTACACCGAGATGTACCCCAAGTTCCGCCACCTCGCCGAGCAGGAGGGTAACACCGCCGCCGTCGCCGAGATGGACGAACAGATCGCCGAGTCCAAGGAGCACGCCGAGCGCTTCGCCAAGACCCTGGCGCTGGCCGCCAAGCGGTTCGCTGCCCTGGCCAAGGTCGAGGAACGCCACGCCAACCACTATCGCGCCACCCTGACCGCCCACCAGGGCGCCTGATCCGGAGGACCGACCCATGAAGAAGTACGTCTGCATCGTCTGCAATTTCGTCTACGACCCGGCGGTCGGCATGCCCGAGGACGGAATTCCCGCCGGCACCGCCTTCGAGGACATCCCGGAAACCTGGTCCTGCCCGGATTGCGGCGTGTCGAAGTCGGATTTCGAGCCGGTGGAGGGCTGAGCCATGGCGACCCGCCCGCCACCCGGGGTCGTGATCGTCGGCAGCGGGCTGGGGGGCTATACCCTGGCCCGCGAGCTGCGCAAGCTGGACCGTGCGACTCCCCTCGCCATCGTCACCGCGGACGGGGGCGAGGCTTACGCCAAGCCGATGCTGTCCAATGCCTTCGCCCAGGGTAAGGACGCCGCCGGCCTGGTGCAGAAGACCGCCGCCCAGGCGGCGGCCGACCTCGACGCCACGGTGATGGCCCGCACCCGGGTGCGGGCCATCGACCGCGCCGGAAAGCGGCTGGTGCTGCGCCGCCCCGACGGCGGCGAGGACGAGTTGCCCTATGACCGGCTGGTGCTGGCCCTGGGCGCCGATCCCCGCCCGTGCCCCGCCCCGCGTGAGGGCGCGGTGCGGGTCCACAGCGTCAACGACCTGGACGATTATGCCGCCTGGCGCGCCGCCCTGGGACCGGCTACCCGCGTGCTGCTGGTGGGGGCGGGGCTGATCGGAGCGGAATTCGCCAACGACCTGGCCGGCTCCGGCCGGGCGGTGGCGGTGGTCGATCCGGCGCCCTGGCCGCTCGGCCGCCTGCTGCCCGAAGAACTGGGGCGCGAACTGGCCGCCGCCCTGACGGCGGCGGGGGTGCGTCTGCATCTGGGCCGCACCATCGCCGGGCTGGCCCCGGGACGGGCCACCCTGGACGATGGTACCATCCTGTGCTTCGACGCCGTCCTTTCGGCCATCGGCCTGGTGCCGCGCACCGGTCTGGCCGCCGAGGCCGGACTAACGGTCGACACGGGCATCGTGGTGGACCGCCTGCTCGCCACCTCGGACCCCGCCATCTTCGCCTTGGGCGATTGCGCCCAGAGTGCGGCGGGCCCGCTGCCCTTCGTCCTGCCGCTGATGGCCCAGGCCCGCGCCTTGGCCGCCACCCTGGCAGGGACCCCCACGCCACTGGTGCTGCCCGCCCTGCCGGTGGTGGTCAAGATCCCGGCCCTGCCGCTGGCCGTCTGCCCGCCGCCGCCTGGAACCGCCGGAAGCTGGCGGCTCGACGGCGACGGCCGCGACCGCAAGGCGCTGTTCGAGGACGGTGCCGGCCGGGCGATGGGGTTCGCCCTGTCGGGGGCGCGGGTTGCCGAACGGCAGGCTCTGGCCAAGGCCATGCCCGATCTGTTGGGAGAGTGTTAATGCGGTGACGGCGGGCGGCGGGTTGCGTAAACTCGCCGCCTCACCGCTGTGAAAGGGATCGTCATGCCGACCGATACTCCTGTTTGGCTGATCACCGGCTGTTCCACCGGATTCGGCCGCGAACTGGTGCGTGCCGTGCTGGACTGCGGCCAGCGTGTCGTCGCCACCGCCCGCCGGCCCGCCAGCCTGGAGGAATTCGCCGGCCATCCCGCTGCCCTGGTGGCTGAACTGGACGTCACCCGCCCGGAGCAGATTGCCCAGGCGCTCGCCGCCGCCGAGTCCCGCTTCGGCCGCGTCGACGTGCTGGTCAACAATGCCGGCTACGGCTATCTGTCGGCGATCGAGGAGGGCGAGGACGACGAGGTCCGCGCCATGTTCGAAGCCAACGTCTTCGGCCTGACGGCGATGACCAAGGCGGTGCTGCCCGGCATGCGGGCCCGCCGGCGCGGCCATATCGTCAACATTTCGTCCATGGGCGGGCTGATCGGCTTTCCGGGAATCGGCTATTACAACGCCACCAAATTCGCGGTTGAGGGCCTGTCGGAAGCCCTGGCCAAGGAATGTGCGCCGCTGGGCATCAAGGTCACTGTGGTCGAACCCGGCCCCTTCCGCACCGACTGGGCCGGCCGCTCGCTGAAGACGCCCCAGACTCCCATCGCCGATTATGCCGCCACCGCCGGGGCGCGCCGCGATGCCGTCCGTGGCTACAGCGGCCAGCAGCCGGGCGACCCGGTACGCGCCGCCCAGGCGATCATCACCGCCGTCGAGGCGCCGGAACCGCCGCTGCATCTGGTGCTGGGACGGGTGGCCTGCGATGCGGTGGCCGCCGATTTGGCGGCGTTCGAGCGCGAACTGGCGGTCTGGCGCGAAGTGTCGCTGGGCGCCGATTTTCCTGCCTCCAAATGACCGCCGGCCGATGAACCGCAAGGCCCGCCGCGCCGCCCAAAGCGGCACGGCCGCAGGCGGGGGCGGAGCGGCCGGGGTGCAGGCGGCGCTGGCCGCGCTCAACCGGGGTGATCTCGCCGCCGCCGTCGCTGCCGCCCAGGCGGCGCTGGCCGCCGAACCCCGCTCGGCGCCGGCCCATTACCTGCTGGCCACTGCCCATCTGCTTCAGGGCCGGACCGAGGATGCCGAAGCCGGCTACCGGCGCGCCATCCGGCTGGCTCCCGGCCTGGCCGAGGCCCACAACAACCTGGGGCTGGTCCTGGAGCGGCGTGGCCAGCCGGCGGAGGCGGAGTCCTGCTACCGCCGGGCCATCGCCGCCAGGCCGGCCTATGCCGAGGCCCATAACAACCTGGGCAATGCCCTGCTGGCCTTGGGGCGGGGGGGCGAGGCGGTCGCCGCCTTCCATGCCGCCCTGGAGGCCCATCCGGCCTATGCCGAGGCCTGCTACAACCTCGCCAACGCCCTGGCCGGGCTGGAGCGGTGCGACGAGGCGGCCGAGGCCTACCGCCGGGCTCAGATCGGAA
>JAKAFA010000359.1 GCA_021818185.1 Pseudomonadota bacterium | reverse complement strand
CGCCGCCGGCCTGCTGGTCGGCGAGCGTTCGGCCGCCTCCCTGGCCGACGGCATCGCCCGGCTGTTCGCCGCCCTGCCCGACCGCGCCGCCACCCGGCGCTACGCTGAAGGTTTCAGCTGGCAGGACACCACCCAGGGCCAATTGGACCTGTTCGACCGGGTGCTGGCGACGGCGGCCTTACAGGCAGACCGCCGCCCCGTCCCGGCATAGGCCGGCCGGCCGCCCCTCTTCGAGCGCCAGGAAGGCGTCGAACATCACCACCAGCCACAGCGCCGCGCTGTGGTCGCGGCGCCCCGACAGGTGCCCGCGCACCAGCGCCGCCACCGTGTCCATGACCAGCAGGCCGCTGGCCGCCAGGCGCCCGCCGGGATCGGCGACGGCCTCGAGCCGCGGCCGCAGCGGACCACGCAGCCACCGGGCCAGCGGCAGGGAGAAACCGCGCTTCGGCCGGTACAAAAGGTCGCGGTCCACCAGCGGCTCGGCGGCCCGCTTCAGCACCCGCTTGCCTTCGCCACCGGCCAGCTTGAGGCCGGCGTCGAGGCGGGCGCTCCATTCCGCCAGATGATGATCCAGCAACGGCGCCCGCACCTCCAGGGAATTGGCCATGCTGGCGCGATCGACCTTGACCAGGATGCGGCCGGGCAGCCAGGTCCGGAAATCGGCATACTGCATTTTCAGCAGCATGTCGGCGGTGTCGGCCGCGGCCATGGCGGCGCGGATCGTATCGGCGGCACGGTAGCCCTGGAGCGCCGCCGTCACCTGCGGCGCCAGCAGCCGCCGGCGCAGCTGGTCGCCGATGACCGCCACGGTGCGGAAATAGGCTTCGTCGGCCGGCAGGGCCAGTTCCTCCAAGGTGGTGCGGGCACGCAGGAAACGCGGCGCCCAATCGGCCTTGGGATAGATCCGGCACAGTGTGCCGAATAGCGGCCGGCGCAGGGCACCCGGCACGATGGCTCGCACCCGCTCGGCGTTCAGGTGCATCCGGTAGCGGCGGTAGCCGCCGAACAGTTCGTCGCCGCCGTCGCCCGACAACGCCACCGTCGCCTGCTGGCGCGCCAGGGCGCATACCGCCCAGGTGGGAATGGCCGAACTGTCGCCGAACGGCTCGTCATAGGCGGCAGCCAGCCGGTCGATGGCCGGCAGGGCATCGGGGGCCAGCCGACGAACCGTGTGGCGGGTGGCATAGCGCTCCGCCAGCCGGGACGCATAGGCGGATTCGTCGTGATCCGAGTCGCCGAAGCCGATGGCGAAGGTCCGCACCGGCTGTTCGGACAGGCTGGCCATGGTCGCCACCACCACGCTGGAATCCACGCCGCCCGACAGGAAGGCACCCAGCGGCACATCGGCGATCATCCGGGCGCGGGTGGCGGCACGCAGCCGGGCGCGCAGATCCTCGGCCGCCTCCTCCGGCCGCGTCACGGCCGCGCCGTCCATGGGCAGGTCCCAATAGCGGGTCAGCCGCGGCGAGGCGCCCCGCCGCCAGGTCATCAGGTGGGCCGGCGGCAGCTTGCGCACCGCCCGGCGGATCGAGCGCGGGTCGGGAACATAGCCGAAGGCGAAGAAATCCTCGATGGCCAGCGGATCCAGGTCGGAGGGCACGCGGCCATGGGCCATCACCCCCTTGAGTTCCGAGGCAAAGGCCAGGGTGCCGTCCGCCAGTTCGGCATAGTAGAGCGGCTTCTTGCCCAGGCGGTCGCGGGCCAGGACCAGCGTCTCGCGGCCGGCATCGAACAGGGCGAAGGCGAACATGCCGTCGAAACGGTCGACCGCGCCCATCCCCCATTCTTCCCAGGCATGGACGATGACCTCGGTATCGCTGTGGGTGCGGAAGCGATGGCCGGCGGTCGCCAGCTCCGCCGCCAGCACGGCGTAATTGTAGATCTCGCCATTGAACACCACCAGCACCGAGCCGTCCTCGTTGGCCAGGGGCTGATGGCCGCCCCCCAGGTCGATGATGGCCAGGCGGCGATGGGCCAGGCCGATGCCCGGCCCCACATGCTCGCCCCGTCCGTCCGGGCCGCGATGGGCCTGGACCTCGCTCATGCGCCGCAGGGCGGCGGTGTCGATGGGTCGCCGGCCGCGCGTATCGAAGATGCCCGCCAGTCCGCACATGTCCTTCCCCCTCGGCCGCCGCTGCACCCGGATTGGTTCGCCGCAGATATCTGTAGGCATCGCCGGCCCGCAAATATCCCGCCCGGCAAGGAGGCCGGCCGCCGCCCCGCATCTCCCGGCCGGGCGCCATAGGGCCGGGCGGAAGCGGCCTGGTCGGCCGGCCCCGGCCGCCTCGCGACCGGGGCCTAGCCCGGTCGCACCGTCCTCGGCCGTTCCGCCACCGGCCGGCTTTTCGCCCGAGGCGTTCCAGAACCGCAGGGGCCGAAGGGTTCAGGACGTCACGAAAGGAAATCGGGTGTTTGCGCCCTGCGTATTCCTCGGATGTCGCAGAGGCGGTGCGGATTTCCGGCCACGCCGCTGACTTCATTCCAGATTAACCCGGATTTCCCAGATGGCCGAGCCATTTCGTGACCAAATGGCGTGAATCTGATATAGAAATCAACGTGGTATGGACGGCTGGAGTGGCTGAACATGGAAGCGGTGGCGGGTGAAAC
>JAKAFA010000115.1 GCA_021818185.1 Pseudomonadota bacterium | reverse complement strand
ACGGCCGCCTCGTGCGCCCGCTGCGCCGCCTCGGCCTTGGCGCGCGCCGCGCGCCCCGCTTCGGCCTCGGCCTCCATCCGCCGCTTGTCGATGGCGTTCTGCTTGAAGATCGCCACCGCCCGCGCCATGTCGCCGATTTCGTCCTTGCGTTGCTCGCCCTCGATTTTCACCGCCAGGTCGTTGGCCGCCAGCCGGTCCATGGTCGCGCCGATCAGGGCCAGCGGCGACGACACGCCCCGCTGGATGAGGAACAGGCCGGCAATGGTCGACAGGATCAGGCCAGCCAGGACGAGGCCCGAGACCAGGAGGATGGTCGAATTGGTGACCTCGGTCAGCCGTTCGGACTGGCGGTCGGCACGGGATTCCACGTCCTGGGTCAGCGCGGCGAACAGCTTGCGGGCCGCCAGCATGGCCGGCTCGCCCTTCTCGCGCATCAGGGCAAGGCCGTCGCTCCCCTGGTGGTTCATGGCTAGGTTGCGGACCTGGTCGGCGATGGCATAGGCCTTCTCGACTTGGCTATCCACCTCGTCGATGCGGGATGAAAGACCGGGCAGATCCTTCTTGGCCGCCGCCATGGACTCCCCGTACTGGCCGTGGGCCGCATCGAGCATGCTGGAAACCCGTCTGATGCGGGCGTCGTCCACTTCGGCGCCGATCTTGAAGCCCTGTATGCCGATGTCGAGCAGGCGGATGTTGGCCGCGCTCAGATCCTTGACCGCCTTGGCTTCGTGGTCGACCAGGCCGCTAAAGCCATCGTCGATCCCCTTCATCTTCAGGTCGGCGACGACGGTGGCCGCCAGTGCGATGGCTCCGAGCAGCGCCACCGCGAAGAAAATCTTAGGTGCGATCCGGACGTCTTCCAGGCGCATTTCGAGGTTCCTCCGGCAGATCATGGCGAAGCGGGGGGCGCCCCGGCGGCCTTCCGCCCGACGCCTTGCCTGGTGGCCGCGGGATCACGGCGTTCCGCGCAAGGCCGTCGCCGGATGCCATCAGGCGGCGAAGGAATGGAGGTCGGCGGTCAGTTCCGCATCGAACAGCGAATCGAGGTCGAGCAGGGCGACCATGCGCCCCTCCACGGTCACCAGCCCCGAGAGGAAGGTGGAATCCGTCTTGCGTTCCAACTCGGGGACCGGCTGGATGTTGCCGGCAGTGATGGTGATGATGTCAGCCACCGCATCCACCAGGATGCCGACCACCCGGGCCCGCACCGAGACCACCATGATGACGTGGCGGGCCGAGGCGGTGGTGACGCCGCCGCCGAACCGGGTGCGCAGGTCGAAGATCGGCACGATGGCGCCGCGCAGGTTGATCACCCCGCGGACATAGGGCGGCGTGTTGGGCAGTTCGGTGGTGGCGGTCCAGCCCTTGATTTCGCGGATCGCCATGATGTCGACGCCGTATTCCTCGTCGCCGATGGTGAACGAGATGAACTGGCGGGCTTCCCCGGCAGCGGCGTCGCTGGCGACGGCATCCGGTGCGTTCTGCATCTGGTTTTCCCCCCCTTTTCAGGCCTATTCGGCGGCTTCGGCCGGCATGGGCTCGGCGCCGCCGGCCCCCGGCATCCGCTCGCCCATGGCCCGCAGCGCGCCGACGTCCAGGATCAACGCCACCCGGCCGTCGCCCAGGATGGTGGCGGCCGAAATGCCCTGGACCGGCCGGTAATTGGCGTCCAGCGACTTGATGACCACCTGCTGCTGGCCCAGCAATTCATCGACTTGCAGGCCGATGCGGTCGCCGCCTTCGGTCTCGACGACCACCACCAGGGCGCGGGTCGGGTCGGTGACCGCGTCGGCGATGCCGAACAACTGGTGCAGCGGGATCAGGCGGATGTATTCGCCGCGCAGCACCAGCACGTTGCCGATATTGACCAGCGAGCGGGCCTGCTGTTGGGTGGGGCGCAGGGATTCGACGATATTGGTCAGCGGCAGCACGTAGCGTTGGCCGCCCACCGCCACCAGCATGCCGTCCATCACCGCCAGGGTGAGGGGCAGGGACAGGATGAAGCGGCTGCCTTGGCCGGGGGTGGATTGCACCACCACGCGACCGCCCACGTCCTGGATGTTCTTGCGCACCACGTCCATGCCGACCCCGCGGCCCGACACGTCGGAGACCTCGGTCGCGGTGGAGAAGCCGGGGGCGAAGATCAGCGCATCGATCTGTTCGTCGGTCAGCTGGGACCCGCGTTCAACCAGACCCTTTTCGACGGCCTTCTCCAGCACGCGCCGGCGGTCGATGCCGCGGCCGTCGTCGCCGACCTCGATGATGATCCGGCCCGACCGGTGCTCGGCCGCCAAGTGGACGGTGCCTTCCGCCGGCTTGCCGGCGGCCGTCCGCTCCTCGGGGGTTTCCAGGCCGTGATCCAGCGAGTTGCGGATCAGGTGGGTCATCGGGTCGGACAATTGCTCGATGACCGTCTTGTCCACCTCGGTGTTCTCGCCACTCATCACCAGGCGGACTTGCTTGCCCAGTTTGGCCGACAGGTCGCGGACCAGGCGTGGCGCCCGGCTGAACAGCGCCTTGACCGGCTGGGCGCGGATGGCCATCACGCTTTCCTGCAACTCGCGGGTGTGGTGCGACAGCTCCTGCAGGCCCTGGATCAGTTCGGGATGGGATTCCACCGAGAAGTGGGTGGTCTGCTGGCCCAGCATCGCCTGGGTGATCACCAACTCGCCCACCATGTTGACCAGACGGTCGATCTTGTCGAGGTCGACGCGGATCGAGGCGGTATGCACCGGTCCGTGGGCGCTGGCGTCGGCTTTGGGGGTGTCAGCCTTGGGAGCGGCGGCGGCCGGTCGCGGCGGCTCGGCGACGGCGGGCGCAGCGGCGGCCAGCGGGGTGAACAGGCCCCAGCCCTCGCCCTCGGTCGCCTCGGCGGCGGCGGCCTCGTCGGGGGCGCCGGGCGAGATCGCCTCGATGCTGACCGTGGCGGTGTCGCCCGAGACGAATTCGAACACCTCCTCGATGGCGGCGCGCGGCTTGTCGGTGACCACCGTGACGGTCCACGACAGGTAGCTTTCCATCGCGTCCATCTCGGCCAGGCCGGGCAGGCGGGTGCGGTCGGCCTCGACGGTCATGACGCCCAGTCCGGCCAGTTCACGCAGCAGCAGCAGCGGATCGTTGCCGGTCCGCAGCATGCCGGGGGCCGGCTGGAACAGAATGCACCACTTCCGTTCGGCGGGATCGGCCGGCGGAGCGGCGGCGGGGGCAGCAGCAGGGGCGGGGGCCGAGACGGCGGCCGCCACGGGGGCGCCGGTGATGATCGCCGCCAGCTGGTCCATGATCTCGCGACCGTGGCCGGGCGGCAGTTCGACGCCTTCCTGTGCGGCGCGGACGTAATCGCCCAGCACGTCGTTGCCGCGCACCAGCAGGTCGGCCACCTGGGGCGTCATCGCCGCGCGGCCCGAACGCAACAGGTCGAGGGAGGTTTCCAGCACGTGGGCGAAGTGCACCAGGCCGTCGAACGAGAAGGCGCCGGCTCCGCCCTTGATGGAATGGACGCAACGGAACACGGCGTTGAGGTCGTCGTCGCTGGCGCTGCCGTCCTGCAGGCGGGCGATGGTCTCCTCGGCGGTGGTCAGCAGCTCGGCGCATTCCTCGAAGTAGGTGGCCTTGAAGCGCGACAGATCGGTGCTCTGGTCTTCGGCCATCTTCGCTTTCTCCCCCATCCGCCGCCGCGGCGTCCCACGCCTACGGGCACACCTTGGCGACGATCTGCAAAAGCTTGTCCGGGCTGAACGGCTTGACGATCCACCCGGTGGCGCCGGCGGCGCGGCCCTCGTCCTTCTTGCTCTGGTCGCTTTCGGTGGTCAGGATCAACACCGGGGTTCCGGCATGCTGCGGCAGGCCGCGGATGCGCTTGACCAGGGTGATGCCGTCCATTTCCGGCATGTTGACGTCGGTGATGATGACGTCGACCTTCTGGCCGTGAAGCGCCTTCAGCGCGTTGACGCCGTTATCCGCTTCGACCACCTGATAGCCGGCGCCGCGCAACGTGAACGACACCATGTCGCGCATCGTCTTGGAATCGTCGACAGCCAGAACGCTTTTTGCCATGAGTTTCCCCTGCTCTACGAAACCAAGTCCAGTTCGGCCCCCAGGCCGAGGAGGCGGAAAGCCTCGGTGACCGGCGGGGTGGCCCCCGCCACTTCGATGCGCCGCGCCGCGGCCCGGAAGCTGGACGCGGCGGCCAGGACGACCTGTACCGCGGCGGTCGAGATGCGCTCCACCCCGTCCGCCTTCAGCACGACGTCGCCCCCGGAATCACGGGCCAGTGCGTCCAGCAGGGTGTCGCGCAGGTCGGCGGCGGCCGGAAGGTCGATTACGGCGGGAAGGGCGACCTCCACCCGGCCGTCACGAACTTCCAGTTCCATGATCGCTCTCTTTTCCCTGTGGACCCGCCCAGGATAATACGGCAAATTCCTGGCGGCGATAAGGGCCAAAGGCAGCGTTGGTGAAATGGGGACGACGACGACCAAAGCAGGACCGTGGAATATGACGGTCTTCGCCTACGACGAGGCTGATCCGGATAATCCGCTCAGCCAGGTCGGGGCGGAGGACATCCCCCGGTTGCCGTTTGGCGCCGTCGAACTGGACCGTAGCGGCAAGGTCGTGGCCTACAACGACACCGAGCCCGACGAGGGCGCTGCCCTGCGGGCGCCGCTGGTCGGCCGCGACTTCTTCGGCGAGGTCGCCCGCTGGGCCGGCGCCTCGGCCATCGCCGCCGAATTCCAGCGGGGCGTGGCGACCAACGACCTCAACGTCGTCTTCGATTGCGGCGTCGGCCGGCGCGACTACAAGGTGCGAGTGCACCTGAAGATCAGTCCGATCCTCGGCACCTACTGGATCTTCATCAAGAAGCTGCGGCGCACCGCCTGACGGCGTCGGCGCCGGTTCGGGATCAGGCCATCTCGCGCAGGCGGACGAGGTAGGAATCCACCTCGTTGCGCATATGGGTCGCCTTGGCGGCCAGGGCGTCGGCCGAACGGTTCAACTCGCCGGCGGCGGTGGCCGACACGCCCAGGGCCTCGATGGCGCTGTTGACCGACGAGGTCACCGCCTTGGCGCCGCTGGCCGCTTCGCCGACATGGTTGGCGATGGTGGTGGTGGCCTGGGTCTGGCGTTCGACCGATTCGCGCACCTCGATGGCGACGCCGTTGATGGCGGTCACCGACGAGACGGTGTTGTGGATGGTGTTTACCGCCGAATTGGTCGCGGTGACCGCCTCGCCCACCGAGGCGGCGATCTCATGGGTGGCGCGGCTGGTCTGCTCCGACAGGTTCTTGATCTCCTGCGCCACCACGGCGAAGCCGCGGCCGGCGGCGCCGGCCCGCGCCGCTTCGATGGTGGCGTTCAGAGCCAGCATGCGGGTCTGGCGGGCGATGGCTTCGATGGTCTGTCCGATCTTGCCGATGCGACCGGCGACGTCCAGCAGGCCGCGCATGGCGGCGTCGGCGCTTTCGGCCGCGTCGGCCGCGGTGGCCGCCGCTTCGGCGGTGCGGACCACATTGGTCAGGATGCCTTCGATCGAGGTGGCCAGGTCGCTGGTGTTGCGCGCGATATTGTCGACGCTGTAGGACGCCTCTTCCGCCGCGGCGGCCATGTTGACCGTCTCGTAATCCATGTGCGACAGGCGCGACAGCATCTCGTCGGAATGGGACTTCAGCGTGGCGGCCATGGCGCCGACCTCGTCCACCACGCCCTTGATCGACCGCTCGAAGCCCAGCGCCAGGTCGGTGATCAGCTTGGCCTTGGTCTGCTTGGCCGCCTCGAAGTAATCGTGAGTGACCACCGAGACGTCCAGCAGCACCGCCTTGCCCAGGGCCTGGGCAAGGGAATCGAACCGTTTGTGGCCGCGGGTGCGGGCCAGGGCCCGCGACGCGCCGGCCGAGGCCATGGACTGGTACCACGACGCGCCCAGGTCGAGATAGGCCAGCATGAAGCCCAGTTGCTGCGCGGTGGCCAAGTAATCGGCGGTGAATTCCGCCTTGTACAGATGTCCCCAGTGCTCGACCAGCACGCCCGACAGGGTGGCGCGGGCGTCGGCGGTCAGCTTTTCGGCAAAGGCGGGGTAGCGCGCCACCCAGGCGGTGGCCTCCTCGACCAACTCGCCGCTGGCCGTCACCACCGCGGCGCAGCCGTCACGGATCAGGCCTTCGGCCTCGGCGTCCACCGCGAACAGATCGAGGTACTGGGCGAGGCGTTCCTTCATGCTGCCCGAACCGCCGGAGGCGGAGGGCGCGGGCGCGGGGTCGTCATCGAAGAACAACTCGTCCCCGCCGCTCGCCGTCGCGGGAGCCGCCGCCGGAGACGGAGAGTCGAAAAGCTCGATATCATCGCTCATTTGAACAGGTCTATCCCTGATCGGCGCAAAGACTTGGATAATCTTCCGCACAAGATAAGTCAGGAAAGCCCAATTCGCGCAATCGGACACTTTCCCCAGCTGCGAACAATAGCCGCTCCCGCGGGGGTTGGGAAGGCTGTCGTCGTCATGGCTCGACTGCGCCGGTCCGTAGGGGGGTGCAAACGGGTGGTGTGGACTCCCCCGCCGGGGTAGTCCAGAACGCCGGGATGGGCGTTTTTCCTATGGAGAGCCCCGACCCGCCACTTGGCGAAGGCGGAGATATGACGTATGAAGTCACCTTTGTGTGCCGAACGGGCGGGGGAAAAGCCCGTTTGGTTTGGGGGAGACGGGGGACCGTTTCCCAAGCGGCATTTTGGTCGACCCGCGGCGGCGAATCCGCCGCGCCAGGGTCCAGAGGAAAAAGTGAGATATGAGCGGATTGCCGGAAGCGCAGGGACTTTACGATCCAAGGTATGAGCACGACGCCTGCGGCGTCGGCTTCATCGTCGACATCAAGAACCGCAAGTCCCACGACATCGTTCGTCAGGGTTTGGAAATCCTGGTCAACATGACCCATCGCGGCGCGGTGGGAGCCGATCCGCTGGCCGGCGACGGCGCCGGCATTCTGATTCAACTGCCCGATGCGTTCCTGCGTGCGGTGGCGGCCGAGCAGGGAATCACCCTGCCGGAATTGGGCACCTATGGCGCCGGCTGCGTGTTCCTGCCGCGTGATCCCGCGCGGCGCGCGGCCTGCGAGCAGGTGCTGGCGCGCCTGATCGCCGCCGAGGGCCAGGCCCTGCTGGGCTGGCGCGACGTGCCGACCGATGGGTCCGGGCTGGGCGAGAGCGTCAAGCCGTCCGAGCCGGTGGTGCGCATGGTGTTCGTCGGCAGGGGCGCCGCCTGCGCCGGCCAGCAGGACTTCGAGCGCAAGCTGTTCGTGATCCGCAAGCAGGCCGAGACCCAGGCGCCGGCCGGCGCCGAGGCCGACTTCTATCTGCCGTCGCTGTCGTCGCGCACCCTGGTCTACAAGGGCATGCTGCTGGCCGATCAGGTGGGCGTCTACTATCGCGATCTTTCGGACCCTCGGCTGGTCTCGGCGCTGGCCATGGTGCACCAGCGTTTCTCCACCAACACCTTCCCCAGCTGGCGGCTGGCCCATCCGTTCCGGATGATCTCGCATAACGGCGAGATCAACACGCTCCGCGGCAACCTGAACTGGATGCGGGCGCGCCGCCAGGCGCTGCGCTCGCCGGTGCTGGGCGACGACCTGGCCAAGCTGTTCCCCCTGGTCCCCGAAGGCCAATCGGATTCGGCCAGCTTCGACAACGCGCTGGAACTGCTGGTGATGGGGGGCTACGACCTGGCCCACGCCATGATGATGCTGATCCCCGAGGCGTGGGCGGGCAACCCGCTGATGGACGAGGAACGGCGCGCCTTCTACGAATACCACGCCGCCCTGATGGAGCCGTGGGACGGCCCCGCCGCGGTGTGCTTCACCGACGGGCGCCAGATCGGCGCGACGCTGGACCGCAATGGGTTGCGCCCGGCCCGCTACCTGGTCACCACTGACGACAAGGTGATCATGGCCTCCGAGATGGGCGTGCTGACCATCCCCGAGGAACGGATCGTCAAGAAGTGGCGGCTGCAACCCGGCAAGATGCTGCTGATCGACCTGGAACAGGGCCGCATCATCGACGATTCCGAGGTCAAGGCGGCGCTGACCAAGGCCAAGCCTTATCGCCAGTGGCTGGATGAATCCCAGATCGTCCTGGAGGAGCTGGACATTCCGGTAGCGCCCCAGGCGGGTGACGCCGGCACCCTGCTGGACCGCCAGCAGGCCTTCGGCTACACCCAGGAGGACGTCAAGTTCCTGATGCAGCCCATGGCCGTCACCGGCCAGGAGGCGGTGGGCTCGATGGGCACCGACACGCCGCTGGCGGTGCTGTCGTCCAGGCCGAAGTCGCTGTTCAATTACTTCAAGCAGTGTTTCGCCCAGGTCACCAATCCGCCCATCGATTCGATCCGCGAGGAATCGGTGATGAGCCTGGTGTCGCTGATCGGTCCGCGGCCCAACCTGCTGGCGGTCGACCATGGGCACGAGGGCAAGCGGCTTGAGGTGCGCCAGCCCATCCTGACCAACGAGGATCTGGAGAAGATCCGCCGCATCGAGCAGGTGCCGGGCTCGGGCTTCCGCGCCGTGACCCTGGACATCACCTGGCCGGCCAGCCAGGGCGCCGCCGGCATGGAAGATGCGGTTGCCGCCCTGTGCGCCCAGGCCCAGGCCCAGGTGGGCGAGGGGTACAACATCCTGATCCTGTCCGACCGCAACCTGTCGGCCGAGCGCATCCCGATCCCGTCGATGCTGGCGGTGTCGGTCGTGCATCACCACCTGATCCGCGAAGGGTTGCGCACCCAGGCCGGCCTGGTGGTCGAGACCGGCGAGGCGCGCGAGGTCCATCACATCTGCTGCCTGGCCGGCTATGGCGCCGAGGCGATCAACCCCTATCTCGCTTTCGAGACGCTGGAGGCGCTGCGCCACAGCCTGCCCGAGCCGCTTTCGGCGGCCGAGGTGCAGAAGCGCTACATCAAGGCGATGGACAAGGCCATTCTGAAGGTGATGGCCAAGATGGGCATCTCCACCTATCAATCCTATTGCGGCGCGCAGATCTTCGACGCGGTGGGCCTGTCCTCGGCGTTCCTGTCCAAATATTTCGCCGGCACCGCCAGCCGCGTCGAGGGCGTCGGCGCCCGCGAGGTGGCCGAGGAGGCGGTGCGCCGCCACAAGCTGGCCTATTCCGACGCCCTGGTCTACCGCAACGCGCTGGATGCCGGCGGCGAGTATGCGCTGCGCCTGCGCGGGGAAGAGCATGCCTGGACCTCGGACTCCATCGCGGCCATGCAGCATGCGGTGCGCAGCAATTCCTTCGAGCGCTTCCAGGACTTCTCGCGCCAGATCGACGACCAGTCGCGCCGGTTGCTGACCCTGCGCGGCCTGTTCGAGATCACACCCGCCGGCAACGGCATTTCGGTCGACGAGGTCGAGCCGGCGGCGGAGATCGTCAAGCGCTTTGCGACCGGCGCGATGTCGTTCGGCTCCATCTCGTGGGAAGCCCACACCACGCTCGCCATCGCCATGAATCGGATCGGCGGCAAGTCGAACACCGGCGAGGGCGGCGAGTTGTCCGAGCGCTACAAGCCGCTGCCCAACGGCGATACCATGCGCTCGGCCATCAAGCAGGTGGCCTCGGGCCGGTTCGGCGTCACCGCCGAATACCTGGTCAACGCCGACGACATCCAGATCAAGATGGCCCAGGGCGCCAAGCCCGGCGAGGGCGGCCAGCTGCCCGGCCACAAGGTGGACCAGAACATCGCCCGGGTCCGTCATTCCACTCCCGGCGTCGGCCTGATCAGCCCGCCGCCGCACCATGACATCTATTCCATCGAAGACCTGGCCCAGTTGATCTTCGACCTGAAGAACGTCAACCCGGCGGCCCGCATCTCGGTCAAGCTGGTGTCGGAAATCGGGGTGGGCACGGTGGCGGCCGGCGTGTCGAAGGCCAAGGCCGACCATGTCACCATTTCCGGCTTCGACGGCGGCACCGGCGCCTCGCCGCTGACGTCCATCAAGCATGCCGGCAGCCCGTGGGAGATCGGCTTGGCCGAGACCCACCAAACCCTGGTGCTGAACAAGCTGCGCGGCCGCATTTCCGTCCAGGTGGACGGCGCCTTGCGCACCGGCCGCGACGTGGTGGTGGGGGCGCTCCTGGGCGCCGACGAGTTCGGCTTCGCCACCGCGCCGCTGATCGCCGCCGGCTGCATCATGATGCGCAAGTGCCATCTCAACACCTGCCCGGTCGGCGTCGCCACCCAGGATCCCGAGCTGCGCAAGCGGTTCAAGGGCCAGCCCGAGCACGTCATCAACTACTTCTTCTTCGTGGCGGAGGAGGTGCGGGCCTGGATGGCCAAGCTGGGCTTCCGCCGTTTCGAGGAGATGATCGGCCGCGCCGACCTGCTCGACACCTCGAAGGCGGTGGACCACTGGAAGGCCAAGGGGCTGGATTTCAGCCGGCTGTTCCACCAGGCCGAGGCCGGTCCGGGCGTCCCCGTCCGCCGTTGCGAGGCGCAGGAGCACGACATCGACAAGGTGCTGGACCGCGAACTGATCGCCGAGGGCATGCCGGCCATCGCCGGCGAGCGCCGGGTGGTGATCGCCAAGCCGGTGCGCAACATCGACCGCTCGGTCGGCGCCATGCTGTCGGGTGAAATCGCCAAGCGGCACGGCCATGCCGGGCTGGCCGAGGACATGCTGCGCGTCAAGCTGGCGGGTACCTCGGGCCAGTCGTTCGGCGCCTTCCTGGCCCGCGGCGTCACCCTGGAACTGGAGGGCCAGGCCAACGACTATGTCGGCAAGGGCCTGTCGGGCGGCCGCCTCATCGTGCGTCCGCCCCAGGGCTCGCATCTGGTGGCCGAGGACAACATCATCGTCGGCAACACGGTGATGTACGGTGCCATCGACGGCGAGTGCTATTTCCGCGGCGTGGCCGGCGAACGCTTCGCCGTGCGCAATTCCGGGGCCATCGCGGTGGTCGAGGGCGTGGGCGACCACGGCTGCGAATACATGACCGGCGGCTGCGTCCTGGTGATCGGCGCCACCGGGCGCAATTTCGCCGCCGGCATGTCGGGCGGCGTCGCCTATGTTCTGGACGAGGCCGGCGATTTCGCCCGCCGCTGCAACCTCTCCATGGTGGAACTGGAGCCGGTGGCCGCCGAGGAAGAGGCCAACGCCGTCTACGAGAACCAGGCCGGCGACCTGGAAGGCCATGGAATGGTCGACGTCATGCACGACATGACCCGCGACGATTCCACCCGGATCCGCACGCTGCTGCGCAGCCACGTCCACTACACCGGCTCGAAGCGTGCCCATGACATTCTGCTCAACTGGGAGTATTACATGCCCAAGTTCGTCAAGGTGATGCCGGTGGATTACCGGCGCGCCCTGCTCGAAATGCAACGGGCTCAGGACCCCCGTCCCCTTGCTGCGGGAGGGCGCTGAGATGGGCAAGCCGACCGGCTTCAAGGAATTCGCCCGCCGCACCCCCGATGCTGAACCGGTGGCGGAGCGCCTCACGCACTATCACGAATTCACCCGGCCGCTGCCCGAGGACGAACTGGGCCGCCAGGGCGCCCGCTGCATGGATTGCGGCGTGCCGTTCTGCCACCAGGGCTGCCCGGTCAACAACATCATCCCCGACTGGAATGATCTGGTCTATCGCAAGCGGTGGAAGGAGGCGGCGGATTCCCTGCACGCCACCAACAACTTCCCCGAATTCACCGGCCGGGTCTGCCCCGCACCCTGCGAGGCGGCCTGCACCCTGAACCTGGAAGACGCGCCGGTGGCCATCAAGACCATTGAGGCGGCCATCGTCGAACGGGCCTGGGACGAGCAGTGGATCAAGCCCGACCTGGCGCGGCCGCGCACCGGCAAGCGGGTGGCGGTGGTGGGCTCCGGCCCCGCCGGCCTGGCGGCGGCGCAGCAATTGACGCGGGCCGGCCACGCGGTGGTGGTGTTCGAAAAGAACGCCAAGGTCGGCGGCCTTCTGCGCTACGGCATCCCTGATTTCAAGCTGGACAAGGCGGTGATCGACCGCCGCGTCCGGCAGCTCGAGGCCGAGGGTGTGCATTTCCGCACCCACGCCCATGTCGGGGG